>NZ_JAHWGL010000168.1 GCF_019334315.1 Hymenobacter profundi
TTCGCTGCGCTCAGGATGACAGACGCGCCCCTACCCGCCCTGCGTGGCGCGGATAACAGTGATGCGGTCTTGGGCACGCAATTGGTGGCGCATCCACTCGGCGCGGGGCACCACGGCGTCGTTCACGGCCACGGCAATGCCGCGCTGTTCGGCGAGCTGCAAATCGAGGAGGGCATCGGCCAGCGTGGGGGTAGGGAGGCAGGCCTGGTGCGGTTTATTGTTGACATAGAGAAGCATACAAGCAACGGATAGTTGGTTGGCTGTCAGAAACAATAAACTCTAGGTGGCGCACGCCCGTGCGGGCCCAAGGAGGCGTCCGCTTCTTGCACTTTTCCCTTCGCCAGCATTACCTGGATCAGGTTCCAAGGGTATTTCTCAGTCCCGCTCGTAGCAGAACACCCCTAAAGTTTAGGCCGGTAAGGTAGGCGTTATTTTGAGGAATGCACCACGGTAGGCCGCTATAAAATTCGGGCTATCCGTTTCCAAAACGGACATAGGCACAAGGTAGCGCCACAACCTACTGCGTCTCACCACTGACCAAATGGAACTGCACCAGCCTACCAACAGTCGCACCAATACGACACAATAGGTTGTGTCTCTACCCTGTACACAACTAAAAGCTAGTAGAAGTCGAAGATTTTCGGGAACCCAACCGCCGCGCATGTTGTATCTTTGCGGTTATGATAGAGCTGCCCGTAGTTTCCAAGCGCGACATTCGCAAAGTCTCCGCCGACGACCTGAAAACCTTCATGGTCGAGCACGGCGAAAAGCCCTTCCGTGCCAAGCAGGTAGTGGAGTGGCTGTGGAAAAACACGGCCGGCTCCTTTGAGGAGATGAACAATATCTCGCTGGCTACCCGCGAGTTGTTGGCCCGGCATTTTGTGATTAACGGCGTGCAGGTGCAGAACAAGCAGCTCTCCAACGATGGCACCATCAAGTCGGCTTTCCGGCTCTACGATGGCAACGTGGTAGAAGGCGTGCTGATTCCGCACGACACACGTATGACGGCCTGTATTTCCTCGCAGGTAGGCTGCTCGCTCACGTGCAAGTTTTGCGCTACCGGCTACATGGACCGCAAGCGCAACTTGGATGCCGCCGAAATCTACGATCAGGTAGTACGCATCCGGGAGCAGTGCGAGGCGCAGTACGGCACGCCGCTCACCAACATCGTGTATATGGGCATGGGCGAGCCGCTGCTGAACTATGCCAACGTAGTGGAAAGCGTGCGACGCATCACCGCCCCCGATGGCCTGAACATGGCCCCGCGCCGCATCACCATCAGCACGGCCGGCATTGCCAAGATGATCAAGAAGCTGGCCGACGACGACGTGAAGGCCAACCTGGCCCTCTCCCTGCACGCCCCCAACGATACCAAGCGCAACGAAATCATGCCTATCAACGAGGCCAATTCCTTGGCCGCGCTGAAGGACGCGTTGCAGTACTACCACCAGAAAACCGGCCGTAAAGTAACTTACGAGTACATCGTATTCGAGAGCTTCAACGACACGTTGCAAGACGCCGAGGAGCTGTTTCAGATTTCGAAGTGGCTACCCTGCAAGGTGAACCTGATCGAGTACAATCCCATCGAAAACGCCGACTACATCAACACCGCCGACGATAAGCTGGTGGCTTTCCACAAGTACCTCGCCGACCGGGGCGTGCAAACCAACGTGCGCCGGAGCCGCGGCAAAGATATCGACGCGGCCTGCGGCCAGCTGGCAGTGAAGGAGAAGGCGGAAGCCGTTGCGTAGTAAAGCGCAATTCTTGAACAAGAAGGCCGCTGGTAGCAACTACCAGCGGCCTTCTTGTTTATTTCGCATCCGTTCCGCGCAGCAACAGAAGCGTTTGCAGACAGTGTTGCTGCATGTACTGGGTAATTCGGTTACTCAATAAGTCTACAACCATCTGACTATTACCATCTGAGCCGTATACCTGCATAATCTGAGGGCCACGCTTTGTAAGAGAAGCAGTATATTCTTGGTGAAAAAGCTCCAGGCACTCGGCAGACGTTTTGCCCTGTAAACGTCCTGCTTTCTGTAAAGCGGCCAGACGCTGACACAGCTCATCGCCCCATTCTTGTATAAGCGCTTGTTCGGCGGGGGTAGGCTCAGCACTCCGTGCGCCTGCAAACCGACCATAAAGCATGGTAGCATCTGGACACGTTCTGACCAGTTGCACCGAAACCAGAGTCGCTAAACTCCCTAATAGCTGTTCGTAGGCCCCTGGCACGTTACTCCGTCGCGCTACCTGTCGGATAGTGCTTTCTCTCCGTTTGATTGTCGCTAGTAGTATTTTTTCGAAAGTGTCCTGCGCTTGCGGAGGACGCATGGTAGCGAAGGAGTCCTGTTGTTTGTCGGCAGCCATTTGCTGGCATGCTTCAGCAGCAATCTGCTTGATAAGTTGCGTTTGACCCGAAATAGAATCGGGAGCTGTTGGCGACGTGCCAGCATAGCATGTAATACACCACGAAAAGGAGAGTAAGAAGGAACAGAAGGATAGTGACTTCATAAAGTAAAGTAGAATGCGAATATGCTACGTCAAGCACGACAATTATTACGGCTACTACTCACCGCACCCGCCCAAAACGATAGGCTACTTCTAAGTAGGCCGGCAAAATAGGTATGCCTGTACCGTAGATAAAACCTAGACTTCCACTGACACGGGCGGCTGACACTCGGGCGCCTACCAACCCAGCTAGAAAGCCATCGGTAATATAGGTTTCATTTAGCAGCGAAAACCGTCGGGAAATGCGGGTGGCTCCACCCACCAACACAACTGGTGAGGCATCAACATCACCGCTTCCAACCAGATACCCCAGGCCCAGCGTTGCATTATTGTCGGCGGTACCATAGGTGCCCACACCGTAGGCAATACCTCCCCCAGAGCCAAATGCAAAGGCATAGAGCAGCCCTCCGCCCACGTGAAACTTCTCGCTAATCGGTACCGAAACTTTCGGCGTAATGGCAAAGACGTTGAGGCCTACCCCTGGAAGGGCGGGAACCAGCGCCCCGATTGAGATGTGGTCCGTGATGCCATAGTTGGCACCGAGCAATACAATGTTGATATCCTGCACGTAGCCTTCACCCCTGCGCAAATTGCGGGCTGTAGGTGCAAAAAACATTCGCGTACCATTGCCCACGGGCTCCCAGCCTTTGCGCAGCTGCGTTTCAGAAAGCAACTGCATACTGCGAATATTGCTCTTCTGAATCGAAACCCGACCAATATCCTGGGCATCAAACTCTAACTCGTTATCGTTGCGTGCCAGCAACACCCCTACGAAACTGGTACCGGAACGCAGCTCCACCGAGTAGGTACCTCCAATGGAGTCGCCAGCTACTGCGTTCCGGGCGCCATACTGCTGCAACTCCTGACTACGCCCCTCAATCTGACGGCGAACATCTTGCAACTCGCTTTCGGTGAACCGACGGGTCTTTAGCTCGCCACTGCGCATGGTAGCCTGTAGCACCACGGAGTTGCTAGAGCTATCGGCACTGAAATATTGCAGGAACCGAGCCTCCTGAAAATTGTCGGCCGCATAGTACGGGAATAGCCCAAATCGGACCTTTTCTTGGTGGTCGATTACTTCACCTACCTGCGAGCTTACCACGTAGGTATGGCCGCTCCCGGTGGGTTGTTGGGCACGAGCAGTAAGGCTACACCAGCTAGTTATAGCAACCAGGCAGGCTGCAATTCCCTGTAGACGCATTGGAATAAGAAGTAGAATGCAAAGCCCTCAAACCTAGCACTTTTGTTATCTACTTTCTCATTCACACATCAACATTCGTATAGAGAATTAGACGTTACATATGCCCGATTAAGCTATTCTTTTTCAGTATAGCTATTTGTATATCAGAACTTTCTAATATAGTTTCCCTTTTACTTATTAGACTTCTACAATCTACTTTCGCTTCGTATCCCGCCAAACACCCTCGGGCTCTGGCCGGCCGCTGTCTACACTGTCTTCTGTTTTGTGGAAAGGCACTTCGCGGGTTTCAATGCGCACGGCGTGGGCCTTGGGCTGCACGCGCTGTCCGTAGGCAGCAGCATACTCCTGCGTGAATTCGGCCCCGAAGAAAATGATGAGGGAAGAGTAGTAAATCCAGACCAGCAGCACAATGATGGAACCCGCCGCGCCATAGGCTGAACCCGGATCAAAATTGGATATATAGAAAGATATCAGATACTTACCCAACAAAAACAGAGTACCGGTAATCAGAGCGCCAATCCGTACATCGCGCCAGCGAATGATGGCGTCTGGTAGGTAGCGGTAAATCATGGCAAACAGTAGGCTGGTAACGCCCAACGATACCACAAAGTCAATCACCTTAATTAATACCAAAGTGATGCCGGGAAGAAGGCGGGACAGATAGTCTGTGAATGCCGTAAGCAAGGCGCTGATAACGAACGACATCAGCAGAAGCAACGCCACACTCAAAATCAAACCAAATGACAGGAGCCGGTCGCGCACGAAATTCCAGGCGCTGCCCGTGGTCGTATCGGGCTTAGCCTTCACGTTCCAGATGCTGTTGATACTTTCCTGCAACGTGACAAAGAATGTAGTAGCTGCAAAAATCAGCGTGCCGACACCAATGATGGCCGATATGCCGCCCTGCTGCTGTTGATTGAAGGTGCGAATGGAATCCTGAATGGTAGCTGCGGCCTTAGCCCCTACTAGGCCATCAATCTGAGTGAAAAGCTTGCCCGTAACGGCCTCCTGATCCAGAAAGGTGCTGGCCGCTGTGATAACAATCAACAGCAGCGGTGGCAACGAGAAAATGGCGTTGTAGGCCAAGGCTCCAGCTAGGCGAAGGGAGTTGTTTTCAATAAAATTACTGGCCGTGCATTTGAGGATAGAGCCCAGATTAGCAGCAGTATACCGAGTTGCCATATAGCAGTTGTTACAGGTGAAGATTGTTCACTAGTACGCACTACCAGGCGATGAGTTAGCTAATGCGGCCGCTGCAGGCCCCACTGTAGCGTTTCGATGGGGGCCACGTGCAGGGCCGCCGTCAGCGCTGCATCGTCCTGAAACTGCAACTCGTGCAGCTGACTGGCCTCCACCGTCACGTCGAATTCTGAGGCCGCAAAGGGCCAGGGCGATACCAGCACCGGTCCTTCGGGGGTAGGGCGGTGCACGGTATACCGTTTCCCGTCTGGCCCCTCGCTGATTTCGAGCGCCCGTCCTCGTTCGGGCAATTCCTGCCGGCACAAAATCAGGGAGAGCCGGTCGCACCATTGGAGCAGGGCGTAGGCGCGCTGGGCCTCGGCTTTGGTTACGTGCAGGGCGCGGCGCCACTGTTTCTGCTGGGCCTGCTGCTCGTCCAGGAAGGCATCTTGCTGCGTATTTTCTCCGCGCTGCGGCTCATACAAAAAGCTCAGATGCAAGCTGGTAAGCAGGCTGCGCCACTGCCCCTGAAAGCGGGCCGCACGCATTACGCCCTCGGCTTGCTCCAGGGAAAATTCTTTTTGGGTGAAGTCGGCGGGGGCGCCGGCGGCGGTAAGGCCGTAGTGGCCGCGCCAGCGCTGCTGCTCGTCGTCGTGCTGAGCGGTGGCAGCCAGCAGCCCTACCCAGCGGTCGGTGGGTAGGAAAGGTGGCCACTGCCAGGCAAGTTGGGCGGCCAATAAGGCGTGGGCTTGCTGGTAGATAACCTGCCAGCCGGTAGGAGTAGGGTTGACAATCATGCGAGGGGTAGGTTTCTCGCAGAAGTACGC
>NZ_JAHWGL010000169.1 GCF_019334315.1 Hymenobacter profundi
ACCGTTGTCCCCCTAACGCGCTAAGTCCCTTGAATACCAACTCGCCACTCCACTGTAAGTCCGCCTGGCGCAGGGCGCGCAAGAGCCGATTATCGGCAATCAGCGCCTGTGCTTGGTGCTGCCGGGTCAGCCGCATGAGTTCGAGCATCGAGGCCCGAAAATCGGCGCTCGGTACAAAATCCAACCACTGCAACTCCATTGTCTGGTGAGTCGTGCGGTGCAAGTGAATGTGCAGGTAAGGCGAGCTGAAAAGGGTTTCCATTGGCAGCAGACAGGACAACGAAGTTGGGTAGGTAGGCTATTCCCACAAAGCTAGTAGGAGCAAACCGTCTTCTGCTGTAACGCCTAAAATAGCAATCCACACTGGTGCATATCCGGCAGGTGAATGAGCAGCTGACGCGCCAGGGAATATTCTATCGCAATCAAGTGGACACCTATCGCAAGAACTATTCGAAGTCCTCTAGCGCAGGGCGTGACGTACAGAAAGATAGGTAAGTGACTGCGCGCCAAAATTTATATCTTGCTGCCAAGCTCAACCTTATTAATGGTAGCAATATGAGTGCTAGTAACTTAGAGAAGTCGCAGAGAGCCATTGTTGTGGCTCAAGCACTGCGAAACGTACGCGCCCGTGGGATAGAACCGCGTACGGAAGTACTCGCATTATACGCACAGTACGTGTGTGGTACATTAGGCTGGAAGCAGGTACAGGACTTGATGGCGCAACGTATAGAGGCGTTGTGCGCTTCCCTGTGCGCTCTTAAAAAAATACAGCTAGCAGCTAGCGAGAAAGAGAGCGTAGAAACTGGGTAATTCCGAGGTCAGTCCGAGAACGTACATTATGTTAAGCAACTTTTCCCAGAAACCAACGAGAAAGAAGTTGACTACCTTACTACCCCTAAAATTCTATTTAGGTAGCTTAGTTAACGACATGTGCCGGTAGAGTGGGCACGAAGTCGTCGAAGACCTGGTAGCTGAGGATTTGATAGCGTCGGGAATAGGCGCGCAGGTGAATGGCAATAATTCTGTCCCTGGTGGCATGTTCAGACCCCGGGGTGTACTCTATGACCATCATGCGCTTCTCGGCCTCCTGAGCGAGCAAAAAGTGGCACGGAATGGCATTCTGTTCGGCCTCGGTGAGGTGCACCGCGTTTTCCGGTTTGAGAACGACGAGTTCGAGATAGATTTTATGGCGCATACAGGAGAGGCAAGCCAGCTGCCCAGAACGATTAGGCAACGGGCTTCGGGGTTTTGGCAGCAACTAGACCCAGGCGCACGAGCAGCAGGCCCCCCGGATTGCGAGAGGGCTTGATTTTACCCGTTTTCAAGTCGTGGTTATAGCGGTTGACCTCCGCGACGTGAGCCGCGCTGGCCAGGATGGTTTGCCGGTGCTTGGCATCGGTGATGCGCAGCTCGTCGAGGACGCGGGCAGCGTTGTCGTAATGGTGTTGTTGAATACCTGGTAGCGGTTCAGCCGTGGCCACTAAGTCGAAGGGAATGGTCTCGGCTAAAGCTTGGGGTTTGACCGTAAAAACAACGTTTTTGAATGCTTTACCACGTTTTTCGAGCTTGTAGCTTATACTCAACTCGGTGTGTTCATTGATCTGCTTGACGGCAATGTCAAGAACGCTAGTTCTGAAA
Organism: Hymenobacter profundi; assembly: GCF_019334315.1. Lineage (GTDB taxonomy): Bacteria > Bacteroidota > Bacteroidia > Cytophagales > Hymenobacteraceae > Hymenobacter > Hymenobacter profundi. The sequence continues at coordinate 1,639 of NZ_JAHWGL010000169.1, forward strand.
TCGCTTATACGGGGCATTTTGTCTGTTCCTTTATCATCAACTAGGCCCAGCATTCGCTTTAATTCTAGAATCTCATACTTTTTAGTCTCCCCTAAGTCTTTCCATTGGCTGCAATACTGGTAGATACGCTTAGCGTACTTACTCGTGAGGCGCAGCGCAGCGGCTAATTCATAAGAGGTGAAGTTGTTTTTCAGCTCAAATAGGTAGGGTAAAACGTGTTTTGTTAAGTCAAATTCAATGATTCCTTGTCCTTTGAGGTAACGAATCCGCTGAAACATCCACAGTTGCTGATACTCGTTAGCATCTTCAACTTCCAGCATACGGGAGCCCATATCAGCCGTGGCTTTTTGTAGATAAGCCCCATTATATCGTTTGCCTGTCAAGCGGGATAACTCCATGATATCCAGTTGATAGATCGTGTCTTTGTCATCCCTACGCAGCTTAGAGATGATGAAAAAGAATAGGTCTAGTTGCAACTCACTGTATTCATATCGGGCATTAGTCAATGCGTTGTGCTGGCGTATTTCTAACTCCGTCTTCATAGCACGCTATTTAGCTGATTCATTTGCAATTATACGCCAATAACGTGTATCTAATACAAATACCGTTTTATAAACCCGTTTTAAACACACTAAAACCCGTTTTAAAACACACTAAAACCCGTTTTAAACACACTAAAACCCGTTTTAAACACACTAAAACCCGTTTTAAACACACTAAAACCCGTTTTTAAGTGATGTAAATTATTGATTTATAGTGTGTTATGGCCCCCTCAAATAGAACAAATAGATACAAATACAACAATTGCTGTTTCGCGCGAGGAAAAAGCTTTCAAATCGTGTGGATAGCCCACAAGCAAACAAAAACAGCAAAAGTCCTGTAAGCCAGTAACTTGCAAATATTCAATATAAACTATATAACTAGTAATCAATAGTTTATATTCGCTTTTGTTATGCTTATGTGCCTTTTTGGGCGTGGGAAGACAGGGGCAGTAGGGGAGAGGGGGCTACGCGAGTACAACGCATTGCTCAAAGTCTGTATCTTCGCTGTGTCCTCGGTGCTCTGCTTTGCGTAGAAGCACAAACGGCGACCAGAGCCGAAACCCTGATCGCCGTTATCCTACGGATGCCCGAGCCAGTGACTAATCACCGCTCGAACTGCTCCCCCTACGGCTGCTTTCAGCAACTCGAGGGGGATGCGAAACCAACCGGCCATGCTAGCTGGTTTCGCCTTTGCACGTTTTCCCATAACTGACAGGTTGTAGGGTGTGCGAACCACCCACTTCCTGAAGCCCTGGCAGCTCTGACCCTGCCGGGGCTTCATCTTTTCAGACGATGCGTTGGCGGGGTGACAACCGTGCAAGTGGGGCGAAGATAGCAGATGCTACCCGAGTATTCCTGTACTGCTACCCGCTTGCTCATGTGCTGCCGAAGTCGTACCTTGAAGCTCGTTCAATGGGTCGTCTGGGCGATAAGCAAGAAGTGTTTTTGCATTGCAAAAACCCCGGTCGGCCTCCGGCCTCCCTCTTCTTGCCCCTGCGGGGAGCCCTCGCCTAACTTGCTTTTTACTGCTATGTCTTCGTCCGATTCCAGTTCTGATCCGCCTAAAAAGAAGCGTGCTCCTGGTCGTCCCCAGGCCCTGTTCACCTACGACGAGACGATTCAGATCCGACTCAATAGTGTGCAGTTACTGGAGCTTGATCAGAAGGCAATAGAAACAGGACGTAGTCGATCCGATATTATTCGGGCCGCACTGGCTGGCGTACAGGTGTTGCGCTCCCAGCCGACGCCGGAGGAGCGAGAACAGTACCGGCAGTTGGTGAAATTGGCGACGAACTTAAATCAGCTCATCGTGCAAGCCCGAGTAGGGCAGGACGTACAGGACCAAGCCCGCACGACCCTTGCTCAAGTGCAACAGTTGCTGAACGCTCTTTCCCCCACGGCCCCATGATTGGCAAAGTGAAAATTGGCAAGAACTTCAGCGGCATCTGCTGCTACGTGTTCCAAGAGGACAAGCAAGCGCAGGTGCTCGACGCGGAGGGGGTACGCACCGACAGCGCTGCCCACATGGCCCAGGACTTCCAGTACCAGCAGGCGCAGCGCCCCGGCTTAGGCAACGCTGTGCTACACGTCGCGCTGGCCCTGCCGGCTGAGGATGCAGTCGGCCGCAGCCCCGCGCAGTTGAGCGAGCTGCTACGCGAGGCCGGGCGGGCCTACGTGCAGGCGATGAAGCTAGAAAATACGCAATGGGCGCTGGTACAGCACTTTGATAAGGCCCACCCCCACGCGCACCTGGTGGTAAACCGGGTAGACAATGACGGGCAGACGATCGCCGACAACTTCATTGGCCAGGAGAGCCGGCGCGTGTGCCAGCGGTTAGAGCAGCAGTTGGGCTTGACGGTGGCCGAGCAGCGGGGCCGCGAGCAGGCCCGCGAGGTCGGCCCCACCCACCGGCAGGCAGTGGCCGCAACCCCTAAAGCGGAGCGCGCCGCGGATTGGCAGCGGGCGCGGCATGAGGTAGCCAATGCGTTGAGTCAGACCGCACCCTACTCGGCCAGCTTCGAGCAGCTGCAAACGCGCCTAACGCCCTACGGTATTGCCGTAAAGCCCAGCGTGCACCAGAAAAAGAGCGGGCCAGCGGTGTACGGGGTGGTGTTCGAGAAGGACGGGCACCAGATGAAGGGCAGCGAGGTCGGCAAGGCGTTCAGTGCCGGCAACCTGCAAAAGGCCTTTGCCCAGCACCAGGCGCAGGCCCCAGCGCTGGCCCAGGTGGTGAGCCAGGCTACGCAGAGCTATGCGGCCGAAGCCCTGAACCGCCTCTTTACCCAACAGGCGCAGGAAGCGGCCCGCCAAGCCCAGGAACTGGCCCGACAGCAAACGCACGCTACCCGAAAGCAGCAACCCCCTCGTCGCGAGCGTGACGGCGGCCTAGAGCTATAATTCTCCCTTTCTTTCCCCCTTTGTGATGCAAGCAATCCAACCCAGTGACCTGTTTGTGACCGTGGCCCAGATGCGCGACGGGATCGATACCCTCATCAAACGTGGTAAGCCCGCCACGGCCGCCGAATTGCACCAGCTACTGGAGCAGGTCAAGGCGCAAGGCGAGCAGCTGCTGAGCCAAGCCCAGCAGGGGTACCGCATTACCCTCAACGGGGAGGCGGCGGCCAAGCTAATCGTGCCGCATATGCCTACCAACACGGAAACAGCGCGCATCATGGCCGAGGCCACGGCCACGATGCAAGCGACACTCGCGAAGGGGGTAAAGGAAACGGCCGCGCAGGTGCAGCAGCTGCAAGCGATTCGGGCCAGCATCCCGCAACGAGTCCCGATTGAGGCGCCGTTTTTTGGCTTCGTCAACTGGCACTCGGCGCTGATCTCGTTGGGAGTGGTGCTGTTGTTTATCACCTTAGCGGCGTGGCAAGGCAGTAAACAAGCAGCGGCGGAGGCAAAAGCAGAACGGTACGCCCGCAGCTACTTAGCCCTATTCGAAGAGAATAAAGCCCGTAAACAGGCGGAAGATCAAGTATGGAAGGACTACCCTAAAGTGGCCGCGAAATATCTACCAGCACAGTAGTGGATACAAACTAGCTCAGGATTGTCATACTAATGAGGTGCTTACTTCGGGTTCCGGTTCTTGCTGCTGAGCAGCAAGAACCTCCTTCGCGTGTTTACGAATGGCAAAACCGACAAAGAGAGCAAAGCCCACAAACAGGCTTATGAGCACGAGTAAGGCGATTGGCATAGATTTCTTGACGTAAGACGGACTGTTTTGTTTAACGTCGGCGCTAAATAAAAGGCGCAGTTGCCCACATTCGGGCCTCGGTAATACTGGTAAAAAACTGGCTGGTTAGCTGGGTCTGGGGAATCACGGTTGCCACGAGGGTATTAATTCCCATGCGGTTCATGGCGTCGAGGGACTCCACGGCGGCGAACCGTTGTCCCCCTAACGCGCTAAGTCCCTTGAATACCAACTCGCCACTCCACTGTAAGTCCGCCTGGCGCAGGGCG
>NZ_JAHWGL010000016.1 GCF_019334315.1 Hymenobacter profundi
AAGGTCCTTCGCTGTGCTCAGGATGACACATTTACTTCCTACCCTCTTACCCCCTAAGAACTCCTCTTCAACGACGACTGCCGCACTACTAAATCACCGGCAATGACGAAGGTGCGGGGCTGGAAGTTTTCCTTTTGCTGTACCTGCTCCAAGAACAGACGGGCCGCTTGTTGCCCAATGCGGTAGGGGTGCAGGTCGATGGTGGTGAGGCCTGGCTCGATAAGGGCCGCCAGAAACTCGTCGCCGAAGCCCACAATGGCCACGTCTTGCGGCACGCGGAGGTTGCGCTGTTTCAGGGCCAGAATCAGGTCGAAGGCGTTGGTGTAATTGATGGCGAAGATGGCGTCCGGCGGTTCGGGTAGGGCCAGCCAAGTAGCCAAGGCTGCTTCGGCTGCCTCAGACCGGAAGTTGATGTGGGCGCGTAATTCGTCGAGTATCGGCAGGCCGTGTTTCTGCAAGGCGCTGAGGTAGCCCGCCTCCCGCTGCTGACTGATGAGCAGCGACGCAGGTCCGGCCAGAATGGCAATGCGCCGGCAGCCCTGCTCAATTAGGTGCTCCGTGAGCACAAAGGCGGCGTGCCAGTCGTCCAGAATCACTTTGGCGCTATCTATCTCGTCGCTGACTCTATCGAAATGCACCACCGGAATGCCCCGGCTGGCGGGCGGCTTCACGTGGTCGAAATTTTCCGTTTCGCGGGAATGGCAGATCAGCAGACCGTCTACCCGGCTAGCTACCAGCGCCTGCACGTTGCTCACCTCCATTTGATACGATTCCTTCGACTGGCAGATCATCACGCGGTAGCCCGCCTCGGCTGCTACTTGCTGAATACCGCTGACAGCCGTAGCAAAAAACGGCCGTTCAATATCGGGTATCACCACGCCAATGGTATTGGTTTCGCTGCTTTTTAGACTCTGGGCCAATAAGTTGGGCTGGTAGTCGAGTTGGCGGGCTACCTCCAGAATAGCTTGGCGCGTGTTGGCATTGATGTCGGTGTGTCCGTTCATGGCTCGCGACACGGTGGAGGGCGCCACGCCCAGCACTTTGGCCACATCGCTGATGGTAGTCTGGTGGCGCTTGCGCGGTGGGGTAGGAGGGGCCGAGGCGGCATCAGTGAAGTGATAGTCGCAGGCTTTGCAGAAGTAACGCTGGCGGCCCCGAATAAACCCAGCCCGCATCACAGAATCGGCTAAGCCGCACTTGGTACACTTCATCATAGTTGAATGGTATTTTGGGAAAGGGAAGTAGTATCAAACAAATAAACGCACAGGAATAGTCGTTTCATTATTCAAAGATAAACTACAAATATTTTTTTAACGAAGTAACGAAAAAAATACCTATCGGAACCGTTTTCGAAAACGTTTACGATAGTTTTATTTATGCAAACAGTCATTTGGAGGGTTACTGTAACGTTTGCGGAGACGATTGTATGGTTAACTTCGACAGGAATTGAGGCACAAAAGCAATAGAGTAACGTACGCCTTCATACGTCTGCCTGAAGCTGTAATGTGTCTTAAAATTGTATTATAACAAGTAAAGGTCATGTTGCAAACCATGCGTTGGTTCGGTCCGCAAGATCCGGTTTCGTTGGCTGCTTTGCGGCAGGCAGGCTGCGCGGGAGTGGTAACAGCACTGCACCAAATGCCAGTAGGCGCAGTGTGGAGCGTAGCGGCTATTCAGGAGCGTCAGCAACTCATTGAAGCCGACAACGACAAGCAGACACCCCTGCACTGGGCGGTGGTGGAGAGCCTGCCCGTACACGAGGATATCAAGAAAGGTCGCCCCACCCGCGACCAGTACATTGCCGCCTATCAGGAATCGTTGCGCAACTTGGCGGCCTGTGGTATCCGCACGGTGTGTTACAACTTTATGCCCGTGCTGGACTGGTCGCGCACCAACCTAAGCTACCCCATGCCCGACGGCTCGCGGGCGCTACGCTTTGTGTGGCAGGACTTTGCTTTGTTCGACTTGTGCATTCTGCGCCGTCCCGGTGCCGAGGCAGATTACGAGCCCGCCGTGGCAGAAGCTGCCCGCCAACAGTTTGCGGCCATGACAACGGAGGAAGTACAACTCCTCACCAACGTAGTGCTGCTGGGCCTGCCCGGCTCGGAGGAAGCGTTTGAGCTGCACCAGTTTCAATCCTTACTGAACGAATACGCTGCCATCGACGCGGCTGCGCTGCGCGAGAACCTGCACTACTTCGTGCGGGCCGTGGCTCCCGTGGCCGAGGAACTAGGCATCGGCCTGTGTATCCACCCCGATGACCCGCCCTACCCCTTACTGGGTCTACCCCGTGTGGTGAGCACCGAGGCCGACCTCACGGCCCTGCTCGCGGCCTGCGAAGTGCCTGCCAACGGCATCACGTTTTGCACGGGCTCGCTGGGCATACGCACTGATAACGACCTGCCCGGCATGATACAACGCCTGGGGCACCGCATCCACTTTGTGCACCTGCGCTCCACCAAGCGTGAGGAAAACCCGCGCAACTTCCACGAAGCCGACCACCTCACCGGCGACGTGGATATGTATGCCGTGGTGCGGGCGCTGGTAGAAGAAGAGCTGCGTCGGGAAGCTGCTGGTGAAGAAAAAACCACCCTCCCCATGCGCCCCGACCACGGCCACCAGATGCTCGACGACCTGGAAAAGCGCACCTATCCTGGCTACTCGGCTATTGGCCGCTTGCGTGGCTTGGCCGAGTTGCGTGGGTTGGAGCTAGGTATCCGCCGCAGCTTGTCGGACCAAGCCGCCGCAGAGAAATCGACGCTTGCCATGCTCTCCGTTGATGCGCGCTGACAATAAATAACTAGCTGATTTTCAAAATAAAAAGACACAAGAATGGCCGGCTGAGTAGCTGGCCAGTTCGCTCCCTCTATGCCGTACCGCTACCTTCTGTTTCTGCTGCTATGTCTACTCGCCCACCGCGGCCTCGCCGACGATGGCTACAGGCTGTGGCTGAAGTACGACCAGTTGCCAGAGGCCAGTCAGCGTAAGGCGGCGTTGCGCAATGCCCGCTTCATTGCTGTGCCAGCCAACGCGTCGGCTACCCTGCAAACCGCTGCTCGCGAGCTGCAAACGGGTTTGCAAGCGCTGCTGGGGCAGGCGGTGCCAGTAGGGGAGGCGCGCGGCAAAGGTGGGATTATGCTAACCGTAGCCCCCGACGTCGCCTTAGGCCGTGAGGGCTACCGGGTAACCACCCAAGACGGCAACATCCGCATCAGCGGCCCTACCGATGCGGGTGTGCTCTACGGGAGCTTTGCGCTGCTGCGTCACTTGCAAACCGGTCAGTCGCTGGCCGGTATCAACTTGAGCAGCCAACCAAAGATTCAATACCGCCTTCTCAATCACTGGGATAACCCCAACGGCTCTGTGGAGCGCGGCTATGCAGGCTCCAGCATCTGGAAATGGCAGGAACTGCCCGAGGTGCTCGACCCACGCTACCAAGACTACGCCCGCGCCAATGCCTCTATTGGTATTAATGGGGTAGTGCTCAACAACGTAAATGCTAGCCCCCGCCTGCTCACGGCCGAGTACCTGCGCAAAGTAGCCGCCCTGGCCGGCGTAATGCGGCCCTATGGTATTCGGGTGTATCTGTCGGTGTTTTGGGCGGCGCCCAAAGTACTGGGTGGTCTCCCTACCTCCGACCCATTGGACCCACAGGTGAAGCGCTGGTGGGCGGCCAAAATGGACGAAATCTACCGGGCCGTGCCTGATTTTGGGGGCTTCGTGGTGAAGGCGAATTCTGAAGGCGAACCAGGCCCGCAGGACTACGGCCGCAACCACGCCCAAGGCGCCAACATGCTGGCCGAAGCCCTGGGCCAACACGATGGTATTGTGATGTGGCGCGCTTTCGTGTACAAGGCCGACGGGAGCGGCGACCGTTTCAAGGAAGCCTACCAGGAATTTCAGCCATTGGATGGGCAGTTCACCCCCAAGGTGCTAGTGCAGGTGAAAAACGGGCCGATTGATTTTCAGGCGCGGGAGCCGTTTCACCCACTTTTTGGCAAGATGCCCCGCACCCCGCTGGTGCTGGAAGTGCAGCTTACGCAGGAATACCTGGGCTTTGCTACCCACCTAGTGTATCTCGCTCCCCTGATCAAAGAATGCCTGGAAGCCGACACCTACGCCAAAGGGCGGGGCTCGACGGTAGCCAAGGTGGTAGACGGCAGCTTAGACCAACACCGCATCAGCGGCATTGCCGGGGTAGCCAACATCGGCGCCGACCGCAACTGGACGGGCCACCCCATGGGCCAAGCCAACTGGTACGCTTTCGGGCGCCTGGCCTGGGACCATACCCTCACCGCCAAAGCTATTGCGCAGGAGTGGACGCACATGACGCTGACCCAAGAACCCAAGGCCGTTGCTACCATTGTGGCGTTGCTGGAACAGTCGCGCAGCATTTACGTGCGCTACACTACGCCGATGGGCCTGCACCACATCATGGGGCAGACGTTGCACTATGGTCCCGAGCCCTGGTTGGCCAAGAGTGCCCGCCCCGACTGGACCGCCGTGTACTACCACCGGGCCGACGCCGAGGGCCTGGGTTTCGACCGTACCGCCCAGGGTAGCAATGCCCTCAGCCTCTACTACCCGCCCGTGCAGCAGCAATGGGGCACGTTGGCTACCTGCCCGCTCAACTACCTGCTCTGGTTTCACCACGTGCCCTGGGACTATAAACTCAGTACCGGCCGCACTCTCTGGAACGAACTAACTACTCGCTACTACACCGGCGCTGACTCGGTGCAGTGGATGCAGCAACAGTGGGCGCAGGTGCAACCCGCCGTGGACCCCGCCCTGCACGCCGACGTGACGGCTCGCCTGCACGTGCAGCAGCGCGAGGCCCTGTGGTGGCGCGATGCCTGCGTGCTCTACTTCCAATCCATAGCGCGCCGGCCGTTACCGCCGGGCCTGCCGCCGCCCACCCGCACCCTAGCCGACATTAAAGAACAAGTTGATACCTATCAACTTCGCTAGTTATTTTTCTCATTTTCAATTGCCTGGCTTCCTGGTACATGAACACGCATTTGGTTTCTCCTGCTTCTAACGGCCACGCGTCGCACCCGACGGCGCAGCCGCATAACGTTTTCTCCCTGGAAGGACGCCTGGCCCTTATTACGGGCGGTGGCAGCGGCATTGGGCTAGAAATAGCCCGCTGCATGCTCACGGCCGGCGCTACTGTGGTGATTACCGGCCGCCGCGAGGAAGTCCTGAAGGAGGCTGTAGCCGGCTTGGGCGAACGGGCCGCTTACATGGTAAACGACGTGACGGAGCGGACGTCGCTGGAGGAACTGGTGGAGCAGATTGAGGCGGCACACGGTCCGCTGGATATCCTCGTCAACAACGCCGGTATCAACATGAAGAAGCCCGCACTGGAAGTAACCGACGAGGAATTTGACCGCATCGTGCACACCAATTTGAACGCGGTATTTGCCCTCACCCGCGTGTGCGCCCGCCGCATGATGGCCCGCCAGCGCGGCGTAATTCTGATGATTTCCTCCATGGCCGCCTACTACGGTATCGACCGGGTAGCCGCCTATGCAGCCTCCAAGGCAGGTTTGGAAGGGATGGTAAAAGTGCTGGCCTCGGAATTTTCAGGCGCTGGGGTGCGGGTGAATGCCATTGCACCCGGCTTCATCGAAACAGCCATGAGCCGCACCGCCATGAACAATGACCCCGACCGCCGCGACCGGGCCATGCGCCGCACGCCCATGGGCAAGTTTGGCCAGCCCGAGGACATTGGTAATGCCGCTGTGTTCCTGGCCTCCGACGCGGCCCGCTACATCACCGGCGCCTCGCTGCCCGTGGATGGCGGCAATTCTATTGGGTTCTAGTTTTTAATGTTTCTCCAAATTCCTACCACCATGCATTCACCATTACGAAAAACGGTCTTAGGCCTGAGTTTGCCGCTGTTTGCGGCCGTAGGACTACCCACTGTTAGTCTGTTTCTACCGACTGCGCAGGTGATGGCGCAAGCCTCACAAACAGTTTCCGGCCAGGTTGTCGGGGCAGATAGCAACGAAGGTATTCCCGGCGTTACGGTTCTGCAAAAAGGTACCACCAATGGCGTCTCAACCAATAGCAGTGGGGAGTATACGCTGTCGGTTCCTGCTGGGAGCACGCTGGTATTCAGCGCTATCGGTTATGTAAGCCAGGAAGCAGTTGTTTCGGGCGCCACTGTGAACATCAAGCTGGCAACTGATACCAAGGCGCTGGATGAGGTAGTAGTGGTGGGGTATGGTACTCAGCGCGCAGAAGCCGTAACGGGTTCAGTGGCTTCTATCAGCGGTGAAAATCTGCGTGAAGTGCCCTCGGCTAACATCTCGCAGGCTCTGCAAGGCCGGTTGCCGGGTGTGCAGTTCTCGCAGACCTCCTCGCAGCCGGGCGCTGCCACGCAGATTCGCATCCGCGGGGTACGGTCCCTTACTGCTAGTAATGATCCGCTGATCGTACTGGACGGCATCCCGTTCCCGGGCTCTATCGGCGACATCAACCCCAACGACATCCAGAGCGTTGACATTCTGAAAGATGCCTCGGCCACCGCTATCTACGGCTCGCGCGGAGCCAACGGCGTGGTACTGGTAACCACCAAGCGGGGCAAAGTTGGGCAGAAGGCGCAAGTAGTGTACGATGGGTTTGTGGGCGCGAAAACACTCTTCGCCAAATACCCCATGATGAATGGGCCCGAGTTTGTTGAGCTTCGCCGGGCTGCGGGCCTGTACTCCAACCCCGCCACCGGCGCTGTTCAGTACGGCCTAGATGAGTCGCCTGACGTGGATACCGATTGGCAGGACAAGCTCTATCGAACTGGGATGCAGATCAACCAGAACGTGGGGATTTCCGGCGGCACGCAGAATGGGCGGTACAACTTCAACGCGGGCTATTACCAGGAAGAAGGCGTAATCCCTACCCAGCAGTACACCCGCTATACGGTACGTGGAGGACTAGACCAGGGCGTGGGTAAATATGTCCGGTTGGGTTTCACAGTAAACAATAGCTATAGCCTAACAGAAGGCTCCAACGTAGGCATATACGGTACATTGAACTCAACCCCCATTGCCAATCCGTACAACGCCGACGGCTCTTTAAAAAGAGTTATTAGCATGGTGGCAGATAACCAATGGGTGTATACCAGAGATGTCGTAGAGGCTAATAAAGATAGATGGTTGAGCCAAACGCGAAGCCTAGCCAGCTACAACTCCATCTACGGGGAGTTTAAGATTCCGGGAGTAGAAGGATTGAAGTATCGCCTCAATTTGGGGGTAAACTACCGCCAGAGCCAGGGTGGCTCTTATACCGGGCAGGGTATCGGCTCCGACAATCCTACTAACCCTTCTACGGCCTCGGTTAGCAACTCCGTTACGACCGATTATACCGTCGAAAACCTGCTGACCTACGACCGCACTTTTGCTGGCAAGCATAATATAAATGCGGTGGCCCTATACTCGGCTTCCAATAACGTGTTTAACCGGTCGCAGATTAATGCCCGGGATATTCCTTCTGACGCCTTCCAGTTCTACAACCTGGGGCTGACGACGCCCGATTTAATCACGGTAAACCCTGGTGACCAGCAGTACCAAAAATTTGGTTTGTTGTCTTATATGGGCCGCGTGATGTATTCCTACGACGACCGGTATCTACTGTCGGCTACGGTTCGTTCGGACGGTTCCTCGCGCCTCTCGCCGGGCTACCAATGGAATACCTATCCCGCTGTATCAGTAGGCTGGAACGTAGCCCGCGAGTCGTTCATGCAGGATGTGACGGCCATAAATCTGCTGAAATTCCGGGCTGGCTACGGCGTCACGTCAAACCAGGCAGTTTTACCGTACGCTACCTTGGGCCTGCTGTCAACCCGCCCCTACAACTTTGGCCCTACCAACTACCAGACCGGCCTATTTGTAACCCAGTTGCCTAACTCAAAATTGGGCTGGGAGTACTCGAAAACCTGGAACTACGGGGTGGATTTTGCGGTCCTGAACAACCGTCTTTCCGGTACGGTTGAGTACTACGTTACTAAAACCGAAAACCTACTGCTTAGTGTAGGATTGCCGCCGACCTCAGGCGTAGGGAGCTACACGGCCAACGTGGGCTCCACCCAGAATAAAGGCATTGAACTTTCGTTGAACGGGGTAATCCTGGAAAATCTCAACGGCTGGACCTGGGAAGCGGGTGTCAACATGTACGCCAACCGCAACAAGATTACGGCGCTGGCCGGCGAGCGAACCCGGGACGAGGGAAACTGGTGGTTTGTAGGCAAGCCAATCAACGTAGTGTTTGACTATGAGAAAGTAGGGCTCTGGCAGCAAGAAGAGCCATATCGGGACATTCTGGAGCCCGGCGGAGCCGCAGGGATGATCAAGGTAAAATATACCGGTGACTACAATGCGGATGGCACTCCTACCCGCGCCATTGGCGCAGCCGACCGGCAGATTCTGGATACTAACCCCAAATTTCAGGGAGGATTTAATACCCGGGTTGCCTACAAAGGCTTTGATCTGAGCGCAGTGGCTGCCTTCCAAAACGGTGGTCTGCTCAACAGTACCATTTACGGCTCGGCAGGTTACCTGAACATGCTGACTGGTCGTCGCGGAAACGTGAAGGTGGATTACTGGACGCCTGAAAATACGGATGCCAAATACCCCAACCCAGCTGGCCCTAGAAGCGGCGACAATCCAAAATACGGCAGCACACTGGGCTACTTCGATGCCTCATATATGAAGATTCGCACCATCACCCTCGGCTATAACTTCGATAATATCAGCTGGTTGCAAAACAAGGGCGTGAGCAGAATGCGTTTTTACGTGACGGCTCAGAACCCCTTCGTATTCTTCTCGCCCTACAAGCGTGAGTCGGGCATGGATCCGGAAACCAACTCGTTCGGCGACCAGAACGCGGCCGTGCCTTATAGCGGCAACCTGAGCCGCATCCTGACCTTGGGTACCAATGCGCCTGCCACCCGCACCTATCTGGCAGGCCTTAACCTTACTTTCTAAGAAAATCAGACATGAAACGCTCTACTATAAAATTTCTGATTGGCGCAGCCGTGATATCGATGTCTGCGACCGGGTGTGAGGATATTTTGGACGAACAGCCCAGAAGTATCTATGAGCCGGGCTTCTTTCAAACCGAACGAGGCGTTAGCGGAGGGGTGACATCCTTATACGCTCACCTACGCTACATCTACGGGGATGCCTACTATTACAACACTACCGAAACCGGAACGGACGAAGTAACCTACGGGCAAAGCGCTGACGAGAACTTTCTGGCCATGGACTTCTCGGGCAGAGCGGTACTGAATGCCAACAACAGCCGTGCTGACCGAGTATGGTATGCGGCATTCCCTAACATCAATACGGCTAGCGGCATTATTCAAAATGCTTCCGCCGTGGGTACCGTTTCGCCGGCCTTGGTGGCTGAAGCACGATTCTTCCGGGCCTTCGACTACTTCCTGTTGGTACAAACTTTTGGTGGGGTGCCATTGGATTTAGGTTCGGGAGAACTGGAGTTTAACACCAACCCGATTAGAACCTCAGTCCGTAACACGGTACCCGAAGTCTATACTAAAGCGGTTTTCCCGGATCTGTTGAAGGCTATTGCTGATTTGCCGGCTAATCCGCGGGTTACGGGCGGCGTAACCAAAACGGTTGCCCGTCTCTACCTGGCCAAAGCCTACCTGACGTATGCCTGGTGGCTGGAAAACCCGAACAATATTCCGACGTATCCGGCCGCGCAGCGGGTAGATCCGAACGGCAAAAACGCCCAGTGGTATTACCAAGAGGCTTATAATGTGGCCACCGAGGGTATTGATAACCCAGGGCCATATCGTTTGCTGCCTACGTACTATGACGTGAACGTGGGCACGAATGACCGCAATGCGGAAACGATGTTGTACGCCGACCACACCGAATCCAGCGAGCAATACAACGGAAGCAGTTTAAGCTTTGGTAGCGGTGGGGCCCCTGATAACTTTGCCGGCTGGATGCTGACCTGGAACTACACCGCCATTAGAAGCTTTAAAACTTCAGATGCAACCGGCACCGGCAATGCGTCTTCCGTGCAGCGGGAAGCCGTGCAGCCGTTGGGTCGTCCTTGGGTTCGGATGGCTCCTACCATCGGCGCTGTTGCCACCACCTTTGCCGACAAAACCAACGATTCGCGCTACGATGGTACGTTTACGACAGTATACCGCGGCAACTGGCTGAAAGGAACGGGCGTTCCGGAAGCGACTTTGTATAATGCTAACAAGCTGCCGGTAAACCAGGGCGATGCCATCCTGACGTTCCTGAATGCCGATCCGGCTACTGCTATTACCTACCCCAGCGGGGCCGGTGGCAGTGGGGTAGGCGCAGGCGTACTACCCGGCCGTGCCGATTGGGTAATTGCCCCCAATGGTATCAGTCGAATTGTTTATCCGGGGCTGTGGAAACTTGGTCCTTACCGCACGGATAACGGTACGGGCTTAGGACAACCCAATGCCGCCAGCACGCGTCCGTTCAACATCGCCAAGTTCTCTGAGCTATACTTCGTAGCTGCCGAAGCAGCCGTGAAAGGAGCAACTCCTAAAACAGATAAGAGCGCCCGCGAATTGATCAATGTGATTCGGGCCCGGGCCGGCAAGTGGCGTTTCGACAATAACGGCAACGTGCCCAAAGTGCAGGATAATAGCGCTGCCATGGTAGCGGCTACCCCAACCGCTATAGACATTAACTACATCCTGGCCGAACGCTCGCGCGAGTACTACGGCGAAGGCTACCGTTGGTTTGATCTGGTGCGCACCCAGAAATGGAACGAGCTGGCTGGTACCTACCGTATTGCGGGCAACAACTACGGCGACCATACGCCTGCTACCGTCACGCGGACCATCCAACCCTACCACTACCTACGCCCCATTCCGCAGGGGCAGCTTGATGCATTAGACATGCCGGCAGAGGCAAAAGCCGCTTACCAAAACCCCAGCTACCAATAGGCTGATGCAAAAGATTGGCTGCCCGTCTTGGGCAGCCAATCTTTTCTTTTTTCTCTGAGGCGTTGTGTGCGCAGAAGGATAGTAAACTGTATAGTAGCACGCACGGCAAGTTGCTGGTACGTGTGAGGAAGCGCGAGCCCGTCTTTTTAGGTATTGAGATTATCGGTTGCTACGGTCGTCCCTGGCAGCTGCGGATTAGCTGCGAGCAAGCGTATTCAAACACTGACGCATGAATTCCTTTCTAAAAGTAGTATTGTTTTCCTGTACCTGCGTGCTGCCCGCCCCGGCAGCATTCAGCCAAATTCGCCTGCCAAAGCTCGTGAGTAATGGCATGGTACTACAGCGCGAGAAACCCATCACCATCTGGGGCTGGGCCGCAGCGGGGGAGAAAGTCACCATCACTTTTCAGGGTAAAACCTACCGCGCCACTGCCGATACTAAGGGGCAGTGGCGCGTGAGCCTACCCGCCATGAAAGCCGGTGGTCCTTACGATATGACCCTGGCGGCTAGCAACCAAGTGAAAATAAGCAACATTCTACTTGGGGACGTGTGGCTGTGCTCGGGGCAGTCGAACATGGAAACTACCATGACCCGCGTGCGCGACAAGTACCCTGAGGAAGTAGCCACCGCCAACAACCCGCGCATCCGCCAGTTCAACGTGCCGATGAGCTATGCGTTCAACGGTCCGAAAGCCGACCTGAAAGGCGGCAGCTGGGTACCCGTGACGCCGCAAACCATTGGCGACTACTCGGCCGTGGCCTACTTTTTTGCCAAGGACTTGTACGCCAAGTATAAAGTACCCATTGGTATCATAAAAGATGCTGTGGGTGGCTCGCCGGCCGAAGCCTGGCTGAGCGCCGACGCCCTCAAGCAATTCCCTACCTATCAGCAAGCCGCCGAAAAGTACAAGGACAGCACTCTGGTAGCCAGCACCCAGCAGCGCGACCAAGCCGCGGGCCGCGACTGGCAGCAGCGCCTCTACAAAGCTGACCAGGGCGAAGCGCCCGGCCAAACCAAATGGTCTGACCCCAGCTACAACGCCGCCGACTGGGCCACCATGAACGTACCCGGCTACTGGGCCAACCAAACCCCGTTGGGACCCGTGAACGGTGTGCTCTGGTTCCGGAAGGAAGTGGACGTACCGGCCAGCATGGTGGGCAAGCCCGCTCGCCTGGAGCTGGGTACGCTGGTAGATGCCGACTCTACCTATATCAACGGGCAGCTGGTGGGCAGCACCGGCTACCAGTATCCGCCCCGCAAGTACGATTTTGGGCCGGGCGTGCTGAAGCTGGGTAAGAACACGGTGGTGGTGCGCTTGGTCAGCAATGGCGGGCGCGGAGGCTTCACCCTCGACAAGGAGTACCGCTTGATGGCTGGCGGCCAGACGCTGGATTTGCGCGGCCCCTGGCAGTACAAGGTAGGCGCCACGATGTCGCCCGCACCCGGTAGCACCACCTTTCAGTACCAGCCCGGTGGATTGTACAACGGCATGATTGCCCCCGTAACGCCCTACGCCATCAAAGGCATTCTGTGGTACCAGGGCGAGTCGAACGCCGGCCGGACGCAGGACTACCAGGCCCTGATGACCAGCCTGATTGCCGACTGGCGCCAGCACTTGCAGCAGCCCAATTTGCCTTTCCTCTTCGTGCAGTTACCCAACTTCAATGCCGCCAAGAAGGAGCCCGGTGAGAGCGGCTGGGCCATGATCCGCGATATTCAGCGCCACTTGCTGGAAGTGCCCAACACGGGCATGGCCGTGACGCTGGGCCTGGGCGAGTGGAATGACATTCACCCCGTAACCAAGCAGCCTGTGGGGCACCGCCTGGCTTTGGCCGCTCAAAAGGTAGCCTACGGCGACAAGAACGTGGTGGCCTCGGGGCCCCTTTACCAGTCGATGCAAAAGAACGGCAACAAGGCTACCCTCACGTTTTCGGGGGTAGGCAGCGGCCTGGTAATCCAGAGCAAAGGCCCGCTGGAAGGCTTTGCCGTGGCGGGCGCCGACCATAAATTTCACTGGGCGCAGGCCCGTATCGAAGGTAATAAGGTGGTGGTGTGGAGCGACCAGGTGCAGGACCCCGTAGCCGTGCGCTACGCCTGGGCCGACAACCCCGAAAACGCCAACTTAGCCAACAAAGAAGGCCTTCCCGCTTCTACATTCCGCACCGATGATTTCTAATTCCAAACGCTTTCTAACGAGTCTGTTGCTGGCGGGCTTGAGCCTCAGTGCCCAGGCGCAGCAGTCGGCCACGGCCCTCTACCTCGACCCCAAGCAGCCGCTGAACGCTCGCGTCAACGACCTAATCAGCAAGCTCACGCTGGAAGAGAAGGCCGATCAGATGATGTACAACAGCAAGGCCATCGAGCGGCTGAACATCCCGGCGTATAACTGGTGGAACGAGGCCCTGCACGGGGTAGGGCGGGCCGGGGCGGCCACGGTATTTCCGCAGGCCATCGGGCTGGGCGCTACTTTCGATGAGGACTTGGCCAAACGTGTATCGACGGCTATTTCCGACGAAGCGCGGGCCATGTATAACGTGGCCGTGGCCAAGGGATACCGCCAGCAGTACAGCGGCCTCACCTTCTGGACACCCAACATCAACATCTTCCGCGACCCGCGCTGGGGTAGGGGACAAGAGACCTACGGCGAAGACCCTACCCTGACCGGCCGCCTGGGCGTGGCCTTTGTGCAGGGCTTGCAGGGCAACGACCCGCGCTACCTCAAAACTGCCGCCTGCGCCAAGCACTTTGCCGTGCACAGTGGCCCCGAGAAACTACGCCACGAGTTCAATGCCCAGGCCTCGCCTCAGGATTTGTGGGAAACCTATCTGCCCGCGTTTCACCAGCTGGTGAATGCCAAAGTAGAAGCCGTGATGTGCGCCTACAACGCCACTAATGGCGAACCGTGCTGCGGCAATAGCTACCTGCTGCAAGATGTGCTGCGTGGCCAATGGAAGTTCAAAGGTCACTTGGTAAGCGACTGTTGGGCGCTGGTGGACTTTTACCAGGGCCACAAAGTGGTGAAAACGCCCGCCGAGGCCGCTGCCCTGGCCCTGGAGCGAGGCGTGAACCTGAACTGCGGCAGTGTGTACCCATCCCTACCCGAAGCGGTGCAGAAGGGACTCACCACCGAAGCGAAAATGGACAGCTCGCTGGCCATTTTGCTGCGCACCCGCTTCAAGTTGGGCTTATTCGACCCGCAGGGGAGCAGTCCCTACGACAAGCTGGGCGCCGAAACCATCAACAGTGGTAAGCACCGCGCCTTGGCCCGCGAGGCGGCCCAAAAGTCGATTGTGCTGCTGAAAAACAACGGTGTGCTGCCCCTGCGCAACGATCTGGCCAAGTACTTCGTGACCGGTCCCAACGCTGCCAACCTAGATGCGCTGCTGGGCAATTACTACGGCGTGAACCCCTCCATGAGCACTATTCTGGAAGGCTTGGTGGCCGGCGTGAGCCCGGCCAGCCAGATGCAGTACCGCCCCGGTGCCCTGCTCGACCGCCCCAACCAAAACGGTGTGGACTGGGTGAGCGGCACGGCCCGCACCGTGGATGCTACGTTTGTGGTGCTGGGTATCAATGGGTTGCTGGAAGGGGAGGAGGGCGAATCTATTGCCTCGCCCTCGTTCGGTGACCGGCTCGACTACAACCTGCCCAAAAACCAGATTGATTTCTTGCGCGGCCTGCGCAAAAACAACGACAAACCCATTGTGGCCATCGTGACAGGCGGCTCGCCCATGAACCTAGCCGAAGTGCATGAGCTGGCCGATGCCGTGGTGCTGGCCTGGTACCCCGGCGAGGAAGGCGGCAACGCCATTGCCGACGTGGTATTCGGCAAGGTAGCGCCCTCGGGCAAGCTGCCCATCACCTTCCCCAAATCTCTGGAGCAACTGCCTGCCTACGAAAACTACTCGATGCAGGGCCGCACCTACCGCTACATGACGCAGGAGCCGTTGTATCCCTTTGGCTTCGGGCTGAGCTACGGCAAATTCGAGTATGGTGGGCTGAAGCTGCCCAAGAAAGCAGCCAAGAATAAGCCCGTGGAGGTGGAAGCTACTGTGCGCAATACGGGTAAAATGGCCGGTGAGGAAGTGGTGCAGCTCTACGTAACGCATCCGTCCCGCGCCAGGCAGCAAGTGCCGCTGTTTGCGCTGAAGAACTTCCGCCGCGTGCGCCTGGAACCGGGTGCCAGCGCCACTGTGAAGTTTACACTCACGCCCGAACAACTGGCCTTGGTTAACGCCCAAGGCAAAACAGTAGCCGCCAACGGACCCGTTACGATTTCGGTGGGTGGCGCCCTCCCCGGCAAGCGCAGTCAGGCGCTAGGGGCCAGCGCGCCAGCCGTGGCTACAGTCGTCGTACGGTAACAAGATGGCGTTCAAAGCAGGATGAACTCCGTAGACTGTACAAGAAAAAAAATAGGTTTATTGCACCTATCGGAAACGTTTTCGAAAACGGTTCCGATATAAAAAAGGCTTTTACGCTTCGTTTAAGCGGTTTTCAGACTGGTATCCTGCTTAGTGCGGGTGTATATTTCGAGAATATTAACCCTACCTTTTCCTTCTATGAACTACCTGCTTGGGTATGATATCGGCAGCTCGTCGGTGAAAGTTGCGCTCCTAAATGCCGACACGGGTAAGTGCTTGGCCAGCGCCACCTCACCCCGGCAGGAAATGGAAATCCTGGCTGTGCAGGCGGGCTGGGCCGAGCAGCGTCCTGAGCGCTGGTGGCAGGAAGCCATCAACGCCACTCAGGAGTTGAAGGCCAGCTACGGTTTCGATGCGACGCAGGTGGCCGGCATAGGTATTACCTACCAGATGCACGGGTTGGTACTGATGGATAAGGCCGGCAAGGTCTTGCGCCCCGCCATCATCTGGTGCGACAGCCGCGCTGTAGACTACGGCAATGCGGCCTTCGAGGCCTTGGGCGAAGAATATTGCCTGCAAAATTTCCTCAACTCGCCCGGCAACTTTACGGCGTCCAAGCTGAAGTGGGTGCACGATAACGAGCCGGAGGTATACGCGCAAATCCACAAAATCCAGCTGCCCGGCGACTATATTGCCTTTCAGATGACGGGTGAGCTGCAAACCACCGTGTCGGGTCTGTCGGAAGGCGTGTTCTGGAACTTCCGCGAGCAGGCGGTAGCGCAAGAGCTGCTCGACTACTACGGTCTCGACCATGACTTGCTGCCTACCTTGGTAGATACCTTTGCCGAGCAGGGCCGCCTGACGCCCGAAGCCGCCCAAGAGCTAGGCCTGGCACCTGGAACACCCGTGAGTTACCGCGCCGGCGACCAGCCCAACAATGCCTTCTCCCTGAACGTGTTGCAGCCCGGCGAAATTGCCGCTACGGCCGGCACCTCGGGCGTGGTCTACGGCATCAGCGACCAGCCGGTGGTAGACTCCCGCTCTCGCGTGAATGCCTTCGTGCACGTGAACAGCCAGCCCGATCAGCCCCGCAACGGCATGCTGATGTGCATGAACGGCACGGGTATTCTCAATAGCTGGCTGCGCAAAATTGTGGGCGAGCTGCCTTATGATGAGATGAACCGCCTGGCTGCCCAGGCGCCGGTAGGCGCCGAGGAGTTGCTGTTCCTACCCTTCGGCAACGGCGCTGAGCGTATCCTCGAAAACGAGCCCACCACTGCCGAGCTGCTGGGCCTGAGCCTGACGCGCCACGACCGCACCCACGTGCTGCGCGCCGCCCAGGAAGGCATCGTGTATGCGCTTAACTACGGCATTGATATTATGCGGGTAGCGGGCGTGCAGGTGCACACCGTGCGTGCCGGCAACGCTAATATGTTCTTGAGCCCAGTGTTTCGGGAGGCCTTTGTGAATACGGCTAACGTGACGCTGGAACTCTACAACACCGATGCCGCCCAAGGTGCGGCCCGCGGCGCTGGGGTAGGAGTGGGGCTCTACGCCTCGCCCGCCGACGCCTTTGTAGGCCTGGAGCGCATCCTTACGCTGGCGCCTACCCCCGACTTGCAAACCCAATATCAGGAAGCCTATGCCCGATGGCACCAGGCGCTTACTCAACAGATTCTTTCAACTTCAACTATTTCCCACCATGTCGAGCAACACGCTAACTAAGACGGAGCATTTCAAAGGCATAGACGTTATCAAGTACGAAGGCCGCGAGTCGGACAACCCACTGGCGTTCAAATGGTACGATGAGAACCGTGTGGTAGCCGGCAAAACCATGAAGGAGCACCTGCGCTTCGCTGTGGCTTACTGGCATACCTTCACCGGCACCGGCGGCGACCCGTTTGGTCCTGGTACTAAAGAGTTTGGCTGGGATGCCAAGGGTGATATCCTGGGCCGCGCTCACGATAAGATGGACGCTGCTTTCGAGTTTTTTACCAAGCTGGGCACGCCCTACTACTGCTTCCACGACGTGGATTTGGTGGACGAGGCGTCTTCCCTGAAAGAGTACGAAAGCAACCTGCAAGCCATCGTGGGCTACGCCAAGCAGAAGCAGCAGGAAACCGGTGTGAAGCTGCTATGGGGCACGGCCAACGTGTTTTCGAACCCGCGCTATATGAACGGCGCCAGCACCAACCCCGACTTTTCGGTGCTGACTTATGCCGCTACCCAAGTGAAAAACTCGCTGGACGCGACCATCGCGCTGGGCGGTGAAAACTACGTGTTCTGGGGTGGCCGCGAGGGCTACATGACCCTGCTCAACACCAACATGAAGCGCGAGCTGGCGCACATGGGCCGCTTCCTGGCTACGGCCCGCGACTACGCCCGCAAGCAGGGCTTCACTGGCAAGTTCTTCATCGAGCCTAAGCCCGCTGAGCCTACCAAGCACCAGTACGATTTCGACGCCGCCACGGTAATCGGCTTCCTGAAAGAGTATGGCCTGGAAAACGATTTCATGCTGAACCTAGAAGTGAACCACGCTACCCTAGCTGGGCACACATTCCAGCACGAGTTGCAAGTGGCCGCCGACGCCAACATGCTGGGCTCAATGGACGCCAACCGCGGCGACTACCAGAACGGCTGGGACACCGACCAGTTCCCTAACAACCTGAACGAGCTGGCTGAGTCGATGCTGGTGATTCTGGAGGCCGGTGGCTTCAAGCACGGCGGCATCAACTTCGACGCCAAAACCCGCCGCAACTCCACCGACCTGGAGGACATCTTCATTGCCCACATTGCCGGTATGGACGCCTTCGCCCGCTCGCTGGTGATTGCCAACGACATTCTGGAGAAGTCGGCCTACAAGAAATTCCGCACCGAGCGTTACGCTTCGTTCGACTCGGGTGCGGGCGCGGCTTTCGAGCGCGGCGAGCTGACCCTGGAAGATCTGCGCCGCCTGGCCTTCGAGCATGGCGAGCCTACCCCCCGCAGCGGCAAGCAGGAGTGGCTGGAAAGCCTGATCAACCAATATATTTAAGCTGAAAAGATGAAATGCTCTCCCTGGTTGGCTGCCTAGCAACGAACCGGGGGGAGCATTTTTTCCATGTATGTATTCCCGCCACCCCATATGGGGGTAGGCGCGGGGCGGTATGTCCTATTACGATCTTCCTTATCGACTTTCCAATGAAAACTAAAAGCAGCCTATTGTATCTCGGTTTGGCTGGCTTCTGCCTGGGCTTTGTGCAGAAATCGGAGCCGACCCTGAAAGATGCTTATAAGAAGGATTTCTACGTGGGAGCGGCGCTTAACTACCGCCAAATCGGCGGACAAGACGCCCAGGCTATGGCCCTGATCAAGCAGCAATTCAACACCATCAGCCCCGAAAACCTGCTGAAGTGGGGTCCGGTGCACCCGCAGCCCGACAAGTACAACTTCAAGCCTGCCGACGACTACGTGGCCTTTGGCCAACAGAACAAGATGTTCATTGTGGGCCACACGTTGCTATGGCATCAGCAAACGCCCAATTGGGTGTTTGAGGGCGAGAACGGCCAACCCGCTAGCCGTGAGGTGCTGCTGAAACGTCTGGAGGACCACATCAACACCGTAGTGGGCCGCTACAAAGGCAAGATTGGCGGTTGGGACGTAGTGAATGAGGCCATCGACGACCAGCAGGGCGACCTGCGCAAGACCAAGTGGCTGGAAATCCTGGGCGAAGATTTCGCCGCCAAAGCTTTCGAGTACGCCCACAAAGCCGACCCCAAGGCTGAGCTCTATTACAACGATTACAGCCTCTACCATCCCGAAAAGCGGGAAGGTGTGATTAAATTGGTGAAAGGCTTGCAGGCCAAGGGCATCAAGGTAACAGCTATCGGCATGCAGGGCCACTACGGCCTCACCAAGCCTACCATTGCGCAGGTAGAAGAAAGTATTGTGGCCTTCTCGAAGCTGGGCGTGCACGTCAACTTCACGGAGCTGGATATTGATGTGCTGCCTAACCCCAGCCGCCGCCAAGGCGCCGACATTGCCGAGACCTTCGGTGCCGATGCCAAGTACAACGTCTACACCACAGGCCTACCCGACTCGGTGCAGCAGCAACTCACGAAACGATATGCCGACCTATTCGCGTTGTTCCGGAAGCACCGCGACGTGATTGACCGCATTACCCTCTGGGGCGTGACAGATGCCGATTCTTGGCTGAACGATTGGCCCATCAAGGGCCGCACCAGCTACCCGCTGCTGTTCGACCGTCAGTACCAGACCAAGCCCGCCTTCCGGGCTGTGGTGCAGGCTGCACGGTAGGAGCGCGTTGCACCACAGCTCATTTTCGTGGGCGTTGTGGTCAACTTCCCTACCTGCCATATGCAACGACGGGCGCGTGCAACGCGCCCCTACTACCCTGTTTCCTACCCGCGCGTTAACCCACCTACTATGCCTTCTTTATCTATTCCCCGGCGCTTCATCTTGCTGCTTGTTACCGGCCTGACGCTCGGTGCCACGCAGCCCGCTCAAGCCCTTGATGGCACTTCCTACGTCACGTCGAAAAAGCAAAAGGGCAGTTTCGCGCTGGAGGCTGGCGGCAAAGCCGCGCCACTCTACGCTAGCGCTCAGGACTGGCCAGGCGTGTTGCGAGCGGCTAAAGATTTGCAGGTCGACATCCACCGCGTGACCAGCGTGACGCCTACCCTCACCACCGACCAAGCGCCGAAGGGTAGGGAAGTGGTACTGATTGGCACCATCGGCAAGAGCCCGCTCATCGACCAGTTGGTGCGCGATAAGAAGCTCGACGTGTCGGGGGTAGCAGGCAAGTGGGAAGTGTTTGTGGAACAAATAGTTGACAAGCCAATGCCCGGCGTAGACCGCGCCCTGGTGATTGCCGGCAGCGACAAACGCGGCACCATCTACGGCATCTACGATTTGTCGGAGCAGATGGGGGTATCGCCGTGGTACTGGTGGGCCGATGTGCCAACCAAGCCCCAAAAGGCCTTGTATGTGGCGGCGGGTAGGCACACGCAGGGCGAACCGAAGGTGAAATACCGCGGCATCTTCATCAACGACGAGGCGCCGGCCATGTCGGGCTGGACGAAGGAGAAGTTTGGCGGCTTCAACTCGAAGATGTACACCCACATGTTTGAGCTGATCCTACGCCTGAAAGGTAACTACCTCTGGCCTGCCATGTGGGGCAACGCCTTCAACGACGACGACCCGCAAAACCCTGTGCTGGCCGACGAGTACGGTATTGTGATGGGCACCTCCCACCACGAACCCCTCACCCGCGCCCACGACGAGTGGCGCCGCTATGGCAAAGGCCCCTGGAACTACCAGACCAACGCCGACGTGCTGCGCGAGTTCTGGCGCGGTGGCATGCAGCGCATGGGCACCCGCGAAAACGTAGTGACCATTGGCATGCGCGGCGACGGCGACGAGCCGATGAGCGAGGGTAGCAATATTGCCCTGCTGGAGAAAATCGTGGCCGATCAGCGCCAGATTATTGCTGATGTAACTGGCAAGCCCGCCGAGCAGACGCCCCAGCTGTGGGCGCTCTACAAAGAAGTGCAAGACTACTACGATAAAGGCATGCGCGTGCCCGACGACGTGACCTTGCTCTTGTGCGACGATAACTGGGGCAATCTGCGCAAGCTGCCCAAACTGGGCGAGAAGCCCCGCGCCGGCGGATACGGCATTTACTACCACTTCGACTATGTGGGTGGCCCGCGCAACTACAAGTGGCTGAACACGAACCCGCTGCCACGCATCCGCGAGCAAATGCAACTGGCCCACGAGTACGGCGCAAACCAGATTTGGGTGGTGAATGTGGGTGACCTAAAGCCGATGGAGTTGCCTATCAGCTTCTTCCTCGACTATGCCTGGAACCCCGACAATATAAAAGCCGACGAGGTAGGCGAATACACTCGACAGTGGGCCGCCCAGCAGTTTGGCGAAAAGCACGCCGCGGGCATTGCCGATATTATGGCTAAATACGCCAAGTACAACGCCCGCCGCAAGCCTGAGCTGCTGAGTCAGAACACCTACAGCCTGATCAACTACAGCGAGTTTGCCACCGTGGTAGCCGACTACAACCAGCTGCTGGCCCAGGCTGAAACCATTGGCCGGCAACTTCCCGCCGCAGCGCAAGATGCCTACTTCGAGCTGGTGCTGCACCCCGTGCTGGCCTGCGCCAACCTGAACGAGCTGTACTACACCGTGGCCTTAAACCATGAAGCCGCTCAGCACAACCGAGCCAACACCAACGAGTTGGCAGCCAAGGCCAGGGCGCTGTTTGAGAAAGACGCCGAGATTTCGAAGCGCTACAACGCCATTGCCGGCGGCAAATGGAACCACATGATGGACCAGATGCACATCGGCTACAAGGCTTGGCACGACGAGAAGGCCGACAAAATGCCGGAGGTGCAAACCATTGCCGAAGCGGCGGCTACGGCGCCAGCGCTATCTGTTGCCGCGGCCGTGCAGAAACCACAGCCGCAACCCGCGCCGGGCGCGGCCTTTGTGGAAGCTGATGGCTACGTGTCCGTAGAGGCACCGCACTACAGCAAGGCTGTGGATGGTAGCCAAGCGAAATGGCAAACTATTCCGGACCTGGGGCGCACGCTGGGCGGCATCAGTACATATCCAACGACGGCGCCCATTACGCAACCTGGCGGCAACAGTCCACATCTGGAATATCAGATGCAGCTTTCTACGGCCGGCCCCGTCACTGTACAAGCATACCTGGCGCCTACCTTGAACTTTACAGGTGGCGAAGGGCTGCGTTACGCTGTGTCGTTCGACGACGAAGCCCCGCAAATCGTGAATCTGCACACGGGCATGGTAGCCGACAACAGCAACCGCCCCTGGGAAAAAGCTGTGGCCGAGAATATCATCCTGAAAACCACTCAGCACACCCTTGCCACGCCCGGCAAGCACATGCTGAAGTTCTGGCGCGTTGATCCGGGCGTGGTGCTGGAAAAGCTGGTGGTAGACTGCGGCGGACTGAAGCCCAGCTACCTGGGCCCGCCGGAAAGTGCTACGGGTACCAAGCCAGCTCCTGCGGCAACGAAAAACAGCGTGGGGCAGCGCTAGTGCTACCCCGCATGGCGTGCTCTATTTCGTTACCTTTTCGGCACCGGACTCTCTTTAGCGCATACAACCAGAGCATTGTTTATCATGACGCATCGTTTTCTACTTCTTTCCGCTTGCTTGCTGCCCCTGCTCGGCCATGGGCAAAGCACGGTCTTGCAAAGTTTTCCCCTTTCGGCGGTGCAGCTGATGGACAGTCCGTTTCAGCAGGCGCAGCAGACCGATAAGGCCTACATACTGGCCCTCGACCCTAACCGGCTGCTGGCTCCCTACCAGACCGAGGCCGGCATTCAGCCAAAAGCGGAGCGCTATGGCAACTGGGAAAACACCGGCCTCGATGGGCACATTGGCGGGCATTATCTCTCGGCGCTGGCCCTTATGTATGCCGCCACCGGCGACGCGCAGGTGCAGCAGCGCCTCACCTATATGGTGGAGGAGCTAAACCGCTGTCAGCAGAAAAACGGCAATGGCTACCTTGGGGGCGTGCCGGGCGGCAAGGCCATGTGGCAGCAGGTGAAAGCCGGCAACATCAAAGCCAACAGCTTTGGGCTGAATGATAAGTGGGTGCCGCTTTACAACCTGCACAAAACCTACGCCGGCCTGCGCGACGCCTACCTGATTGGCGGCAACGCCAAGGCCAAAGATATGCTGATCAAGCTGACGGATTGGTGCCTGGACCTTACGGCCAACCTCACCGATGCCCAAATTCAGGACATGCTGCGCAGTGAGCACGGCGGCCTGAACGAAGTATTTGCCGACGTAGCCAGCATCACCGGCGACGCAAAGTACCTGAAGCTGGCCCAGCGCTTCTCGCACCAGGCTGTGCTAGAACCGCTGCTGGCTAGCCAAGACGTGCTCAGCGGCATGCACGCCAATACGCAGATTCCGAAAGTTATTGGGTTTGAGCGCGTGGCAGAAGCTGGTGGCAACCCTACCTGGTCCAACGCAGCCACGTTTTTCTGGAAAACCGTGGTGGAAAACCGCACCGTATCGATTGGGGGCAACAGTGTGAGTGAGCACTTCAACCCGGTTGATAACTTCTCCTCCATGCTCGAAAGCACGGAAGGACCGGAGACGTGCAACACCTATAACATGCTCAAGCTCAGCAAACAGCTGTACCTGCGCAGCGCATCTACCCGCTACCTCGACTACTACGAGCGGGCTATGTACAACCACATCCTTTCCACGCAACACCCCGAGGAGGGCGGCTTCGTGTACTTCACGCCCATGCGCCCGCGCCACTACCGCGTGTATTCGCAGCCGCAGGAAAGCTTCTGGTGCTGCGTGGGTTCGGGGCTGGAAAACCACGGCAAGTACGGCGAGCTGGTGTATGCGCACCGCAACCAGCAGGAGCTATTGGTGAATCTGTTTGTGCCCTCGCGCCTTGCCTGGGCCGAGCAGGGACTCACCCTAACCCAGCAGACGAAGTTTCCCTTTGAGGAACGCTCGCAACTACAATTGCAACTGAAAAAGCCGCGCACCTTTGCCCTCAGCATCCGGCAACCCAGCTGGGTGCCGGCCGGTCAACTAACCATTCAGATAAACGGCAAAGCCGTGACGCCTACCACCGCCGAGCCGGGCTACGCTACCGTAACGCGCAAGTGGCGTTCGGGCGATGTGGTGACGGTGGCTCTACCCATGCACACCACCGCCGAGTACATGCCCGACCACTCGCCCTGGGTGTCGTTTGTGCACGGGCCGCTGGTGCTGGCCGCCGTCACAGACACCACCGATCTGGCTGGCTTGCACGCCGACAGCAAGCGCATGGCGCACGTGGCAAGCGGTCCGCTCTACCCCGTGGAGGATGCCCCACTGCTTGTCTCTACCAGTCAGAATGTGGCCGAAGGCATCAAGCCTGTAGCTGGCAAGTCGCTGACATTCAGCGCCGCTAGCCTCATCAACTCCGATAAGTACCGCAACGTGCAGCTAGTGCCGTTCTACCAGATTCAGGATGCGCGCTACATGGTGTATTGGCCCGTGACAACGCCCGAAGGCTTGGCCGCCCGTAAGGAAGAAATCCGCCGCCGCGACGCCGAAAAACGCGCCTTGGAAGCCCGTACTATCGACCAGGTAACGCCCGGTGAGCAGCAGCCCGAGTCGGACCACAATTTCCAAAGCGACCGGTCGGAGACGGGCATTCACAGCAACCGCCACTGGCGGCACGCTGCAGGCTGGTTCAGCTACCAGCTGCGCAATCCCAACCGGGCCGCGCGTGCGCTGCGCGTCACTTACTCCGGCGGCGACCGAAATCGGCAGTTCACCATTCTGGTCAACGGTGCGCCGCTGACTCAGGTAACGCTCACGGGCAATCAAAAAAGCGACTTCTACGACGTGGAGTACGCCCTACCCGAATCTCTGCGTCGCGCCAACGCCCCTACTACCCTTACGGTGAAATTTGAGGCGGCAGCGGGCTCCACGGCGGGTGGCGTTTACGACGTACGGCTGCTTAACTAACGTCCTACTTACCGCCAGCTACTCCTTGTGCTAAACAATTCGAAACATCACCGCCATCCGAACCCGATACTATGTTACCAAAGCGTCCGAGACTATTCATCACTGCCCTAGCAGCGCTACTGCTACAAAACGCTGTTTCTTCTGCACAATCGATTGAGTTAGTCAATCCTATCCTGACCGGCTTCTACCCCGACCCTAGTATTACCAAGGTAGGCAAGGACTACTACCTAGTGAATTCAACGTTTTCCTACTTTCCTGGCATTCCGGTGATGCACAGCCAGGACCTCAAAAACTGGAAGCAGGTAGGTAACGTGATAGACCGGCCTTCGCAAATGACCTTCATGGGCGACCGGATGACCCGTGGGCTATTCGCGCCGGCCATTGAGCACCACAACGGCACGTTCTACGTGACGTGTACGCTGATCGACCACAAGGGCAACTTCGTGGTGACGGCCAAAAATCCAGCGGGCCCGTGGAGCGACCCGGTGTTCCTGCCCGAGGTGCGGGGCATCGACCCTTCCCTATACTTTGAGGGCGACAAGGCCTACGTTATCTACAACAGCGACCCGCCCGGCACGCCCCTGTACGATGGGCACCGCTCCATCAAGATTATTGAGCTGAACCCGCAGACGTTAAAAACCGTGGGTGAAGCCAAAATAGTGGTGAACGGGGGAGTAGACCTCAGCAAAAAGCCCGTCTGGATTGAAGGACCGCACTTGATGAAGCGGGGCGACTGGTACTACCTCTACGCGGCCGAGGGCGGCACGTCGGTCAACCACACCGAGGTAGTGTTCCGCGGCAAGACGGCCCTGGGGCCGTTTGTGCCTTATGAGAAGAACCCCATTCTCTCGCAGCGCGAACTGCCCAAAGACCGCAAAGACCCTATCACTTCGGCTGGTCACGCGCAGTTTGTAGAAGGACCCGATGGCAAGACGTATGCTATTTTCCTGGCTGTGCGACCCTACGAGGACAACTTCTATAACACGGGCCGCGAAACGTTTATCGTGCCTGTGGAGTGGAAGGATGAGTGGCCGGTAACGGTGCCTGGCCCCAACGGAGTGCAGTATTCCTACAAAGCCAACTTCCCCGAGGTAAAGCAGAAAGGCGCCCTACCCCAGAGCGGCAACTTCGCCTACACGCTCACCTTCGAGAAGCAACTCGACCCCGCGTTACTGTTTATGCGCACCGTAGACAGTACGAATTTTTCGCTGAGCAAAGCCAACGGCCTGACATTGAAATTGAAGCCGGAAACCGTGGCCGAGACGGGCAACCCGGCCTTCATCGGCAAGCGCCAGCAGCACATGTACGGCAGCGCCGAAACCGAACTGACGTTTGCGGCTAAGGCGGCCAACGAAACGGCGGGATTGGTGGTATTCCAAGATGAGAAGCACTTCTACTACCTCTGCAAGTCGGTGGAGAATGGCAAGCCCGTTGTGCAGCTGCTCAAGAGCACGGCCGACGCGAAGAACACCGAACTGCTGGCGAAAGCGCCTTTGAAAGCGGCGACCGGCAAAGTGCAGCTGCGCATCAACGCCGACGGTGATACCTATAGCTTCCGCTTTTCAGAGGACGGCAAAAAGTATACACTGTTGAAAGACAAGGTGGATGCGCGCTTCTTGAGCACGCAGGTGGCAGGTGGCTTCATTGGCTGCCTCTACGGTATGTATGGCACCTCGGCCGGACAGCCTACCACTAACACTGCCTCCTTCAAGTGGCTGAAGTACGAGGGCCACGACCCCATGTACAAGAAATAATACGCGGCCCGCTAGCTACGCTTCCACCTTTCCCAATATGCGCTTATTCCCACTCCTTTGCCTGCTCGTGCTACCCCTTGCTGCTGCCCAGGCCGCTAAGCCCATCCAGATTAGTAGCCCCGACGGGGCCGTGCAGGTGACGGTAGATGTAACGGCCCAAGGCCAGCCTACCTACGCTGTGCGCTACCGCCAGGCCGAGCTGCTACGACCCTCGCGCCTGGGCCTCCGCCTTGCCAGCGCCGACCTCACGCAGGGCCTCAAACTCACGAAAGCCGACAAGCAAACCGCTGTGGCCGACGACTACCAGCTGGCCACCGACAAGCGCGCCAACTGCCGCTATCGGGCCAACCGGCGCGTGCTGCACTTTATGGGGGCGGCCGGGGCGCCGCAGCTCAGCGTGGTGTTTCAGGTGTCGAATGATGGGGTAGCGTTTCAGTATGTACTGGAGGGACCTAGTAAGGAAGTCCAGCGGATCACGGCCGAAGCCACTTCTTTTCATTTGCCGACTAGTGCTAGAGGCTGGCTGCACCCACACGCCAAAGCCCAGACGGGATTTGCGAACACGCAGCCCTCGTATGAGGAAAACTACCAGCGCGGCATCGCGGCCGGCACGCCTTCTACCATCGGGCAAGGGTGGTCGTTTCCGGCCTTGTTTCAAACCGCCGGGCACTGGGTGCTGCTGACCGAGGCGGGCATGGGCCGCACCTACGCCGGCACCCATCTGGCCCACGAGTCGCCCGATGCCGAGTATGCCGTGGCCTTTCCGCAGGCCCCCGAAAAAACGACGCCCGACGCGGCCCTGCTGCCCGAAAGCAGCTTGCCGTGGAGTACGCCCTGGCGCGTGGTGGTAGTAGGAAATTCGCTGGCGCCCATCGTAGAATCGACGCTGACGACGGACCTGAGCGCGCCCGCTACAACGCCGGTGCTCACCGAGGCGCCCGGCAAATCGTCGTGGTCGTGGGTGCTGATGGGGGACCAAAACACCACCTACGACGTGCAACGCCGCTTCATCGATTACGCCGCTACTATGGGCTGGCGCTACTGCCTCGTGGATGCCCTCTGGGACAAGCAAATCGGCTACGACAAAACCCAGGAGCTGGCTCAGTACGCGCGCTCCAAAAACGTAGGCCTGCTGGTGTGGTACAACTCGAACGGCCACTGGAACCAGGCTCCGCAAACGCCTACTAACGTGCTGTTTGAACCCGAAAGCCGGCGCAAAGAGTTTGCGCGTATCAAGCAAATGGGCGTGGCTGGGGTAAAAATCGACTTCTTCGGAGGCGATGGGCAGTCGTTTATGAACTACTACCAGGACATCCTGACGGATGCTGCCCAGGCTGGCCTGCTGGTCAACTTTCACGGCACGACCATCCCGCGGGGCTGGAACCGGACTTACCCCAACCTGATGACGATGGAGGCCGTGAAGGGCTTCGAGTTCCTGACCTTCGACCAGCGCAACACCGATCAGGAGGCCACCCACTGCGCTACACTGCCCTTCACCCGCAACGCCGTGGGCCCAATGGACTTCACGCCCATGGCCTTCTCGGAGATACGTGGCAAGGAGCGCCGCACGTCTAATGCCTTTGAGCTGGCGTTGTCGGTGCTGTTTCAGTCGGGTATTCAGCACTATGCCGAGGTGCCCGAGGGCATGGCCGCGCAGCCCGCTTACGTGCAGGATTTCGTGAAGAAGCTGCCGCCGCGCTGGGCTGACGTGAAGCTGATGGACGGCTTCCCCGGCGAGTATGCGGTGCTTGCCCGGCAGGCCCCCGGCGGCGGGTGGTATGTGGCCGGCATCAACGCCACCGACGCACCCAAAACCATTCAGGTTGACCTCGGCAAGCTAGGCCTCGAAAACGGCACGCTCATCACCGACGGGGACACCAACCGCAGCTTCAGCACGCGGGCCGTGGCGGGCAGCACCGTCAGCGTAACACTGCCCGCGCGGGGCGGCTTCGTGGTGCAGCCCTAGGCCACTGATCGGCCTCGTCTCCCTACCATCTACCAAACGGTCAGCCCGTGCGAAGCGCCGCACGGCCGCTTATTTGCCTTATCTCTATGAACGCACGCTTTTCTTTCCTTCACCGCATCCGGGTTGGCTTGCTGCTGCTAGTCTTGCAATGCACTGGCCTAGGTAGCGTAACTGCCCAGCGCGCCCCCAAACCCAAACAGGCGCCTACTACGCAACAAGGGGCTTTTTACACGGGCAAGTACCCGAATTTGCTGCGGGAGGCAGGCTACAGTCAAGCCGCCATCGACCAGAAAGTAGCGCAGGCCTACCACGATGTATTCGAGGGGCCCAACAAGGTGTATTTCGAGGTAGGCGACTCGATGGCCTACGTGTCGGATGTGAAAAACCACGATGCTCGCACCGAAGGCATGTCGTATGGCATGATGGTGGCCGTGCAGATGAACAAAAAGCAGGTGTTTGACCGTCTCTGGCGCTGGTCGAAGAAGAACTTGCAGCACCAGAGCGGCCCGCTGGAAGGCTACTTCGCCTGGAGTTTCAGCACCACCACGATGAAGCTCAATTCGGAGGGGCCCGCCTCCGATGGCGAGCTGTACTTCGTTACGAGCCTGCTGTTTGCCGCCAACCGTTGGGGCAACAACACCAGCATCAACTACTACCAGGAGGCTCGCCGCATCCTGGATGCCTCGTGGAAAAAAGACGGTATGGGCGGCGTGCGCAACCTTTTCAATACCGAGCACAAGCAAATCACCTTTGCGCCGGTAGGGGATATGTATAACTGGACGGACCCCTCGTACCACGTGCCGGCCTTTCTGGAAGTGTGGGCCACCTACGCCAAGGACGGGCACGAGCCCTTTTACCGGGCCTGCGCCGATACGGCGCGGGCGTTTCTGCACCGTGCCTGCGCCGCTCCCACGGCCCTCAACTACGACTACACCGAGTTCAGCGGCAAGCCCCACGCTACCAAGTGGGCGCCGCCCGCCTTCCGCTACGACTCGTGGCGGGTGCCCATGAACATTGCCATGGACTACGTGTGGTTTGGCAAGGACAAGGCCTGGCAGGAGCAGTATGCGCGGCGCTTCCAAGGGTTTTTGCGCGGCAAGGGGGTGAACACCTTCGAGGACCAGTTCAACGTGGATGGCTCACGGCCCGAGTTTATTCTACAGGCCGGCGACGTTAAGAAATTGCGGCACTCCCTAGGCTTGGTGGCCACTAGCGCCTCGGCCTCGCTTATGCACCAAGACCGGGACCTGGCCTTTGTGCACGCGCTCTGGAATGCCAAGCTGGCCCCCTATGAAGACGGGTACTTCGACCCCTACTACGACGGCCTGCTGTACCTGTTTAGTCTGCTGCACCTGAGCGGCAAGTACCAGGCTATCAAGCCTGCTTAAGTTCGACTGTCTACTCACCTCAGCGTTCGTGGTCTATGCCTTATTCTTTGAAACGGAGTGTTTTAGCTATTGGCGTGTTCTTCGCGTCGGCGGTAGTGTCGCCGCTGACGGCGCAGGTGAAGCAGGCTCAAAACCCCATCATCTTTGCCGACGTGCCAGACCTATCCATGATTCGGGTAGGGGACACCTATTACATGAGCAGCACCACCATGCACATGACGCCGGGCGTGCCCATCATGAAGTCGAAAGACCTGGTGAACTGGCACTTGGTGAGCTACGCCTCCGACACGCTGGGCAACCAGGATGAGCTGACGCTGCGCAACGGCAAGAGCACGTACGGCCGCGGCTCGTGGGCCAGCAGCCTGCGGTTTCACCAGGGCACCTACTACGTCTCGACCTTCGCCCAGACCACGGGCAAGACCTACATCTATTCCACCAAGAACATTGAGAAGGGTCCCTGGAAAGCCGTGTCGTTTAAGCCGAGCTACCACGACCATTCCCTGTTTTTTGATGATGGCCGTGTGTACCTAGTATATGGCGCCGGCAAGCTGCAGTTGATTGAGCTGACGGCCGATGCCTCTGGTGTAAAGCCCGGTGCTACGGAGCAGGTGCTGATTGAAAACGCCAGCACCCCGGCCGGCCCCAACCTAGGCCTACCCGCCGAAGGTTCGCAGCTGTTCAAAATCAAAGGC
Source organism: Hymenobacter profundi (assembly GCF_019334315.1). Taxonomy (GTDB): domain Bacteria; phylum Bacteroidota; class Bacteroidia; order Cytophagales; family Hymenobacteraceae; genus Hymenobacter; species Hymenobacter profundi. The sequence continues at coordinate 30,644 of NZ_JAHWGL010000016.1, forward strand.
AAGTACTACCTCTTCAACATCACCTGGCCCAAGGGCGGTATGCGCACCGTGGTGGTGCACCGGGCCGATAAGCTCACTGGCCCCTACGAAGGGCGGGTGGCGCTGCAAGACCTAGGCGTGGCCCAGGGCGGCCTCATCGACACGCCCGATGGTCGGTGGTTTTCCTACCTATTCCGCGACTACGGCGCCGTGGGCCGCATCCCGTACCTAGTGCCCGTGACATGGACTGACGGCTGGCCGGTGCTAGGTAGTCCGGCCGGCAAAGTACCTCAGACGCTGGCCCTACCCGCCAGCAAAGGCCTGATTCCGGGCATTGTAGCCTCGGATGAGTTTAGCCGGCGCAAGGGCGAGCCCGCCTTGCCGCTGGTGTGGCAGTGGAACCACAACCCCGAAAACTCCCTCTGGTCGCTGACTGACCGCCCTGGCTACCTACGCCTCAAAACCGGCCGCACGGATACCACCTTCTTGCTGGCGCGCAACACCCTCACCCAGCGCACCATCGGCCCGACTTGCGCCGGCACTACGGCTCTGGATGTATCGCACCTTAAGGATGGTGATTTTGCTGGCCTAGCCCTGCTGCAAAAGCGCTACGGCCTGGTGGGAGTGGAGTCGCGCAACGGCCAGAAGTCCATCGTTATGGTTAGCGCCGAGACGGAGAAACCCGTGGAGCTGCAACGCCTACCGCTGACGCAGAACACAGTGTACTTCAGGGCGGAATGCGACTTCACGGAGCGCAAGGACGTGGCGACCTTCTACTACAGCCTCGATGGCAAAATGTGGAAAGCCATTGGCGGCCCGCTCAAGATGGCTTACACGCTGCCCCACTTCATGGGCTACCGGTTCGGGCTGTTCAATTACGCCACGAAGCAGGCGGGCGGCTACGCCGATTTCGACTACTTCCGAATTGCGGAGACACTTACCAGTGCTAAGTAGCTTTTACCCAACGGTCATGCTGAGCGCAGCCGAAGCATCTCTACCGCTTCATCTGCACCGTTTAACGAATCGGTAGAGATGCTTCGGCTGCGCTCAGCATGACGGCCTCTTTTGACTTCACACTCTATCTGAAAATCCTACCCTCGATGCTGAAACACAAACTATCCTATATCCTAACTGGCCTAGCCTGCCTAGTGGGCGGCGCGGCCCAGGCGCAAAACCCGATTATTACCAATCAATTCACGGCCGACCCCACGGCGCGCGCGTTCAATGGGCGGGTGTACGTGTACCCCTCGCACGATATTCCGGCCGCGCCCGGCCGGGGGCGGGCCGGCTGGTTTGTGATGGAAGACTACCACGTGTTTTCCTCGGCTAACCTCACCGATTGGACCGACCACGGCGTCATCGTCACGCAAAACAAGGTGCCTTGGGTGAAGCCCGATAGCTACAGCATGTGGGCACCCGACTGCATTGCGCGCAACGGCAAATACTACTTCTACTTCCCGACTACCCCGAAGGACACGACCATCAACAAGGGCTTCACCATTGGGGTGGCTGTGGCCGATAAGCCTACCGGGCCGTTTGTGCCGCAGCCGATGCCCATTAAGGGCGTGCGCGGCATCGACCCCAACGTGTTTATTGACCAAGATGGACAAGCCTACCTGTATTGGTCGCAGGGCAACATTTACGGCGCCAAGCTGAAGGAGAACATGCTGGAGCTAGCCTCCGAGCCCGTGACGCTGGGCGAGCTGCCGACCAAAGGCTTGAAGGAGGGGCCCTACCTATTCAAGCGCAACGGCACGTACTACCTGACTTATCCGCACGTGGCCAACAAAACCGAGCGCCTCGAATACGCCACCAGCACGAGCCCCTTGGGGCCATTCACGGTGAAGGGCGTGCTAATGGACGAGTCGCCGACGGGCTGCTGGACCAACCACCACTCCCTGTTGGAGCTCAAGAACCAGTGGTACTTATTCTACCACCACAACGACTTGTCGCCCAACTTCGACAAAAACCGCTCGGTGCGCATCGACAGTCTATTTTTTGAGCCCGACGGCGCCATTCGCAAAGTAATTCCTACCCTGCGCGGCGTGGGCCTGACCGATGCCAAGCAGAAAATTCAGCTGGACCGCTACAGCCGCCTGAGCAGCAAAGGCGCTACCATCGCCTTCCTGGATACGGCCAACAAGTTCCAGGGCTGGAAAACGGTGTTTGCCAACAACCAGGGCTGGGTGCAATACAATGGGGTAGCCTTTGGCAAACAGACGCTCAAGACGGTGACGCTCCGCACAATGGCGGCTGCCGGCGCTACGGTGCAGCTGCGGGCAGATGGGGCCACCGGCCCGGTGCTCGCCCAAGTCACCGTGCCCAAGGGTAGCAAATGGCAGGAGGTGAAAGCGCCCTTATCGGTCTTTAAGCCCGGCACGCACACGCTGGTGGTGGCCTCCAAAACGAATAGCCCCGTCGAGATTGATTGGGTCAGGTTCGAATAAGCAGGATAGGCTGGGCGACGTAGTTGCGCCCAACCGGTTTGTTTTTACTGCGCGGCGCCGTGGGGTCCCAAACGCTCGTGCAGACTACCGTTTCCTTTCAAGTACGCAATGAAAACCATCTTCATCAGTATCTTCTTGTTGTGTGCTGCTGTAAATCTGCGCGCCGAGGACGGCCACCAACTGTGGCTGCGTCCGCACCAGGCGGCTCCGGTCACGGTGGTGATGGCGTCCAAAAACTCGGCCCTGCTCGCCATGGCCAAGCAAGAGCTGGAGCGCGGCTGGCAGGGTGCGGCCGGGGCTACCGTGACGCTAACGCTGAAAAAGGACAATGCCATTAAGCACGACGGCTTTCGCCTGGGCCCGACCAGTGTGCGAGCTACAACCGAAGCGGGCTTGCTCTACGGGGTTTTTGAATTATTGCGCCGCCAGCAAACGGGCCAGCCGGTGGCCGATAAGGTGTTCAACCCTTCCTATGAGTACCGGCTGCTGAACCACTGGGACAACCCCGACGGCTCGGTGGAGCGCGGCTACGCCGGGCACTCCATTTTCTGGCGCAAGGATAGCTCGTTTGTGGTCACGGCCAAGGACAAAGCGCTGTGGCAGGAATATGCCCGCGCCAATGCGTCGGTGGGCCTCAACGGGGCCGTTATCAACAATGTGAATGCCTCGCCGCGCATCCTCTCGGCTGACTACCTAGGCCGCACGAAAGCCATTGCCGACGTGCTGCGGCCCTACGGCGTGAAGACGTATTTAGCGGTGAAGTTTTCGTCGCCGGTGCTGCTGGGCGGGCTAAAAACGGCTGACCCGCTGGACCCGGCCGTCAGGAAGTGGTGGCAGGCCAAAGCGAAGGAGATTTACCAGCAGATTCCGGATTTTGGTGGCTTCCTGGTAAAAGCCAGCAGCGAAGGCCAGCCCGGCCCGCAGGACTATGGCCGTACCCACGCCGACGGCGCCAATATGCTGGCCGAGGCCGTGCGGCCCTATGGCGGCCTGGTGATGTGGCGGGCCTTCGTGTATAGCCCCAATGATAAGGACCGCGCCAAGCAGGCCTACAACGAGTTTGTGCCGCTGGATGGCAAATTCCGCGACAATGTTATTGTGCAGGTGAAAAATGGGCCGGTTGATTTTCAGCCCCGCGAGCCGTTCAGCCCGCTTTTTGGGGCCATGAAAAAGACCTCCGTGATGCCCGAGTTTCAGATTACGCAGGAATACCTAGGGCACGCGATTGACTTGGTATTTCTCTCGACCATGTGGGAGGAATGCCTGCGCAGCGACACCTACCAGGCCGGCCCCGGCAGCACAGTAGCCCGCTGCACCGATGGCAGCGTGTACCCGCAAAAGCACACGGCCATGGCGGGCGTCGCTAATGTGGGCCTTGACACTAACTGGACCGGCCAGGACTTCGGCCAGGCCAATTGGTACGCCTTCGGCCGCCTAGCCTGGAACAACCAGTTGTCCAGCGCGCAGATTGCCGACGAGTGGCTCAAGCAAACCTTTGCCGGGGCCGCCGACCAGCGTGCCACCACGGCTGCCGCGTCGGACTGGAATACCAATTTTCTGGTTCCGATCACGCAGCTGATGTTGGCCAGCCGCGAAGCCGCCGTGAACTACTCTATGCCCCTGGGTTTGCACCATATCATGTCGGCCACGCATGACCACTACGGCCCCGGCCCCTGGTGGGCCCCGCCAAAAATGCGCGCAGACTGGACCCCGCCCTACTACCACCAGGCCTCCGCCAACGGCGTGGGCTTTGACCGCACCACCGGAGGGAGCAACGCCGTAAGCCAGTACCACGAGCCGCTGGCCGCACAGTTCAATAACCCCGCCACCTGCCCCGACGAGTACTTGCTCTGGTTCCACCACTTGCCCTGGGACTTCAAGATGAAAAGTGGCCGCACGCTCTGGGACGAACTGGCGCTGCACTACGACCAAGGCGTGCACCAAGTGCGCCAATTTCAGCAAGTGTGGGATAAAGCCCAGCCCTACGTGGATGCGGAGCGCTTCGTGGCGGTGCAAAACAAACTGCGCGCTCAAAGCGGCAACGCCGTGCTGTGGAAAGACGCTTGTCTGCTCTACTTCCAGCAGTTTAGCCACCTGCCCATTCCGGCCACCGTCGAGCCGCCGATGCACACCCTGGAGGGCATAATTGCCAACGACATGGTGCGGCCCCTGCCACGGCCTTAATACTGCCGCTTATTGCTCAGCGGTAGGCGAGCTATACACGCTGTTTTTACCTTATTCCTATGCTTAAGCAATTCCTGTATACTACCCTGCTCGTTGCACTTGGGCAAGCCGCCATTACCCCGTGCAGCTACGGTCAGGTGGCTGCTAAGCCAGGCGCAAACCCGATTATCCGCGACGTATTTACCGCCGACCCGGCGCCGCTGGTATATAAGGACAAGCTCTACCTCTACGTGGGCCACGACGAGGCCAAAGAGGGTCAGATGTTCAACATGAACGACTGGCTGTGCTACTCTACCACCGACATGAAGAACTGGACCGCGCACGGCCCCATTATGAACGTGCGCGACTTTAAGTGGGCTAGCAAGGATGCCTGGGCGTCGCAGGTGGCCCGCAACGGCAAGTTTTACTTCTATGCGGCGGTGCAGCAGGGCGCGCCCGTCAATGCCAAGGCCATTGGGGTGGCGGTGTCGGATAGCCCTACCGGGCCCTTCGTCGATGCCCGCGGCTCGGCCCTGGTTACGGACCAGACCACGCCTGGCCCCAACGGATGGGACGACATCGACCCCACCGTGTTCGTGGATGACGATGGCACGGCGTGGCTGGCCTGGAGCAACCCCAACTGCTACTTGGTCAAGCTCAAGCCCAACATGACGGAGCTTGATGGGCCCGTGCAGCGCATCGAGCTGCCCAACTACACCGAAGGTCCCTGGCTGCACAAGCGGGGCAAGCTGTACTACCTTACCTACGCCGCCTTCGCGCACCAGGGCATGTGGGAGAAAATGTGCTATGCCACTGCCCCCAAGGTCACCGGTCCCTGGACCTACCGCGGCATCCTGACCGACCAGACCAAGAACAGCTACACCATTCATGCGGGCATTGTCGAGTTTAAAAAACAGTGGTACTTCTTCTACCACAATGCCACGCTCACCTTACCCACCGGCGAAAGTGGTGCCCTGGGGCGCCGTAGTGTGTGCGTGGAGTACCTATATTATAATCCGGACGGTACTATTCAGCCCATCTCCCAAACCGTGGCCGGCGTGAGCGTGTCGCCCAAGCCCAATGACAGCCGCCCCGCACCGTCTGCCAGCGCGCCCGTTGCCACCGCCCCCGGCGTCAGCGTTACCCACAACCTTCAGCCGCGCCCCGCGCAATGGCTTGGCGCGCCCCTGCTGAGCACCATGGCCAACCCGGCCAACACCGCCCTCGACAACATCAGCTTCAACCACGACAAGGGCGGCACCAGCCTGGGCCAAACCTTCCGGGTGACGGCCGATGGCAAACTCACGCGCCTCGACCTGTTTGGGGGCGACGGCTTCGGCACCGATGCCCAGCAGCCCGTGACGTTGGCGCTCTACTACCTGGGCACGCAGGATAACCCGACCTATACTCCTGGCACCAACCTGCTAGGGGGTGGCAAAGGGTTAGCCATTGCCTACACGCCGCAGCCTGCGGGGCTGTTGCAGTTCGACTTTGCGGCCGCTAACCAAGTGCCTTTATTAGCCGGCCACACCTACGCGTTTGAGCTGCAAGGTTTAGAAAAAACGGCGCCGCTTTTCTGGCGTGTGAGCCGGCAAGAGGCCTACCCGGCCGGGGGCGCCTACTTCAACCGGCAGCCGCTGCGGCTGAACGACAAGCCCGGCTACGACTTTGGCTTGGCCGTGTACACCACGGCCAACCCGAAATAACGGTCGCCATCGGGTTGCCGACTATCTTAGGAGCATTACTCTTTTCTCTACCTAGCTACTTCCTACCCACCATGAAATTGTTGTTTCCCCTGCTGGCGAGCGTGGCCCTGCTGAGCGCCGACCCCGCCGTGGCCCAAAAAACCATCATGGAAGCCCCCAGGGGCTTTGACCAGCCCGCTGCCGGCATTGCCACCGGCAAGCTGGACAGCATTAGCTATACCTCCAAAACCGTGGGCACGGTGCGCAAGGCGCTGGTGTACACGCCGCCGGGCTATTCCAAGAAAAAGAAATACCCAGTGCTCTACCTGCTGCACGGCATCGGCGGCGACGAGAAGGAGTGGCTCAAAGGCGGGCGCCCGCAGGTGATTTTGGATAATCTGTACGCGGCCGGCAAGCTCAAGCCCATGCTGGTGGTAATGCCCAACGGCCGGGCCATGAAGGACGACCGACCCATTGGCAATATCTACGGCCCAGATAAGGTAGCCGCCTTCGCTAACTTCGAGCAAGACCTGCTCACCGACCTCATTCCCTACATCGAAAAGAATTACCCGGCCCTCAAAAATCGCGAGGACCGGGCCATTGCCGGCCTGTCGATGGGCGGGGGGCAGTCGTTGAACTTTGGGCTAGGCCACCTCGATAAGTTTGCCTGGATAGGGGGCTTCTCGTCGGCCCCGAATACCAAGCAGCCCGAGCAGCTGGTACCCGACCCGGCGAAAGCTAAAAAGCAGCTCAAGCTCCTCTGGATTTCGTGCGGCGACCAGGACGGCCTGCTGCCCATCAGCCAGCGCACCCACGACTACCTCTACGAGCACAACGTGCCGCACGTGTACTACCTGGAAGCCGGTGGGCACGACTTCAAAGTCTGGAAAAACGGGCTTTATATGTTCTCGCAGCAGCTGTTTAAGCCCGTGGATGTAGCCGCGCTGCCCACCTACACGGTACTGGGCGCGCCGGCCTCCACCAACGTGCGCAATGCCAAGTACCCCCAGATTCTGCCCGACAACCGCGCCGTATTTCGCCTGAAAGCCCCTGGCGTGCAAAAGGCCCAGCTGGACCTAGGGCGTAAGTACGACATGGTGAAGGACAGTACGGGCACCTGGACCGTCACCACTGATACCCTGAGCCGCGGCCTGCACTACTACTCTCTGGTGCTCGACGACTTACCTATTGCCGACCCCGCCAGCGACACCTTCTACGGCATGGGGCGCATGGCCAGCGGCATTGAAATACCGGGCCGCGGCACCGGCTTCTACGCCCTGCGCGACGTGCCCCACGGCGAGGTGCGGGAGCGGCGGTACTTCTCCAAAGTCACCAACTCATGGCGCCGGTTTTTCGTGTACACGCCGGCCGACTACGATGCCAACACGGCCGCTAAATACCCGGTGCTGTACCTGCTGCACGGCGGTGGCGAAGACGAGACCGGCTGGGCCAAGCAAGGCAAAACCAACGTGATTCTGGATAACCTGATTGCCGACAAAAAAGCCAAGCCCATGCTCGTGGTGATGCTCGACGGCAACATGGGTGGCCCCGGCGGCCTAGCTGGCTTCGGTGAGCCGACGCTGAAGCGCTTTGAAGACGAACTCAAGCAAACTGTGCTGCCGGTGGTGGAAAGCAACTACCGCGTAGCGCCCGGCGCTCAGAATCGGGCATTGGCGGGCCTGTCGATGGGTGGCCTACAGACGCTGTACGCGGGCATGAAAAACACCGACATGTTCAGTTACCTCGGCGTGTTCAGCTCGGGCTTCTTTGCCAATAACGCGGCTTTGTCGGACCCGCAGTATGCTTATATGAAGGCCAACGCGGGCACCATCAATACCAACCTCAAGCAGCTGTGGCTCTCGATGGGCGGGCCTGAAGACATTGCCTACGCCAACAACAAAGTGATGCGCGCCAAAATGGACGAGTTGGGCATCAAGTACGTGTACAGCGAGTACCCCGGCGGCCACACCTGGCCCGTGTGGCGCCACGATTTGTACCAGTTTGCCCAAAAGCTGTTTTAAGCAGCTAGCTAGCCGTGGCTAAGAAGTCTTAGAAGACCGTCATGCTTCATCTGGCGTCCGCTTGTCGAAGCATCTCTCCCGCTTTGCCTACCGGTTGTAGAGACGCATACTTGCGTCTCCCGCGTGCTGATGTTGTTTAGCTAGCGGTTCTAGGCCAGTCGTTCAACAAGGAGACGCAAGTATGCGTCTCTACATCGTCCTTATAAAGCGGGAGAGATGCTTCAGCAAGCTCAGCATGACGGTCTGAATAAATCCATAAAACCCATTCCACCACTCACTTTCTTCGGAAGTCAGTGCTCACCCCACCCGCATATGAGGAAACTTCACTGGTCGGCTCGGGCCTCTTTGCTACTGCTCTACTGGGTAACTTTCCTATCCGCCGCGGGCAAGCCCAAGCCTACCCCGCTACGACTGTGGTACGACAAACCAGCCGCCAACTGGAATGAGGCCCTACCCCTAGGCAATGGCCGAATGGGGGCCATGGTGTTTGGCGGGCCCCAGCGCGAGCGGTTGCAGCTGAATGAGGAGACTATCTGGGGCGGTGGGCCCAACAACAACGTGAAGGCCGATGCGCTGCCGGTGGTGCGGCGGCTCCGTGAGCAACTGCTGGCCGGACAGCTGGTGGAGGCGCAGGCCCTGGCGCAAGCCCAGATGCAGCCCGCTGGCAACAGCGGCATGCCCTACCAAACGGCCTCAAACGTATACCTCGACTTCCCAGGCCACGACAACGCCACCCACTACCAGCGCGACCTGGACATCGGCCGGGCCGTGGCCTCGGTGAGCTACGAGGTAGGCGGGGTGGCCTACCGGCGCGAAGTGTTCAGCTCCCTGTCCGATCAGGTGCTAATCGTGCGACTCACGGCTAGCAAGCCGGGCCGCATCAGTTGCCTGATCAGTGAGGAAAGCCCCATGCAGCACACCCGGCACGCCGAGCAAAACCAGTTGGTGCTGGATGGTCGCGGAAGTGAGCATGAAGGGCAGGAGGGGAAGGTGCGTTTCCAGACGCGGGTGCAGGTTGTGGCCGAGGGCGGCACCGTGCAAGCCACCGACGCGGGTATTCGTTTGGAGGGAGCCAACAGCGCTACGCTCTACATTTCTATTGGCACCAACTTCAACAATTACCATGATGTAAGCGGCGACCCGGCCGCGCGGGCCGCAGCCTACCTTGCCACTGCCGTGCGCAAGTCCTACAAGCAAGCCCTGGCCGACCACGTAGCAGCCTACCAGCGCTACTTCAACCGCGTGACGCTGAACCTGGGCGTGACGCCTGCTGCCCAGCTGCCCACGCCCCAGCGTCTGACTGGTTTTGCCCAGGGCAATGACCCCGCGCTGGCGGCTTTGTATTTTCAGTACGGCCGATACCTACTCATCAGCTCCTCGCAGCCGGGTGGGCAGCCCGCCAACCTGCAAGGCATCTGGAACGACCAGCTCAAGGGACCCTGGGACAGCAAGTACACGGTGAACATCAACACCGAAATGAACTACTGGCCCGCCGAAGTCACCAACCTGACCGAGCTGCACGAGCCGCTGTTTGGGATGATAAGCGACCTGAGCGTAACCGGTCAGCAGACCGCCCGCCAGATGTATGGGGCCCGCGGCTGGGCCCTGCACCACAACACCGATATCTGGCGCATCACGGGCCAAGTTGACCCGCCGCAGTACGGCCTCTGGCCCATGGGCAGCGCCTGGCTTACGCAGCACCTCTGGGACCATTACCAGTTCACTGGCGACCTAGGTTTTCTGCGCACCTACTACCCTGTGCTGAAGGGCGCGGCCACCTACTTCGTTGATGCTCTGCAGGAAGAGCCAACCCACCACTGGCTGGTGGTAGCTCCTTCGGTGTCGCCTGAAAATACGTATTCACTTCAAGGTAAGCAGATTGCCCTTGTTGCTGGCACCACCATGGACAATCAGCTGGTGCTTGACCTGTTCTCGAAAACCATCCGGGCCGCCGAGCTGCTGCAGTTGGATACGCCATTTGCGGATAGTCTGCGCCGCTTGCGCGAGCGGCTGCCGCCCATGCAGATTGGTCAGCATGGGCAGGTGCAGGAGTGGCTGCAAGACGTAGACAACCCCCAGGACCAGCACCGCCACATTTCCCACCTCTACGGCCTGTTTCCGAGCGGACAAATTTCACCTTACCGCACGCCGGAGCTGTTTGAGGCCGCCCGCGTGACGCTCACTCAGCGCGGCGATGTGTCTACGGGCTGGTCGATGGGGTGGAAGGTGAACTTCTGGGCGCGCATGCAGGATGGTAACCACGCCTACAAGCTGCTCACCGATCAGCTGCGGCTGCGCTCCGGCGCGGGTGGCAACACGGGAGAGGGCGGTGGCACTTACCCAAACCTGCTGGACGCCCACCCGCCGTTTCAGATTGACGGCAACTTCGGCTGCACTGCTGGGCTAGCCGAATTGTTTGTGCAGAGCTACGATGGAGCTATTGACATTTTGCCTGCCTTGCCCGACGCCTGGCCTACGGGCGAAGTAACGGGCTTGGTGGCCCGCGGCGGCTACGTAGTGGACCTGGCCTGGGACAAGGGCAAGATTACCCGTGCGCGCATCACTTCGAAGCTAGGAGGCAACTGCCGCATACGGGTGCATAGCTCTATAGCGGCTGCTAGCGGCTTGAAGCTGCGGGAAGCGCAGGGCGAAAACCCCAACCCGTTCTACCAAAACATAGCCGTTAAGCCGCCCCTGGTTTCCTCCAAAACTACCCCTAGGCGGCCCACGCTGGCCCCGTCGTTTGTGTATGATTTTCCCACCGAAGCCGGCAAAACCTATTCCCTAAAAGCCCAGTAGCTCTGCGGTTCTTTCCTACTCAGCCCATTCCTAGCCCTATGAAAAAGACCTTGCTTGTTGCCCTGCTAACCCTCGGTGCTTATCTGCCTTCGCAGGCGCAGAATCCGATTATTAAAGATGTATTCACGGCCGACCCCGCCCCACTCGTGTACCGCGATACGCTGTTTCTCTACACCGGCCACGATACGGCTTCGGTGCAGGAAACCAACTACAAAATGCCCGACTGGCGCATCTATTCCACCACCGACATGGTGCACTGGAAAGACTACGGCACGCGCCTCTCGCCCCGCACCTTTGCCTGGGCCACCGGCGATGCCTACGCGGCGCAGTGCGTGTACCATAAGGGCAAGTTCTACTGGTTTGTATCCACGTTCCATAAGAAGGACGACAACAGCCAGGGTGGCGCGGCCATCGGCGTAGCCGTGTCGGATAGGCCTACCGGGCCGTTCAAGGACGCCATTGGCAAGGCGCTCATCGTGAACGAGATGACCAAGGACAAGCCGCATGCCTGGGACGACATTGACCCCACGGTTTTTGTGGACGACGACAAGCAGGTATATATGTACTGGGGCAATGGCAGTTGCAAGTGGGTGAAGCTCAAGGATAACATGACTGAGCTGGCTGGCCCCATCAATACCTTCACGCCCAAAAACTACATCGAAGGGCCCTGGCTGTACAAGCGTAAAAAGCTCTATTACCTTGTGTATGCCAGCGCCGGTACCAAGCCTGAGATGATAGAGTATTGCACGGCCCCCAGCGCCACCGGCCCCTGGACTTATCGCGGCATCATCCAGGAAAACGTGCCCAACAGCTTCACTACGCACCCCGGCATCATCGACTACAAAGGCAAGAGCTATTTTTTTTACCACAACGGCTCCTTGCCCACCGGCGGTAGCTACCGCCGCTCCATCTGCGTGGATGAAATGCACTACAACAAGGATGGCTCCATCCAGCCCATCGTGCAGACTACTAGTGGGGTAGGGCCTGTGAAATAAGGTATGGCACCAAAATGTAGGTTGTGCAAAGGCAACCGTTCGGGTAGTAGAAATCCACGACGGCGCCCACGTGCGGTAGCGAGCTAGTGCTGGCAGGGCTGCGGATCTACCTTGTTGATCATACGGAAGCGCATAAACTTGCGCAGCAACGATGGGCTTTTGTGCAGCAGCTCATCGTTGGGCGCGGCCGAGGTCAGCTCAAACGTGCGGCGCTGCCCGTTGCGAATGTACTCCACCCGCGCTGGCCGCACATCAGCCACCCGGTTTTTCAACTGAAAGAATGTTATTAGCTTGCCTTCGTCGGCAATTCGTTGCAACTCAGTGTCCGACGAGGCTACTACCTCAATCATGTCTTTCTGAAAGTCGAATATCTGTGCACTCACCGGAATAAACAGGTGATTAGTGATGCCCCCTTCTGTGCGCAGGTTGGAAAACATGGCGAATGAAGATTCTGTTTTCAGGCCGATATACGGACTGATACCATTCAGGAAAACCAGTAACGGAAGCAGGCAAAAGAACGCGTTGGGTAACGTAAAAAGGCGGGTAGGGAAATACTGACGCGCTTTATATAAAGAAAGAAGAAAGAGTAGTATATATAAGAAACTATAGGCGCCCCATATTAATTGAAAATAGTCAGTAGAAATTTTACTGATTATTTTAATGCCACACAGTAGAAATACGAAAAGCGCAGTCCATAGCAAAGTGTGAGACAGTGTAAACTGAGAAAAACGTTGTTTAAATGCGAACCAAGAATTAATTGAATTTTTATAGAGACGATGTATAGTAGTACTAAAATTATAACCAGTGAATAAAAAATAAGCGGCAAAAATCATGGATGAGAAATCATAGAAACCATTGTAGGAATTAAAGGCAATGATGCAATGAAACACAAGACCAACTACTAAACCGATATTGCGTGTTTTTCTAAAAATAAGTAGCAACGGAATTAATGTTTCAATCGCAATAGTTAAGTAGATATTGGCCAGTATAAATGCAGGTGAGTTCGGCAGGAGGGCTTCTGCGTGTTGGGCTTTATACAGCACAGCAGCGCAGCTAGCACTAGGTGAGAAGAAAGCCCAATTGAGCTTGTGGAGCACAACAAAGCAGTAGAGAACGAGTAACTCTAACCGCACAGCAGGCGCAAAAGCCCGTAGAAAAGCTGCTCTATCTACTTGCAAGCTGCGCTTCTTGATTACTACCCACAGCAGGGCCTGTAGAATAGTTAGATTCACGAAAGTGGTGAAAAGCCAGTGGTTGCTAATGGCAGGTAGCCTGAAAAAGACTTCGTACAGCTGCAACGCAATAAGCGCCAGCAGCCGGACGACAGAAGATGGTTTGCTCAGCACGACGAAGGCAGCGAGCGTCAGAAGTACGTAATGCAGCTGGCTGGTGTAAATACGGGACTGCGCCATGTGAAAGAGCGTAGCAACAGCCCATAATGCGCAGAAAATGGCGTAGCGCGTGGCATCAGTAGCCGGCTGCTCGGGCGTAGCTATAGAACCGGAGAATAAGGAGCTAAGCCCGCTGTGTTGTGGGCGCAGTTCCGCCTGGGTTACCTTATACATGTAACGATACTAGTAGTTTTAAATCGACTTAAACAAGCTGAAGAAAATATTATTTAAATAGCTGGTGGATAATATAATGCAGTAAAAGGATGAGCGCAGGGCGTTCTATAAACATCATAAATGCCTTGGTATTGTATAAGTCTACTTTCATCCATTTTATGCTGAAAAAAATCGGTAGATAATAAATATAACGTGCTGATAGAATGCACCAGCTGCGACTGTTGTGCGTTAGTTCTAAGTAAATAATATAGTCTCATTTTTAATTTTATCATCAGGGTAGCATTCTTGTTGATTTTGTAATAGTCTTGCACAAACCGCGCAACTCCTTGCTTATCCAATTGCAAAAAGTTGAATTGATGCAAAATAACGCCAGCTGTGGCGTCATTCAGCGGTACAGCATAGGCACCAAGACTAGGTAGCGTTACGGCACCGACGCCCAATCCTACTGTTTTTAAAAATTTTCTGCGTAACATATGGTGGGAGTATTACGGTCGTTCAAATAAATCGTCGTTAGAAAGACTGGTCGGCAGCGTGAAGCGACAGGGCCGATAGGGTAAGTGTAGGATTGGCAGGCGTATAGGTGGGAAAACTACCGCTGCCCAATACAAATAAATTGCGATACTGGTGGTGACGTAAGTGTTTGTCTACTACGCCATCTTGGGCAGTGACGCCCATACGGGTAGTACCCAGGATATGCGCTTCGGAAGAATAAGGGTCTTCGTACATAATTTTCTCGACGGGCAGACATGACAGCACCTGAGGCAACTGTTGTTTCATGCGCTCGATTCCACGCAAAGCATAGTCGGAAGGACCACCAAAGTGCACCATTGGCTTCATGATGTCGGCCGTAGTGGTTACGTAGTTTTCAGCAGTGGGCATATCCTCGAATATCATCCGAAAACTGGCCATATGGCGCCATTTCCCCCTTTCAGGTCGGAAAAAGGGTGTGTTGCTAGACTCCATTAGACAGGCCGCTGCCTCCCGGCGATGGTCACCGTCGTAGAGCATATAGCCGTTGGCGTTCACCCAGGTGCTACCCCCTACGCATTCCAGATTATCGAGGTAGACGTTCGCCTGTAGGCCTAGTTGCTCGCCCAGGCCGCGCCCCGTATGGGCGTTGGTATCGCCAGAGTTGAGCAGGATATTGGCATTAAACAGCGCATTAGTACCCAACGCTACTACTTCGCCGGCTACATGGTAGTCGCGGTCGTTTTGGCGAAAGCTCACCTTCCGAACACGATCTTGCACCAACTCCAAACCATACACCTGTGCACCCGTCAATAGCTCTACACGTGGATCATCGTACGTGCCGAAGTTGGAGTTGTCGACGGTGAATTTGGCATTTACAGGACATACGCTGCACACGCCGTTGGCACAACAAGGGTTGCGGCCATTCATAGGAATACGGGCGCGGGCGGTGGGCTGGTTGATATAAAGCTTGCCGTACTTTTTGTGCAAGATTTTATCGACCTCCGTAAATAAGTGTGGAGGCTGCGCGTAAGGTTTACGGCGGGGGAATGGCGTTTCGGCTGGGCCGGAAATGGCCATCAAGTCTTCTACCTGCTCGTAGTAGGGGTCCAGTTCGTTGTATTGTATGGGCCAGTCGTTGCCGACGCCATACAAAGTTTTCATCTGGAAATCATTAGGGAGGAATCGAGGTGTACAACCGTACCAACAGTTGGAACTGCCACCGTAGCCCACAGTAAACAGCCAATCTTTACGGGGCTGGGTATTTATAAAGGTCTCCTGGCACTCAGGATTGCGTCCGATATAAGATGTTTTTTCGCCTTGTTTTTCCTTTACACGCTCTGCCCAAGGGACTGCGTGGCCTCGCTCCAACACCAGGATTTTTTCCGTGGCAGGGCGCTTCGCAAGGTACTGTTGTAAAAAGAAGGTGGAAGCGAATCCTGTCCCAACTACTATCAGATCGTACGCGGTATGTTTCATTACGCTAGTTAATTACTAGCAAAATTAGATAATTTATCATATTTATACTATATAATATAAAAATAATAATAGTAGATAAATACACAATAAATATGATTATATTTTGCTGCTGTTGAGTAAGAAGATATAAAGCAAAACTATATAACAAGCTATATACTAGAAATATACGTTATTTATACGCTCTATATTCTTACAAGGCTAAGCACCTTGTATAGCATGCCATAGCCAAGTGAACAGCACAAAGAGACCCCAAGCAAGCAGACCGAAAAACAGGAGCATACCAATAAGCACCAACGCAATCAACCCTTTACCGCTGCCTTGGTATTTGCCTTCTACATAGTGCTCCCGTAGCAAGCGCACATTGCGGTCATTTGCTTTATAGGCGAAGTCGAAGACATTGCCGAGGATAGGAATAGCGCCGACGATGGTATCGAATAGCACGTTGAGGACCATACGCACTACGACACTACCCTTGGCGCCGTGACGCATCATGGTCACAATCAAGACGGTAGATATGGCAAAGGTTGATAAATCCCCGACGATGGGTAAGAGGCCCAATACGGGGTCTAGACCAAAGCGGAAGCGAGTGCCGGGCATCCGAAACTGGCTGTCCATCAAACGGGCTATGCGTTCTACCCATACCAGACGATCATCTTCAACGAGGGTAGGCGTGCGGGACGGAGTAGGGGTAGTAGGCATAAGGAGAGCGATAAAATGGTGAGTAGTAAGCCGTGAGTGACAAAGAATTAAACACACTTCATCACCTTGTAGCTTTACTTTTTCGTGGGCAGCAGATCAATCCAGCCATCTTCACTAACCACAATGGCTAGGCAAGGATACTGACTGGATTCTACGTAACGCAGAGCTGAATTGTAGCGTGAGCCGCGCGAAGAATCGCCTTTGGCCGTGGCGAGGCCATCAAGGATGGCCCCGATGCCGTAGCAGGTGCCGGCCGGGTCGATAACCACGGCCCCGTCGATGTTGGTGACCAGGCGCAGCAAGCCGGGTGTCATCAGGCGGGGCGCCACTTGAAAGCACTGCCGTGTAAGGCGGGCCGCTTCCTGCGCCGCGCCCTCCGAAATCAGCAGGATGGTGCCATTGGGCTGGTTGGTAGCCTTTTGGGTGAGCAGCCAGAGGCGGTCTACACCCTCCGTTTCCAGGTGCGGAAACACAAGCTGCACCACACGACCAAAGTTGTCCTGGGCCACGGTGCCCTGGGGTAGGCGAGGCGTGTTCGACACTACGCGCATCATTACGTTGCCGTCGTGGCTCAGCTCCCAGCTATAGTGGCGGGTGAAATGCACAGTGAACACCGGCTCGTATTGTGGGTCGTCGGTGTCTACCAGATAGCCCAGACCAAAGACATCGGTGGCATCGCTCACCAGTGATGCGCGGTCTTCACTCATTTCCAATAGCTTACGGATAGAGCGATGGTCGCGCAGGGGAATAGGGGCGTCCAGCGTCAGCACTGGCTTGATGGCCGGGTGATGACGACGGCCTACCAGCATGGTGCCCACGCCTTCGTCGCCCTCGTGGCGCAGGGCGGCTACGCCGTTGCAGGCATCGTAGAGGCCGTGGGTGCCGGCGGCGGCACGTAGCATAAAGCGGCGACCAGCGGCGCGCAACACCTCGTTGTAGTCGCGGTCGAGAATGGGGTGGTCCTCATCATTCTCTGTTTCGCGCAGGGCTCGGCCACAATCGTGCAAAAACTCCTGCACCACAGCATCGAGCAGGGAGTTGGACCGCCCGCCTGGTACTGGCGGCAACATATAGTAGCTGTTGTAAGCTTCAGCAGATAGCTGCAACACCACAAACACCAGGTACCCGTGCACGTTGATGGGGGCTGAGCAGAAGTTCACCCGGTTTTCCTGCTGCTGCTCTACCAGTTGCGCAAGCGTATGCTCGGTGGAGCGGCGTAAGAGCTCATACCAGCGGGCTTTTTCGTAACGGTCGTGGTCGAGAGGGTGCAGGTGGTAGACCACCTCGCGGGGGCCTTCGGGCTCCAGGGAGGCCGCGTATTCTTTCACCCCGGCAAAGCGCTGGGGGGCATAGCGGTGCTTGGCAGGCTCTACCACGATGGCGCCGGGGTCGTCGGCCTCTTTGGCGGAGGCCAGACCCAGCAGCAGCACTTCGGGCTTCAGATTACGGTCGAGCAGGTTGAAAACGCCATCGGCTGAAAGCTGGGCCGAGACGCGAAATAAGCTTTGATGTTCCCACATAGGGTAGGGCGGGTCGGGAGAGAATAGAGGGGTATACGGAAAAAGCGGGCTAGTAGTCGGGCGAAACCTGGCAATAGAGAACACCAGTGGGTTTGGGAAACATTGGGGTATCTTGTATCTTCGGGAAGAAGTCGTCCACCGTTACCCCCGCCCGTATGCTGGTTGATTTACTGTTAGGTGGTCTGTGCGCCATTATGTTCCTACCCCTCACTACGGGGTACTGCGCTTACAGCTACGGCCGTTCGTTCTGGCTATGGTTCGCCTTGGGCTGCTTCCTTCCCATTGTTTCTTTTTTCGTGCTATTCGCCCTCATCGCACGTCGCCAGTTCAACCCCGGCCAGCAGCTTGTTGACGAAGCCAAGCAAATCCTGGCGCAAGCAGCGGTGAAAAAAGGGTAGGAGTTTGTGAAGGTAGAGGGCGTGTGAGTTATGGAGGGTAGAAGCAGTAAAACATATGTCATCCTGAGCGCAGCGAAGGACCTTATGACAGTAGAACGAGTCGTTAATACGTCTGTCGTTCGACCGTCATAAGGTCCTTCGCTGCGCTCAGGATGACATATGTTTTACTGCTTCTACCCTCCATAACTCACACCCTCATACCCTCCTGGCCTCAAAAACTCCTGTATACCCTTTGCGGCCCAGGCGCCAGTGCTGAAGCAGCCTTGCAGCAGGTAGCCGCCGGTGGGGGCTTCCCAGTCCAGCATTTCGCCGGCCACGAAGGTGCCCGGCTGTTGGCGCAACATCAGGTGCTCATCTACTGCTTCCCAAGCCACGCCTCCGGCCGTACTGATGGCCTCATCGAGCGGGCACAGGCCGGTGATGGGTAGGGGTAGGGCGGTGAGCAAGGAAAAAAGGCCATCGGGGGTGGTGGGCAGTGGCCCGGCCGGGGTTAGCTCGCGCAGTAGGGTAGGCACGGGCGGCCCCAGGCGCAACGTCTTACTCAGAAAGGAAGCCAGCGAAGCTCCGCCGGGTCGGCGGGCCAGGTGCTGCCGGAGTTGCGCGTCTGGTAGGTCGGGCTTGAGGTGCAGGTGCAGCAGGGGTGGTTCGCCCGCGGCTTGCATGGCCCGCAGGTAGGGCGTGAGGGCGTAGACGGGCGTGCCTTCCACGCCGTAGTCGGTGAGGAGCAACTCGCCACGCACAGTGTGAGTGCCACAGCGCAAGGCAATGTTTTTGAGCGGCTGGCGCCCTACCTTCTCCCGGAAAAAAGCCGACCATGCCACCTCCGCCCCGCAATTGGCCGGCGCAAAGGGCACGCACTCTACCCCGGCCGCCAGGAGCAGAGGCAGCCAACGGCCGTCGGAGCCGGTTTTGGCCCAGCTGGCACCGCCCAGGGCCAGCAGGGTAGCATTGGGCCGGACAATGAAGTCTTCCCCCGTGGCCTCGTTACGCAGGTGGTGCGCGCCGGGGACATCGCCGAAGCCTAGCCAGCGGTGCCGCGTGTGCAGCTGCACGCCCAATGCCCGTAGCCGGTCCAGCCACGCCCGCAGCACGTGGGCGGGCTTGTGGTTGGGGGTAGGAAACACGCGCCCGCTAGTGCCCACAAAGGTGTCGATACCCAACTCGGCCAGCAAACGGCGTAGCTCAGCTGGCGAAAACAGGTGCAGGTAGCGCGCAAACTCGGGGTGGCGCATGCCGTAGCGGGTAGCAAACGCGGACGGTGGCTCGCTGTTGCTAAGATTGAAGCCGCCGTGGCCGGCCACCAAAAACTTGCGGCCTATGGTAGCTTGCGCCTCATAGAGCGCAACGGCGTGGCCCGCTTCGGCTAGCTGCCAGGCCGCTAGCAGGCCGGCGGGGCCGCCCCCCACAATGGCAACGGTAGCAGGCATGGTGATAATCAACAAAGCAAAACCATCCGGCAACTATCCGGGTTTATCGGCGCAAGATACGGCCGGTGGCCAGCTATATCGTCAGTGTACGCGAAATAGCGTAAGTTTCGGCTTTGCAGCGCAGATTGCCGTATAGGCAGCTACTGTTGGATTTACTTTTCTGTATGGGTTCATACACTATTCTGATTGGCTTAAGTATAGCCGTCATTCTTTCTTACTTGTTCAACCTGGCCGCCCGGGCCACTAAAATTCCGTCGGTACTGATGCTGCTGCTCACGGGCATTGCCCTGAAGCAGGTAGCCGAGTATACCGATTTTGGGTTGGGCATTCCGAAGGTCGTGCTGGAGATATTCGGGATTATCGGCTTGATTATGATTGTGCTGGAAGGTGCGCTCGACCTCAAGCTCAGCCGCGACAAAGCCCCCCTTATTCGGCGTTCTTTTATAGCCGCCGCTATTATGCTGGTGGTGCAATCAGTCGCTATTGCGTGGCTGTTGCAGCTCTACGTGGGTGGGCCGTTCCAGAGCTGCCTGATCAACGCCGTGCCGCTGGCCGTGGTGAGTAGTGCGGTGGCCATTCCTAGTGTAGCCAGCTTGGCGGGCGAAAAACAGGAGTTTATCATCTATGAGAGTACGTTCTCCGACATCATGGGCATCCTGTTTTTCAACTTTGCCATTCAGGATAATTTCGCGCAAGGGGCGTCCATTCTCACCTTCTCGCGCGACGTTATTGCGGTGCTCATCGTAGCCGTGGTGAGCACGGCGGTGCTCACGTTCTTGCTGTCGCGCATCACACTACACATCAAGTTTTTCCTGATTTTCGCCTTCTTGATTCTGCTTTACAGCTTGGCCAAGGAACTACACTTGTCGTCGCTGGTGCTGGTGCTGGCCTTTGGCTTAGCCGTAAACAACGCCGAGTTGTTCCTGAAGGGTAGGTTGCGCGAGTGGTTCCACCCCGAGCGTCTGGCCAACGACCTGCACCAGTTCAAGAACATCACCGGCGAGTCGGCCTTCCTAATTCGTACGTTCTTCTTCCTGCTGTTCGGTTTCTCTATCAACCTGAACAGCATCATCAACATCACGTTGCTAGAACAGGGCATCCTCATTGTAGCCATCCTTACCCTGATCCGCTACATCTTCTTGCGTTACGTGGCCAAAACCGACCTGATGCCGGAGCTGTTTATTGCTCCCAAAGGTCTGATTACCATTTTGTTGTTCTACAGTATTCCGCCCCAGCACTTCATCGGCGAGGTAAGCGAGAGCATCCTGTTTGTGGTTATCCTCCTCACAGGCGTCCTGATGATGGTAGGCCTACTGATTACTCCCAAGCAACCGGAGTTGGGAGAGTATTAACGAATGACTGAGTGAAGTTCTGTCCTCCTGAACGCAGTGAAGGACCTTCTCACGCGAGAACGAGTCGTTGTTACGATAGTCGTTCTCGCGTGAGAAGGTCCTTCACTGCGTTCAGGAGGACAGAACAATACAATGAGTCCACCACTTAGTCCACCTCGCGTAGGAGCTGGCGGCGGTAGCCGGCCAAGATGGAGGCGCGCAGGATGAAGCCAATATAGCGACCCTCGGAGCTGAGCACGGGTAGGGCATAGGCATCGTGGTCTTCGAGTAGGTGCAACGTGTCTAGGATGCTGTCGGAGGCGTGGATGATGGCGGCGGGCTCGCGCATCAGCTCGTGCACGTGGGTGGTGGTATAGTGCTCGTCGTCGAAGAGGGCATCGCGCACAGAGTCAAGCGATACGATTCCAAGTAGTTGGTTGTCTTTGTCGAGCACTGGGAAGATATTTCGGGTGGCGTGGCGGAACACGTTCACCAGCTCGCCCAGCGTATCGTCGGGGTGTACCGGGATGAAGTCGGTTTGCAGGAGGGCGCGCAAATCCAACTGCGAGAGCAGGCCCCGGTCGCGGTCCTGGTGCATCACCACGCCCTGCTTCACCAGCTTGCGCGTGTACACGGAGTAGGGTTCGAAGTACTTGGCTACCAGGTAGGAACACGACGTGACCACCATCAAGGGTACAAACAACGCGTAGCCTCCTGTGATTTCGGCAATAAGGAAGATGGCCGACAGTGGCGCGTGCACTACCCCGGCCAGCATACCCGCCATGCCCAGGGCAATAAAGTGCACTTCCGGCACCGGGTGCACGCCGCTCATGTTTAGAAAGCGAGCATACACGAAGCCCGCCATGGCGCCTACAAACAGCGAGGAGCCAAACATGCCCCCGTTGCCGCCTGCCCCAAAGGTGAACGTGGTAGCAAACACTTTAAACAGCACGCTACCAATGGCCACAGCCAAGATCAGCCACACGCTTTGGTCGC
Source organism: Hymenobacter profundi (assembly GCF_019334315.1). Classification (GTDB taxonomy): domain Bacteria; phylum Bacteroidota; class Bacteroidia; order Cytophagales; family Hymenobacteraceae; genus Hymenobacter; species Hymenobacter profundi. Next base: position 52,616 of record NZ_JAHWGL010000016.1, read on the forward strand.
CATACACGGAAAACAACGAGCCGTCGATGATGCGCTCGGGGTGGCCGTTGAGTAGAAATTGCACCATTTCGTATCCTTCACCGTAGAGTGGCGGGAAGATAAAGACCAAAATGCCCAACAGCGTGCCGCCCATCAGCACCTTGCGAAACGTTCCGGTCTGCTTTTCCCAAAACTTATCGGCCATGAAGTACACCCGGATCATGTACACCGACAGCAAGGCCGTGAACAAGGCCAGCATGAGGTAGTAGGGAATGGCACCCACGGGCCAACTAGTGGTAATCAGCACGAACGGCTGGCCGGCGTACAATGCTTTCGACACCACGGTAGCCGTGGCCGAGGAAATCAGCAAGGGAATAAAAAACGGCGCCGATAGCTCCGACAGAATGGCCTCTACGGCAAACAGCACGCCCGCAATGGGGCTGTTGAAGATGGCCGCCACCCCGGCAGCCGCGCCGCAGCCTACCAGCAGGCGTCGCTCGCGCCGCCCAATGTGCAGCAGTCGCGCCATGTTGGAGCCAATGGCCGCGCCCGTCACGGAAATAGGGGCCTCAGTACCCGCCGAGCCGCCAAACGTAACCGTGAAAAAGGCCGTAACAATCTGCGAATAGAGCTTGCTGCGCGGTATAATGCTGCTCTGCCGGGAAATGTTGTAGATGATGGGCGTGATGCCCCGGCTAAGTGTGCCGCCCAAAAACCAGCGCGTAAACAGCACCGACAACGAAATACCAATAATGGGGTAGAGCGAGCGGGCAAATACCACGTACTGCTCGGGCACCCACTTAAATATTAGGTGCTGGGAGAAGTGAATGGAATTCTTGAGCACTACTGCTGTCAGACCCGCCAGAACGCCTACCAGAATGCTGAGGATAATGAGATAGAGCCGATCGTTGATGTGGCGCACGCGCCACATCAGTAACGGCCGCAGCAATCGGTGCAGACGACTTTTAGGCATGGAAACAGAAAAAAAATAAGCAGGGTCCTCCTATAACTGCAAAGGACATGAAAAGCCGGCAATATCCGCGCCGCAAGGTGAATGACGCATGAAATAACTCAATAATGAGCCAAGGAACTGGCTAACGCTCATTATAAGACGTTATTTTTCCTACGCACTACTGCGTGGCATTGGGTAGGGCGTAGCCAGCGGCTTGTAAGGCGGCGCGTGTTTCCTGCATTAGATTGCTTTTCAGCTCCAATACCACGCGGCGGTAATCCTCGGAGAACGTCCAGAAGTACACGCGTAGGTCGACGGTAGTGCCGGTGCCTTTCTCTTGCAGCACATAAGGCGTGCGCGGTTCCTGGTTTTGCACGCCCTGCGTATTTTGTACTTTTTTCAAAATCAGGGCCATCACCTTTTCTGGCCCGGCATCTTGGCCGTAGTCTACGCTAAGCAGGAAGTCCTGCCGTATGCTGCCGTTGCGGGTGAAATTGGTGAGGGGCTCCTTTAGCACCACTGAATTGGGTAGGTAAATGTGCTTGCCGTCAAAAGTTCTAATGATGGTGGTGCGTAGGTTGAGGGCTTCTACGTGGCCCTGCAAACCCTTCACTTCCACAGTGTCATGAATTTGGAAGGGGCGGTTGAAGGCCAGAATCACACCGGCCAGAAAGTTCTCGGCAATGTCCTTGAACGCAAAGCCTACAATGAATGCCGATAGTCCGGCCGCGCTCAGCAGCCCCGTTACTACCCCCGAGAAGCCGATAACTTGCAGGGCCAGCAGGAAACCAGCCAGCACCAGCACCCACTTACTGAACTGAATGAGAAAATCGGCTAGCAGTAAGTCGTCGGAGTGGTTGCGCACCCGCGCACCGAGCAACTTGCTGGCGCGGTTGGCCACTACCAGGGCGACCACCACGATAAGCAGCGCAATAATAAGTTTGGGAGACAGGTACAGGAACTGTTTCCAGTAGGTGGCCAGTACCCGTTGCATATCATGCAGCATAGAAGGTAGGGAAGAGTAACTACACAAAAAGCCCCGACCAGCGGGGCAGAGACATGGTGTACTCTACGCGGGGTCGGGGCAATGTGTTAGGCAGAACAGTAAACCCTACCTGGTTTTGAACTGCTGAATGGCGTTGCGCGTGAAATCCGATAGCGCAAGCCGCCCGCTGATGGCAGCTCGCTCAGCCAGAAGCGTATCCCAGTTTTCAGTGCCGTGCCAGAGCACCCGCTTCAACTCCGCCAAGGCCTCGGGATGGTAGCCAACCAACTTGGCGGCAAAAGCCGCTACGGCGGCATCCAGCGCTTCAATGGAATCGGTGAGGGTAGCGTAGAGCCCTTTTTCCTGGGCCCATTCGGCGCTGCGGAACTCGGTGGCATCCAGGGCCAACTGCGCAAACGCGGCATTCCCGATTTTGCGCTCCACGGCCGGCCCCACCACAAATGGCCCGATGCCAATGATCAATTCGCTTAGCTTCACGGCCGCTTGCTGGGTGGCAAAACAGTAGTCGGTGGCGGCGGCCACGCCTACCCCACCGCCAATGGCCTTGCCCTGCACCCGCCCGATAATGATTTTGGGGCAGGTGCGGCAGGCGTTGATCACCTTCGCGAAGCCCGAGAAAAACGTTAGCCCCTGCGCTTCGTTTTCAATGGCCAGCAGTTCGTCGAAGCTGGCGCCGGCGCAGAAAGTCCGGTCGCCTTCGCTCCGCAGGATAATGACTTTCGTGGCAGGCTCTTGCCCTACAGCTGTAATGGTTTCGGCCAACTGCGTGAGTAGGGCGCCGGGCAGGGAATTGTGGCTGGGGTGGAAAAATGAGATGGTGCTGATGCCCTGGGCGTCGGTTGAGGCTTCAACTTTACCGGCAATTAGAATGTCGTTCATGGGGAGGTTTCTCGCAGTGTTGCGCAGAGAGTTGCGCAGTGTTGCGCAGTGCTTTGGCGTCAGCACACTGCGAAACACCGCGCCAACATTGCGAAACACTGCGAGAAATCTATTCCTGATTTTTCTTCTTGACCATTGTCAGAATCGTAGCTACGGCCACGGTTTCGTCGGTTTCGTCGGTCACCGTCACCAGCCAGCGCACAATGCCTTTGGCTACGTCGTCGGCGTCGCGCTTTTCCTGAGCTATTTTCTCCTTCACCGTGAGCTGCACGCCAATGGTAGTGCCGGGATAAACGGGCTTTGTGAAGCGACACTCATCCAGGCCATAGTTGAGCAGCACGGGTCCCTTGCGCGGGTCCACGAACATGCCGGCGGCCTTGCTCAGAATATAGTAGCCGTGCGCCACGCGGCCCGTAAACAGCGTGCCTTCCAGGGAGGTAGCGTCTACGTGAGCGTAGAAATTGTCGCCGGATACCTGGGCAAAGTTGGTGATGTCGGCCTCCGTTACGGTGTGGCGGTGCGTAGTGTATGTCTGCCCGATTTCCAGTTCCTCGAAGTAGTGTTGAAACGGATGCTTATCGCGCTCTATCTGTTTGGCTTTGGGCTGATACACGTCCGTAATGGCCGTAATCATCGACGGCGAGCCTTGAATAGCCACGCGCTGCATGAAGTGCTCCACGCCCCGGATGCCGCCCATTTCCTGCCCACCGCCGGCCCTACCCGGTCCGCCGTGAATGAGCAAGGGTAGGGGCGAGCCGTGCCCGGTGCTTTCCTTCGCCATTTCCTCGTTCAGGACCAAAATGCGGCCGTGGTGGGTAGCAGCGCCCAGCACAAACTCCTGCGCCACAGCCGGGTCGTTGGTCGCTACAGAGCACACCAGCGAGCCTTTGCCCAGGTTCGCCAGCGCAATGGCTTCGTCTACATCGTGGTAGGGCATGAGGGTAGCCACCGGACCGAAGGCCTCTACCTCGTGCGTATCCGTAAACCGGAACGGCTCTGGGTTCAGCATCACGATGGGCGACACGAACGCGCCTACCCGGCAGTCGCCCCCAATCACGGCCACCTGGTCCAGGTCGCCGTACACGATGGGCGTATGTTGGGCCAGGCGCTGCACTTGCTCGCGCAGGCGTTGCACTTGCGCCCGGCCGGCCAGCGCGCCCATCCGCACGCCGGCAGCCTGCGGGTGGCCAATGGTGGTCTGCGCCAGGGCTTTGCCCAACGCAATTTGCACGTCTTCCACCAGATTTTCAGGCACCACAATGCGGCGGATGGCGGTGCATTTCTGCCCGGTTTTAGCCGTCATTTCGCGGCGTACTTCCTTGATAAACAAGTCAAACTCGGGCGTGCCTAGCGTGGCATCGGGGCCAAGTATGGCGGCATTCAGCGAGTCGGCTTCCATTGTAAACGGCACCGCTTCCTGGATGATGCGCGGGTGGGCGCGCAGCTTGCGTCCGGTCTCGGCCGAGCCCGTGAATGTGACTACATCCTGGTAGGTCACGTGGTCGAGAATACCCTCGCCCGAGCCGCAGACCAGTTGCAGTGCGCCTTCGGGTAGTATTTTAGAAGCAATGATTTCGCGCACCACAGCCTCGGTGAGGTAAGCCGTCGGCACGGCGGGCTTCACAATGGCCGGCATGCCAGCCAGCAGGTTCACAGCAATCTTTTCCAGCATCCCCCAGATGGGGAAGTTGTAGGCGTTGATGTGCACCGCCACGCCCTCCTTGGGCACCAGCAAGTGATGCCCGATGAAGTTGCCGCCCTTCGACAGCGCAATGGGGTCCGACTCTACATAAAACGGCTTGTTGGGAAACTTGCGGCGCAATGAGGCGTTGGCAAACAGGTTGCCGATGCCGCCTTCAATGTCAATCCAGCTATCGGCGCGGGTGGCGCCGGAGCGGTAGCTCAGGGTGTAGAAGTCTTCCTTTTTACTGTCGAGGTGAAAAGCCAAAGCCTTCAGCATGCGACCTCGCTCGTGGAAGGTCATCTTGCGTAACGCCTTGTTGCCGGTGCGGCGGGCGTAGTCAAACATGGCCGCGTAGTCGAGGCCTTCGCCGTTAGCAATAGCTACTACCTCGCCGGTGCTGGCATCATATAATTCCTGCTGCTCGCCGGTGCCGGCCATCCAGCGGCCGAGGGCGTAGTTTTCGAGTTGGGTAGGCATAGGGTAGGAAGGTTTAGATCGAGAACTAAAACCAGCTGCTACAGCGTAGCCCCGGCTTCTGCTGGAAAGAACGTTTGCCCGGCTTGCGCCATGCGGCGCAGGAGCGGACTAGCGCGGTAGCGCTCCTCGTGGTACTCATGGTAGAGGTCGTCGAGGGTTTGCAGTACTTGGGGTAAACCGAGTTCATCGGCCCAGGCCAGTAGGCCTTGTGGGTAGTTGACACCGGTGGTCATGGCTACTTCCAGGTCGGCGGCGGTGGCTACGCGCAGGTGCAGGGCATCAGCGGCCTCGTTGATGAGCATGGCCAGGATGCGGTGAAGAATGGCTTGGCCGAGGGCTTCGTCTCGGGTAGGCGAGGGGGTAGGGGCACCGGGTGCATAGTCGTAGAAACCGCGGCCCGATTTACGGCCGTAGTAGCCGGCTTCCAGCAGCCGTTTTTGCGTGAGCGAAGGCCGGTAGCGCGGGTCGTAGAAAAAGGCCGTCCAGACGGATTCTGTCACGCGGTAGTTCACGTCGTGCCCGATGAAGTCCGTCAGCGCAAACGGCCCCATCCGAAAGCCGCCTAGCTCGGTCATGGCCCAGTCGATGGTAGCCGCGTCGGCCACACCTTCCTCCAGCAGCCGGATGGCCTCGCCGTAAAACGGGCGTGCCACGCGGTTCACGATGAAGCCTGGCGTGTCCTGCACCAGCACGGGGCGCTTGCCCCAGCTCTGCACCAAGGCGCGCACCTCGTCGGCCAGGCCAGGGCGGGTTTGCACGGCCGGTACCACTTCCACTAACTGCATCAGCGGCGCCGGATTGAAAAAGTGAATGCCCACAAACCGCTTTGGGTGCTGGCAAGCGGCAGCAATGGAGGTAATGGATAGGGAAGACGTATTTGTAGCCAATAAGCAGTCGACACTCACTACGCTCTCTATCTCCTGGAAAACCTGCTGTTTTGCGGCCAAGTCTTCCACAATGGCTTCCAGCACCAGGCCGCAATCCGCAAAATCCGCCTGCTTTTCGGTGAACTGGATACGGGTGAAGGCCGTGGCGGCGTCTTCCACTGTCAGCTTGCCTTTCTCGGCTAGCTTATCCAGGCTCTGCCGAATGCGTTGGGCGGCCTGTTGTAGCGCCGTCTGGTTTTGGTCGAGCAGCCAGATGGGGTGTCCGGCGGTGGCTGCTACTTGCGCAATACCCGCGCCCATCGCGCCGCTGCCGATAATGCCAATGGTCATGGTTGTATAGTATAATACAGTACGTAGTCATTTCGACCAGCGGGAGAAATCTCGCTTGCTAGTAATCCCTGACAACGAAGATTACTATGACACGCGAGATTTCTCCCGCTGGTCGAAATGACGTTTTAATGGCTTTTACTGTCCCTTAAACACCGGCTGGCGCTTTTCCATGAAGGCGGCTACGCCCTCCTGATAATCGGCGGTGTGGCCGGCGCGGAGTTGATAGTCAGCCTCGGCGCGGAGCTGTTGGGTGAGGTCGTTGGTGGAGCTGAGGTTCAGCAGTTGCTTGGTGTAAGCGAGGGCGCGGGTAGGTAGGGCCGCCAGTTTCTGGGTGAGCTTCGTTACTTCCTCATCGAAGGCATCATCGGCAAAGGCTTTGTAGATCATGCCCATCTGCACGGCCTCGGCAGCGCCTACCTTGTCGCCGAGCATCATGAGAGCTGAGGCGCGCTGCTGACCCACCAGGCGGGGTAGGAAATACGTGCCGCCGCTGTCTGGTATCAAGCCTATCTTGCTGAATGCCTGAATAAACGAAGCCGATCCTTTGGCTACCACCACATCACAGGCTAGGGCCAGGTTGGCGCCCGCGCCGGCTGCCACGCCGTTCACGGCGGCCACCACCGGCTTTTCCAGGTTCCGAATTAGCTCCACAATCGGGTTGTAGTGCTGCTCCACAATCTCCGACACCTCGGGGCGGTCTGGCCCGGTGATTTCCGCCAAGTCCTGCCCGGCACAAAACGCCCGGCCGGTGCCCGTGAGCACCACAGCGCGCACGCTTTCGTCCTGCTGGCATGCTTGCAACTGCTCCTGTAAGGCCAGCGCCAGCGGCTTGTTGATGCTATTAAACACATCGGGACGGTTGAGGCGCAACGTAGCTACGCCGGCATCGAGGGAGAAATGGAGAAAATCACTCATAAAAAAAGTAAGGTGAAGCCTAGGCGTGGCATTTGAAGTAGTCGAACGGCTCGCGGCAGTCGTTGCACTGGTAGAGGGCTTTGCAAGCCGTGGAGCCGAATTGGCTGACTAAATGCGTGTTATCGGACTTGCAGAGCGGGCAGCGCACGGCCGTATCGGCCCCGAATAGGTTGAGCATATGGCCCGTGGCGGTGCCGTCTACGGGCGGCGCAATGCCGTAGTCCTCCAGCTTCTGACGACCAGCGGCGCTCATCCAATCGGTGGTCCAGGCGGGGCGCAGCTGGGTATGAATCGTCACATTAGAAAACCCCTCAGCCAGCAGCCGCAGCCGAATGTCGGTGGCAATGGCATTCATGGCCGGGCAGCCCGAGTAGGTAGGCGTAATGGTGATGGTTGCGTGCTCATCCTCAACCACTACATCGCGCACAATACCCAAATCGAGGATGCTGAGCACCGGCACCTCGGGGTCCGATACCTCTTCCAGCAACGGCCAGATTTTGTTAGCTGTTAGCTGCTGGCTGTTAGTGGTTGGCGGTTGGTTTGTGGGTATTGGATTATGCACGAATAGAGTGGGTTTGAAAATGCTATCAGCTAGTAGCCAGCAGCTAAAAAACTACCAGGTCATGCCGGGGTAGGTGCGCTGCATGTATTGCAACTCGGCCAGCAAGTAGCCCAGGTGCTCGGAGTGGCGGCCCAACTTGCCGCCCTGCTGCATCACCACGCCCTCGGGCAGGGGTAGGGTAGCCTCCGCAAATACGTGAGCTGTGTGCGCCTGCATGGCTGGCAGTAGGGATGCGTAGTCGGGGAGGAGGCCGGCGGTTTGGATGGTTTGCTCGGCAGGGGTAGGGGTGGTCAGCTCGTCGGCGTAGCGCCAGAGGGTGCGCAGGGCTTTTTCAATGCGCTGACGGCTTTCCTCGGTGCCATCGCCCAACCGAATCACCCATTCCGAACTCCACTTCAAATGATACGCAGCTTCCTTTACCGACTTTCCGGCAATAGCAGCCAACCGCTCATCGGGGTAGCGCTGAAGCTGTTGCAACACATGGTAGTGGAAGTTGTCGAAGAGGAACTGCCGCACAATGGTAGCGGCGAAGTCGCCGTTGGGCTGCTCCACCAGCAGGGGGTTGCGGTACTCGGTTGCCGGGCGCAGAAACGCCAGGTCATCCTCGGTGCGGCCCTCACCTTCCAACTCGGCGGCGTACTGGTAAAGACTGCGGGTTTCGCCCAGCAAATCCAGCGCAATGTTGGCTAGCGCTAAATCCTGCTCCAGCACCGGCCCGTGCCCGCACCACTCCGACAAGCGGTGGCCCAGTACCAGGCTCGTATCGGCCAGCTGCACCAGGTAGGTCAGCAAGGCTGCGTGCACCTCGGGCGGGTATGTGGGTAGGGGTTGGGTAGTAGCTGAAGCAGATTGCATAACCTACAGGTTTACATATGTTTGATGGAGTCTGGTACCTCAAAGAACGTAGGGTGCCGATACACTTTATCCGCCGCCGGATCGAAAAAGGCAGCCGCATCATTGGGGTTAGATGCGTGAATGTGGCGTGACTCTACCACCCAGATACTCACGCCTTCGAGGCGGCGCGTATACACGTCGCGAGCGTTTTGCATGGCCATAGCGGCGTCGGCGGCGTGCAAGCTACCTACGTGTTTGTGGTCGAGGCCCTGCTTGCTGCGGATAAAGACTTCCCACAGGGGCCATTCGGATTGGGTCATTTTATTAAGCTGTTAGCTGATGGCTATTAACTGTTAGCCACGTGTACAAACCAAGATAGAGCTAGTAGCTAACAGCTGTCAACTAATAGCTTTCTCCGCTCTTTTCTTGGCATGTGCCAAGGCGGCTTCGCGCACCCAGGCGCCGTCTTCGTGGGCCTGCACACGGGCTTGCAGCCGGTCGTGGTTACAGAGACCGTTGCCCTTCACCACCTGCCAGAACTCGTCCCAATCAACTTCGCCGAAATCGTAGGCCTTTTTGTCTTCGTTCCAATGCAAGTCCTTATCGGGAACCGTAAGACCCAGAAACTCGGCCTGAGGCACCATCATATCCACGAATTTCTGGCGCAGCTCGTCATTAGTGAAGCGCTTGATACGCCACTGCATCGAGCGCTCGGTGTTAGGCGACTCCGCGTCTTTCGGCCCGAACATCATCAGGGTAGGCCACCACCAGCGGTTGAAGGCCTCCTGGGCCATAGCTTTCTGCTCGGGCGCACCCTCACACAAGGTCTGCATAATCTCGAAGCCCTGACGCTGGTGGAAGCTCTCCTCCTTGCACACGCGCACCATGGCGCGGGCGTAGGGGCCGTAGGAAGTGCGGCACAGCGGCACCTGGTTCAGAATGGCGGCGCCATCCACTAGCCAGCCCACGCAGCCGATATCGGCCCAGCTGAGGGTAGGGTAGTTGAAAATGCTGGAATACTTGGCTTTACCCGAATGCAGATCGGCCAGCATCTGGTCGCGGGAGGCACCCAGGGTTTCAGCAGCCGAGTAGAGGTAGAGGCCGTGGCCGGCTTCGTCCTGCACCTTCGCCAGTAAAATGGCCTTGCGCTTCAAGGAAGGCGCCCGCGTAATCCAGTTACCCTCCGGCAGCATGCCTACCAACTCAGAATGAGCGTGTTGAGAAATCTGCCGAATCAAGGTTTTGCGGTAGGCCTCGGGCATCCAGTCCTTGGGCTCAATGCGCTCATCGGCATCGATACGGGCTTGAAACTGTTCTTCCTGGGTGAGTTCTAGCGTTTCCATAGTTTTCTAACAATGGTTAACTAACATTTGTTAGTTAAAGGTAGGGAATTTAATGCTCTGTCATTCCGAGCGGAGCGAGGAATCCGAGTCAGCCATTAGGGTTTCCTCTCATATCAAATTCAGATTCCTCGCTCCGCTCGAAATGACAGAGCATATCACTTACTGGTCAAAATCCACTTGAACCTCTGCCGAAACCGGTCGGGCCTGGCACGTGAGCACGTAGCCTTTTGCCACTTCGGTATCAGATAGTGAGTAGTTTACGTCCATTTCTACCTGGCCGGTTGTGATACGGGCGCGGCAAGTGCTGCACATGCCGTTTTTGCAGGAGTAGGGCGCATCTACGCCGGTAGCCAGCAGCTCGTCCAGGATGGTATTGCCGTAGTACGACATTGGCAGCACGTGCGTGTGACCGTCGAGCTGCACCGTTACCTGGCTCTGCTGGTCGTCGTGGCCGGGCGGCGGGGTAGGGGCGGCCGTGGTAGGCCTAGGTGTACTGGTCCCGAACAGCTCAAAATGCACCTTCTCGGGCGCTACGCCAGCCTCCGACAAGGCAGCGCGCACGTCCTGAATCATCTGCTCGGGGCCGCAGATAAAGCACTCGTCGATGAGGCTAGGCGGAATGAGTGTGGTCAGGAACTGCTGTACTTTTGCCTGATCGAGGCGGCCAAAGAATAGGTCCGTATCGCCCTGTTCGCGGCTGAGGACGTGGTAGACACGCAGGCGCTGTAAGAACGTATTCTTCAGCGCCTCAATAGCTTCCTTGAAGATAATACTGTTGCGGCCCCGGTTGCCGTACACCAGCGTCACGCGGCTTTGGGGCTCCGTGAGCAGCACCGTTTTGATGATGCTCAGGATGGGCGTAATGCCGCTGCCCGCGGCAAACGCCACGTAGTGCCGGGTTTGGGTAGCAAGTAGGGTAGCCGGCCCAAAGCTGCCGGCCGGGGGCATCACCTCTACCGCGTCGCCGGCCCGCAGCTCTTCCACAGCCAGCTGCGAGAAACGCCCGCCGGGTACTTTCTTCACTGCTACGCGCCACTCCTCGTCTAAGGGGCTGCTGCACAGTGAGTAGGAGCGCCGAATTTCCTCGCCGCCTACCTCCCGCCGAAACGTGAGGTACTGCCCCGGCCGATACTGGAACGCTGCCCGCAGCTCGGCGGGCACGTCCAGCGTGAGGGCCACGCAGTCAGGCGTCTCACGGGTGATGTGCTTGATTTTAAGGGTATGGAAGCGGGGCATTTTCCTTAGTTTTTAGTTTGTCATCTTGAGCTTTCGAAGGACCTTATCACGCGTGAACAAGTCGATGTTATGCTGGTCGTTCTACTGGCATAAGATCCTTCGCAAGCTCAGGATGACAATGCATAGTAGGCGGACTCACAACTCATTTCGCCAAGCCATTCAGCAGAATCGTCATGATGTTTTCCTCCAACTCCTCGGGCGTCACGTCGCGGCCGGGACGGTACCACAGCTCCACCCAGCGCACCGCCGATAGGATGGTGAACAGCGCCACCGACACGTTGACGGGTTGCAGCTCGCCGGCGGCTATGCCCTGCTCGATGAGCGCGGCAAAGCCTTTCTCGTAGCGTTTGCGAGCCGTTTTGAAGGCTTCCAGCGTGTCGCCGGTGAGGTATTTCCAATCGTTGTTGCCGACGGACACGGCCGCGCCGTCCTCAATCATCAGCTGAATATGACGGCCAATCAGCGCCCGGATTTTCTCCACGTACGTGGCTGCCATCTGCTCTACCTCCGTGAGCTGTCGGATGTAGGTATCGGAAACGTGAAAGCAGATCAGCTCCAGAATCTCGTCTTTAGACTTAATGTGGTTGTACATGCTGGCGGCCTCCATGCCTACCTGGGCAGCTAGGTCGCGCATGGAGGTGCCGCCAAAGCCCTTCAGCTTGAATAGCTTGGCTGCCTCGTCCAGAATCAGCTGGCGCTTGGCGGAGTTCGTGCGTTTGCTCATGCAACGAGGCGGAGATGATAACTACATAGAACCAGTGCTGCTTGCGCAGTGGCCTAAAGATACTTCAACTAACAAACATTCGTTAAAGTTGGCGCGAAGTAAACATGCAACAATTTGTGTCTCTACGCCGTGCATCAACATAAACGTCAACTGCCCGGCTGCCCGTGCTTCAATAAGCAGGACAACCGGGCAGTCAGATAAAAACCGAAACCTAGAAACTAGGGGCGGCGGTTGATGGCGTTCAAATCCTCAAACGCGTGCTTAAGACGCTCTACGAAAGTGGTTTCAGCGGAGCGCAGCCACACGCGTGGGTCGTAGTACTTCTTGTTGGGCGAGTCAGGACCGGTGGAGTTGCCGATCTGGCCTTGCAGGAAGTCTTCGTTCTTCACATAGTAGTCGCGGATGCCCTGCCAGAACGCCCATTGCAGGTCGGTGTCGAGGTTCATCTTCACAGCGCCGTAGCTGATAGCCTCGCGGATTTCCTCGCGCGAAGAACCCGAACCGCCGTGGAATACAAAGTTGATGGGTTGCGGACCGGTTTTGAAGTGCTCCTGCACGTAATCCTGCGAGTTTTTCAGGATGATGGGTTGCAGCTTCACGTTACCGGGCTTGTATACGCCGTGCACGTTGCCGAACGCCGCCGCAATGGTAAAGCGGGGGCTTACCTTGCTCAACTCCTCGTAAGCGTAGGCCACTTCCGAAGGCTGGGTGTAGAGCTTGGACGAGTCCACGTCGGAGTTGTCGACGCCGTCTTCTTCGCCGCCGGTTACGCCCAACTCAATTTCCAGGGTCATGCCCAGCTTATCCATGCGCTCTAAGTAGCGCTTGCAGATTTCGATGTTCTCCTCGATGGGCTCCTCCGACAAGTCCAGCATGTGCGAGCTGTAGAGTGGCTGGCCGTGCGTCTGGAAATGCTTTTCGCCGGCAGCCAATAGGCCGTCGATCCAGGGTAGGAGCTTCTTGGCGGCGTGGTCGGTGTGCAGAATCACGGGCACATCGTAGAGAGCAGCCATTTGGTGCACGTGCTGAGCACCCGAAATAGCACCAGCAATGCTGGCGCGCTGATCGGAGTTAGACACGTACTTGCCGGCGAAGAACTGCGCGCCACCGTTCGAGAACTGCACGATAACGGGCGAATTCACTTCGTGGGCGGCTTCCAGCACGCCGTTCACAGTGTTGCTACCCGTCACGTTGACGGCGGGTAGGGCGAAGGCATTATCCTTGGCGTATTGGAACAACGACTGTACTTCGTCGCCGTGGAGCACACCAGCGCGCAGCTTGGTTAGGGTTTGGTCGGCCATAGGGCAAAATATAGAGGCAATGAAAAAAGAATCCGTGGGAGCGTCAAACCTACGAAAACCGGCCGTTAGTTGCTAACCGGCCACGCTGGTAACGCTGCCATTCATCCTCTTTCCTAACCAGCTACTACCCCAAATCGTTTAGCGCCAGTGTCGGATACGCAGTCTACAGCCGACGGCGGTAGGGGCGCAAGGGAGTAGATGAAAGGGGCTTAATAAGGGCGCCTACCCCGCCGTGGAGTGCAAAATACGCTGCCAGAGCAGCTTCCAGACCCGGCTTATCGTCCAGGCTTAGGTCGGCCAATACGTTGGCCTGATCCAAAGGAGCTGCCGACAGGCTGAGGCGGCAACGGTTAATCAAGTAAGGGTGCTCGAGGTAGACGTGGGTGCCATCCTGCGCAGCGTGGGTGTGCATGCAGCGCCAAGAATCGTCGTTGGGGCTCCGTTGCGTGGTGCGGGAATGGTTGTCCAGAGGTTCAAAACCCAGGGCACTTAAATAGGCTTGTGTCATGGGTGAAGGTAGGTATAAATAATTGATTTTCAGGTATAAATACTTAAAGCGCTAGTGCATACCCAACTGCGTACGGAGCGCGTCAGATACAGCAGCAGCGCTAGAAAAGGTTTTTGCAACAAAAATCAAAAAAATGCAATTGCCTAATGCCCAGAGTATTTGCTGCTTAAGTGAAATAACGCGTAACAATTTGGTAATAAGTGGGCGTATCTAAGCAGACTTTCCTTAAAAACACCGTTTAAGGTGGTGCTGCACGGGTAATGCAGTGGACGATAACCGCACATATTTCTGATTCTACTCTTTACGCATGCGCACTTTTCTCTCCGGCGGTCTGGTCGGCTTTGCCCTATGGCTTTCTGTTGTTACGCCTACCCTGGCTCAGGTTACGCCGGCGCCCATTACGCCCGCTGATACCATCACCCGCCCCTACGAAAACCCCAATGGTATTCCAACCCCGCCAGCCGCGCGGCCGCCGTGGTACAAGGGCAAGCTGGTGCGGGCAAGCATCATTCCGGCCATTCTGATTACCTACGGCGCCACTACCATCAACGGCAACGGCTTCTATAGTAGCTACCAAGCCAACCGCGACATTCACAAGCTGTTCCCTACCTTCCGCACCCGTGCCGACGATATCTTGCTGGTGGCGCCCTACCTGGAGCTGGGCGCCGTGCTGCTGGCCGGCGTCGAGTCGCGCGACGATAACCTGAACATCGGCTTGGTAATTCTTAAGAGCGAGGCCATCATGCTCAGCAGCGTGTTTGCGCTGAAAAACCTCACTAAAATTCGCCGGCCTGATAATTCCGATATGCTGTCTTTCCCCTCGGGGCATACAGCGCAGGCGTTTTTGGCGGCCAGTATCGTGCACAATGAGTTTCGGCACAAAAGCCAATGGTATGGCATTGGCGCCTATACTATTGCTACCAGCGTGGCCGCGCTACGCATGATTAATAGCAAGCACTGGCAAAGCGATGTGGTGGCGGGAGCCGGCATTGGCATCTTGTCGGCGCACGTGGGCTACCTCACGCACCGCAACCGCTGGGGCCGCAAGCCCATTCTGCCCAAAGGCATGAGCTTTTCGCCTACTTGGCAATACAACGCGCCTGGTTTGGGCATGGTGTGGCAGTTGTGAGGTGGTGAGTGAATAAAAGCGTCTGTCATCCTGAGCGGAGCGAAGGACCTTCTGCCAGTTGAACGAGTCGTTGTTACGCATGTCGTTCTACCGTGATAAGGTCCTTCGCAAGCTCAGGATGACAGCCGTATTTTCTATTCACAAACTCACCACCTCACAACTTACTCCTCCATAATATCCTCATTCCA
>NZ_JAHWGL010000170.1 GCF_019334315.1 Hymenobacter profundi
GCTGGCGTTCTGACCACCTTCAATCGAAATCAATTTTCTGAATTACCGGAAGCGCCATACCGGTAGCACCGTACCAGCCGGAAACTCGTCTTGCCCTATAGGCAGCTCTAAAAAGCCACTGCTGGGCAGTAGACTCGCCAGGTCGCCGGAGCCATGGGCGCGCTCGGGCGTGGCCAGCAGCCGACCATCGGGAGCACTTGCAAGGCTTACGAGCAGAAAGTGCGTGACGGGCGGACGAAACACCACATCGGCGGCCAGTACGGCAAACGTAGGTTCTGGCTGGGGTAGGGTAGGCTGCTGCACAGCCCGCAGCCACGGCGCAGCGTAACGGCAGTAGTTCACAAAGGTGGAAACCGGATTGCCCGGCAGCGCAAACACCACCGCGCCCTGTGGGTGCTGCCCAAACCAAAACGGCTTGCCCGGCCGTTGCTGCACCCCATGAAACAGTTGCTCCACGCCCGCCTCGGCCAATGCCGCGGGTAGGAAATCGGCTTTGCCCATCGACACGCCCCCGCTGAGCAGCACGGCATCATACTGGTGCAGCAGGGGCGGCAGGCCCTGGCGCAAGGCGTCGGGGTCATCGTTGAAGTGAAACCGCTCGGCCCGGCCGCCGGCCTGCCACACAGCCGCTTGCAGCATATAGGAGTTGGAGCGCCGGATCTGGTAGGGGAGGGGCGCCTGGTCCAACTCCACCAACTCGTCGCCGGTGCTCACCACGGCCACGTGCGGGCGTTGTGCCACTACCAAATGGGTAGCACCTACCGTGGCCGCTACGGCTACCTCGGCTGGTCCCAGCAGTGTGCCCTCCGGCAGCAGCACGTCGCCCTGGTGGCGGTCGGTGGCCTGGGCGTGCACGTTGTGGCCGGCTTTGGGAGGCAGCACGCGCACGGTGGCTATGCGGCGGCCATCGGATTGCTCTGCTATGTCTACGTCCTCGTAGCGCACCACCGTATCGGTGCCGGGCGGTAGCATGGCCCCGGTCATGATTTCGAGGGTAGTGGCGGGGCTGGCGAGGGGGGTAAGGGGCTGGCCGGCAAACTGCGTTCCGACCACCTCAAACTGCGTCTGGCCTTGCGCAATGGCCGCATAGTTGAGCGCAATGCCATCCATGGCGACCCGGTTGAAGGGCGGAAAGTCGCGGTCGGCGGTTACGGCCTGGCGCAGTACCCGGCCCAGCGTATCGGGGAGGGGTAGCACTTCCGTGGGGAGGGTGCGAACGGTGGACAACACCAGGCGGGTAGCTTCTTCAACGGTAGTCATAGGGCAGAGATGAAGCGCGAAGAGTTACTTCGCGTATAGGTGGTAGACCTTGTGCAACGAGCACGATGGTAGAACTAGACGATTTGCGTCTGGTTTGGTTATATCAGCTCCTTTCTCGCACGGTCTACAACGCACTGCAAAGCCCCGGCTGGACCCTGCTTTTTTGTTCAACTTTCGTCACAAAGCGCGTCATCACACACCGCGTTCATGCTATGTCCGATTCTTCTAAACTCACTCATCTCAATGCTGCTGGTCAGCCGGCTATGGTCGATGTCGGCCAGAAGCAACCTACCCGCCGCGTGGCCCGCGCCCGCAGCATCGTGGTACTCGGTTCCGAAATTCTGAAATTGGTGCAGGACGGCGACCTGCCCACCCGCAAAGGCCCCGTGTTTCAAACGGCTATTCTGGCCGGCATTATGGGGGCCAAGCACACCTCAGAGCTGATTCCGCTGTGCCACCCACTGGGTCTCGACGACTGCCAAGTGCGCATTGAAGTGCAGCAACCTGATTCAGTTATTATTGAATGCACCTCGTCCGTGACCGGCAAAACCGGCGTGGAAATGGAGGCGCTGACGGGTGCTTCGGTGGCGGCTCTCACCATTTACGACATGTGCAAAGCCTTGTCGCACAACATCATTATTCAGGAAACGCGCTTGCTGGAAAAAACCGGCGGCAAACAGGATTTTCATCATGTCGATTAACCAGCCCCTACCTGCCCCGCACGCCAAGCACGCTGCCCTGACCCGGCCCAACACTGGCGAGTTCAACCGTCAGGAACTAGCCATTCTGGGTGCGCCCTGCAGCGTGATTAAAGACTTGGTAGCACGCCTGTTGCCGCACCTGTCGCCTACCCTGCACGCGGCCTACGTAGACGCTGACCACGCCACCGGCGACGAAGCCGCCCCCGCCGACACATTGCTAACGGTAGGCGCTGCTGCCGAGCTAACCGACAAAATCCACTTCCGCCGCCTCGATGTGCAGCGCGGCATGGATAAATTTGCCCAGCAGCACTGGCTGGGTGGTCAGAGCCTGGTGCTGGTGAACGGCAACCACTTTCGCGCCCAACAGCAAATTGCCATCATCAGCACGAAAAAGCCACT
Organism: Hymenobacter profundi; assembly: GCF_019334315.1. Classification (GTDB taxonomy): domain Bacteria; phylum Bacteroidota; class Bacteroidia; order Cytophagales; family Hymenobacteraceae; genus Hymenobacter; species Hymenobacter profundi. The sequence goes on from NZ_JAHWGL010000170.1 coordinate 2,361, forward strand.
CGAAAAGAAGCTCGACCGCCTCACCGACGTGCAGCTGATTTTGCTGAGCGAAGGCGAAACCGAACTGCCCGCCTACCTGCAAGCCCACCTGGGCGAGCGGCAACCCACCGTCCTTTCCCTCGACGACACCGCCGCCATTGCCGACTGGGTGCAACAATGGTGGCAAGCCAGCGCACCGCCCCTACGCGGCCTGGTGCTGGCCGGCGGCCACAGCCAGCGCATGCAAACCGACAAGGGCCAGCTGCGCTATCACGGCCAGGAACAGCGCCAATACGCTGCCGGCCTGCTGGCCGAGGTGTGCCAGGACGTGTTCGTGTCCTGCCGCGCCGACCAGGCCGACGCCCTGCCCGCCGGCCTCACGCCCCTACCCGACCAGTTCCTGGACCTCGGCCCGATGGGCGGCATCCTCACCGCCTTCCGCCACGACCCCAACGCCGCCTGGCTGGTAGTGGCCTGCGACCTACCTTTCCTCTCCACCGAAACCCTGCGCCATCTGGTAGCGCACCGCCACGCCGGCCGTGTGGCCACGGCCTACCAAAGCCCGCACAATGAGTGGCCTGAGCCGCTTATCACCATCTGGGAGCCGCGCAGCTACGCGGTGCTCTTGCAATTTCTGGCACTGGGCTACTCCTGCCCGCGCAAGGCGCTCATCAACAGCGAAATTCAACTCCTGATGCCGCCCGCCCCGCAGGAGCTGCGCAACATCAATACGCCGCAAGAGCGCGCCGCCGCCGAGCGGGAGATAGGGTAGGGGTGCCTTGCAGGCGCCCGGCTCTGCCAAGGGATAGGCGTTGAGCTGAAGCACCCATATAGTAGCGCAAACCATGTAGTTCGCGCGTCAGAACAACAAGTGGTAAAATAGCCCCGAAGCGTGAACTACAAAGTTCGCGCTTCGGGGCTATAAATTTTAAAGCCTACCTGCTACCTTCTACTACATTTCTGACTCCATATGCCATACACCTATTCTTCTCTTTCCTATGAAATTACCTTACCTCGCGCTGGCATTGCAACTGGGCGGCGCTACCGTCTCCCTGGCGCAAACTGCGGCCCCGGCGACTGCCTATGATTTTGAGTATCCTAGTGGTCAATTGCCCGCTACTTGGTACACCAACAACGGCAAAGGCTACCGCGTCACCCTCGACTCGGCAGTGCGCCACCAAGGCAAGTATGCGCTGCGGATGCAGGATAGCCAGGCCAAGGAGGGGCAATTTGGCGTGGCTACGTTGCGAATTCCGGCGCAATACGCGGGTAAGTCGGTTACACTGAAGGGCTTCATCAAAACGGAGGGCGTATCAGAGCAGGGCTCGGCGGCACTTTGGCTGCGCGAAGATGGGTCAAGTGGTTCCGTGTCTTTCAAAAACACCCAGGACCAGCCCATGCGGGGCACTACCGACTGGAAGCAGTTCAGCATTACGCTGCCCCTGGAGGAGCAGGCAGAATATATTCTGTTCGGCGGCATTTTGGCTGGCACCGGCACTGCTTGGTTCGACGACCTGGAGCTGACCATTGATAATAAACCGCTGTCCGCTGTAGCTACGCGAACCATGTCCGTTAAGCCAGCAGCGCGAGACACTGCGTTTCAGCAGGCCTCGGGAATTACGTTTCCAAAAAAGCTCAGCACGCAGCAGATAGAGAACCTGGCGGTGCTGGGCCGGGTATGGGGCTTTGTGAAGTACTACCACCCGGCCGTGGCCGCTGGCAACTTCAACATGGACGCCGAGCTGTTTCGGGTGCTGCCCGCCGTGCTGTCGGCACCCAACGAGAAGAAACGCAGCCAGCTGCTGAGTGCTTGGGTGAAGAAGTTTGGAGAAGTGCCCGCGTGCAAAACATGCGTAGAACTGCCTGCCGACAAAGTGCGCCTGCAACCCGATCTGGCGTGGCTATCAGATACAAAACAGCTCGGCGAAGCGCTTCGCAGCCAACTCACGTACCTGCGCCAAAACCGAAACCAGGGAGAGCACTACTACGTGAGTGCGGCTCCGAACGTAGGCAACCCCGTCTTTCAGCACGAAGCACCGTATGGCCGCACCGCACTACCCGATGCCGGGCTGCGCCTATTGGCGCTCTACCGCTACTGGAACATGATTGCCTATTTCTTTCCCTACCGGTATGCCATCGGGGAAGATTGGCAACAAGTGCTGCCGGAGTTTATTCCCAAGCTGACCCGCGCCGGCACCGCCGAGCAGTATCACCTTACCCTGTTGGCGCTCATTGCCCGCATTCACGACACGCACGCCAATATTTATCAGGATGAGGTGCTGACCCACTACAACGGTAAGTTGTACGCGCCGGTGCGTCTTCGCTTCGTGGAAAACCAGGCCGTAGTGACGGATTACTACCATGCGACGCTCGGGAAAGAATCGGGCCTGCAAGTGGGCGACGTGGTGGTGAAAATCGACGGCGTGCCGGTGCCGGAGCTGGTGAAAAAGTGGCAGCCCCTTGCCCCGGCCTCCAACGAGCCGGCCCAGCTGCGCAACATTGCCAACCTGCTGCTGCGCGGCAACACAGAGAAAGTACCTGTGGTGGTGCGCCGCAACGGCAAGGAATTTCCGCTCACGCTCACCCGCTACGCAAGCACCAAGCTCGATATGCAAATGAACTGGGGCACGCCGGACCCAGCAGCCTCGGCCTGGCGGTTGCTGCCGGGTAATATCGGCTACCTCTCGCTGGGCACGATCAAGAAAAATAAGCTGCCAGAAATTATGCAGGCCGCAGAAGGTACGAAGGGAATGGTGATTGATATCCGCAACTACCCCTCCGAGTTCGTGGTGTTTGCTTTGTCGCAGTACCTGGTGCCCAAACCCACACAGTTTGCGCTATTCAGCGGCCCCGACATAACCTATCCAGGCACTTTCCCCCTGATGCCAGAACCCGTTTCGGTGTCGCCCGGCGTAGCGAATCCCTACCCTGGCAAAGTGGTCATCTTAGTGAATGAAATCTCGCAGAGCCAGGCCGAATACACCACCATGGCTCTGCGCACTGCCCCCAATGCCACCGTTATCGGCAGCACCACGGCCGGCGCCGACGGCAACGTGTCCAACATCATGCTGCCCGGCGGCATCCCTACCATGATTACCGGCCTGGGCGTGTACTACCCCGATGGCCGCGAAACCCAGCGCATCGGCATTGCGCCGGATATCGAGGTGAAGCCTACCATCCAAGGCATCAAAGAGGGTAGAGACGAATTGCTGGAAAGAGCCGTGCAGCTGATTGAAACGGCCGGGTAGCACTCCTCACTTACAGTCATCCTGAGCAGCGCGAAGGACCTTCTCA
>NZ_JAHWGL010000171.1 GCF_019334315.1 Hymenobacter profundi
TAGCCGAGGGTAAGATTCTACAGCTGTTCTAGCAGCACGCCCAGGTCGCCGTTGGTGGCGGCGCGCAGGAGCAGGGCGCGCCAGAGGTTGTTCACGGCCAAGGCTTGGTCGGTTTCGGCGCGGTTGAGGGTAAGGGCGGCTTGCGTAAGTACCACCAGGTTGTCGAGGCCGGCATCGTAGCGGGCTTTGGCCTGCACAAAGGCGCGGCTGGCCGCGTCGAGCTGGCGTGGGGCCTCCTGGGCCGTCTGGTTGGCCAGCTCCAGTTGCAGCACGGCGTTTTGCCGCTCGGTTTGCAGCAGCAGCACTTGTTGGCTGTACTCGGCCTGGGCCTGGTTCACGCGCTGCTGCTGGGCGTTGGTGGCGTATTTGGTACGCCACAGCTCGGTGATATTCCACGACAATGCACCGCCCAGCACGTAGTTGTAGGCCTTAAAGGGTAGGCCGGCCCCCAGCGACGCATCAATGGGGTAGGTGCCGTCGGGGCCGGTGCGGTTGCCGATGCCCGAGCCGCGTCCCCACGTGGCCCCCACCAGCGATAGGGTAGGGCGCTTGTTCATGAGCAGCAGGTTGTTCTGAGCTTCGCTGGCCCGCACGCGCTGCTGAGCGGCCCGCAGAATGGGCGGCTGGTGCGTGGTGTCGGAGTATACGGCCGGAGCAATGTTGGGCAGCTTGGTATAGAACTCCATCGAGTCGAGCTGGATGGCCTGCATGGGCGTACCCAGTAGGCTGGCTAGCTGCACGCGTTGCTGCAAGGCCTGCTGCTGGCTGGTTAGAAACTGCAATTGCGCCCGCGAGTACTCGGCATTCGTAGTAGAGCTGTCGATACCCGGCCGGATGCCCGACATGGTGCCGGCCCGTATCACCCGCCGCAACGACTGTGTGCGTTGCAGGTTGGCTCGTTGCAACGCCACCGACTTTTGGGCCACCAGCGCCAGCATAAACGCATCGGCCACGCGCACCTGGTGCGCAAACATCTCCTGCTCGTAGTCGGCCTGGGCCTGGTTGGTGGCGGCGTTGGCGCGTTCTAGGGTAGCGCGAAAGCGTCCAAACGTGAGCACCGGCCACTCCACCACCAAGCCGCCCTGGCTGGTCCAGGTGGTTTGGCTGCTGAAATCGGGCCGCACCCCAGCAATACCGAGGGCGCCGCCTGGCAGCACCGCACCGCGCACTTGGTTGGCGGTGCCGTGCGCGGCTTGCACCTGGGCCGTAATCTGGGGTAGGAAGTTGGCCCGATTCGTCCGTACATCGGCGGCGGCGGCCTCCACGGCGGCCTGCCGCGCCCGCAGCGCCGGGTAGTTGGCGCGGGCCAGCTCCAGCGCCTGGGGCAGTGTGAGCGGCGACGAAGGCACGGCCTGCGCCTGGGCCACGGCAGGCTTGGAAATGGCTATACCTAGAAAGCCAACCGCCAGCAGCACCAGGAAGCGGCAGCGGTCAGATGGTAGTAAATACAGGGAGGAAAGCGTTGCTAGCATGATGCCAGTAAAGCTAGAGCCGCGGTATTAGACTGATGTTAGTGATAGATTAGAAGTTATTAGAGTGTCTTTTAATAAGGCTTCTGGGCTCGTGCTGCCAACAAATGAGAAGTACGCTTGAGTGAGAAATCAAGCGAAGAGACCAGCATGCTTCAACTCTGCGCCGCATCACGCCTAAAGGGTAGCCACTGCTTCCAAGGCAGCCACAGGTCTATCTGCTACCCTTTCAGTAGGGGTAGGCTGACTTCGGCAATGGTGCCACCACCTGGCCGGGGTAGCAGATGAAGCACGCCTTGGTGCAGCTGCAAAATCTCGTGGGCCAGCGTCAGCCCAATGCCGAAGCCCTGAATATGTTGCGTGTTGCTCCCGCGAATCAGCGGCTGAAAAATAAATTGCATATCGGCGGGCGCTATGCCAACGCCCTGATCTTCAATATACAGCCGAATGCCTTGGTCGGTGTTCATTGTCAGGCGCAGGGCCACTGGCTGCTCCGCCGAGTATTTGCAGGCGTTGTCTACCAGATTCACCAGGGCCGTGCGCAGCAGGTGGCGGTTGCCGAATACCGTAGGCGGCACCGCTTGCCGCTCTACGCCCTCGCCCACGTCCAGCGACAGGCGCTGTTGGGGGCGCTGGTGCTGCACAGTGTCAATCACATCTAGCAGAATGTCCATCACTTCTAGCGGCTGGCGGTCGAGGTGGGGCGTGATGCCCCCGAGGCGCGCCAGGTGCAGCAGGCCGTTGGTCAGCTCTGTGAGCTTGTCCAGCTCGTGGGCGGCGTGGCTGATGCCTTCCTTTAAGCTGGTCACGTCCGAATCGTAATCCAGGGAAGTTTCCAGCCAACCTTTGATAGTGGTCAGGGGCGTGCGCAGCTCGTGCGAGGCCTGCGCAATAAACGCCTGCTGACTGGCGGCCAGGGCCTCTTGCCGCGTCAGCAGGTCGTTGAAGGCCGTTGCCAGAACGCCTACCTCGTCGTGGGGGTTGGAGGCCTGCAGGCGAAAACTAGCCGCCTGGGAGCCGGGCGCCCGCAGCTGGCGAATCAGGAAATTCAAGGGGGCCAGCGCCCGGCTGGCGAAAAGCAGCCCCAGCCCGGCTACCAGCACCACGGCCATCAGGTTGCCGTAGAGCAGCGAATTCAGCAGGGTGTATTGGCGGGTGTAGCCGTTGCTGTCGTAGGCCGTCACAATAGCCACGTACTCACCGGGGGCATCTGGAGAGTGATAGGTGATGGCCACGCCATCTTTGGGGTACTGATGGCTGGGGCTGCTGAACGAAAAAGCATATTCCTTTTCCTGCCGCACCTGCGCCAGGAATTCCGGGGTAGGCTGAAAGTCCTGCCCGTGTAGGCTGCTGTAGAGCGGCGTATTGTCGGGGGCGTAGAGGTACTCGGCCTGCTCGGGTAGGGAAGCCAGCACATGGCTGACAATGGTGTCGCCAAGCACCTGATGGGCCACGTTGGCCTTGCGCGTGAGGCGGGTAGTGAAGGAATCCTGGCGAAAATCAATGTAGCTCAGGTACACGTAGGTGGAGAAGGCCAGCAAAATCAGGCCCACCAAACCGCTGAACCACAGCAGGAGCTTGTGCTTGATCTGGAGCCGCGCCGCCATTAGCCCTGCATCAAATAGCCCATGCCTACCACCGTGTGCAGCAGCTTTTGCCCAAAATTCTTATCAATTTTCTTGCGCAAGTAGTTGATGTATACGTCAATCACATTGGTATTGGTGTCGAAGTGCAGGTCCCACACCTTCTCGGCAATTTCCACCCGGCTCACGGTTTTACCCTTGTTCACCATCAGAAATTCCAGCAGCGCATACTCGCGGGTAGTCAGCTCGATGCGCTGCCCGGCCCGGCGCACCATGCGGGCGTCCACGTCCATTTCCAGGTCGGCTACCTGCAACAGGGCGTGCTGGCCGGCGTAGGAAATGCTGCGGCGGGCCAGCGCCCGAATACGCAACAGCAGCTCCCGAAACACGAAGGGCTTCACGAGGTAGTCGTCGGCGCCCGCCCCGAAGCCGCTTTCCTTGTCCTGCATGCCATCAAGGGCCGTGAGCATGAGCACGGCCTGGCGCGGCGAGTGCTGCTTGATATAGCGGCACAGCTCGAACCCATTGATGTGCGGTAGGTTCACGTCCAGAATCACCACGTCGTAGGGGCGCTGCTCGAACATGCGCTGGCCCATTAGGCCATCGTAGGCCACGTCCAGCTCATAGTTTTCGCTTTCGATACCCTTGCGGATAAACGAGGCCAGGCTTACTTCATCTTCAACGAGGAGAATTCTCAAGACAACGATTTTTCGGGATGCAAGAAAGAATGTCGGCGCCGGCACGATGGGACTACCCGCAAGTGAGGGGGTAGGGCGAAGTCGCCCGCACCGCGTCAGCCTGAGAAAACAAGCCGCGCCTTCAGCGGCCGGCGGCGGGTAGTGCCGCACCGCCACTGATTTTGAATACGTACGCCAGCGGCGAAGGGATCTGCGCCGGACTTAGGGTAGGCGGCTGAATGGTGAGCTGGCCGCCTTTGGTGGTGGCTTTCACTGGTACCGGGCTACCCAACAGCGTCACCTGGGGCGGCTTGCGGGTAGAGCGCACGCCGGCTACCACAAAGGGAGCGGCAGGCCAGGCCGTGGCCAGCACGTACAGGTCGTTGCCCTTGGCGGTGTAGTAGAGCGTTTTGTTCGGCTCGCTTTGGGTAACGCCCGGCTCCCAAGCGGTGGTACCGTAAATAGACTCGCCGTTGATAGCCAGCCACTTGCCAATGTCCACCAACCGTTCCTGCATCAGCACCGGAATGGTGCCATCGGCCGCCGGGCCAATGTTGAGCAGCAGGTTGCCGCCCCGGCTCACGATGTCGATGAGCTGGTGTACGAGCTGGGCTGAGGAGAGGTAGTCATCGATGTTTTCGGCGCGGTTGAAGCCGTAGGACTGGCCCATGCCGCGGCTTTCCTCCCAGGGGTGGTGCGCGCCTACCTTGTCGTTGTCGCTGGCGTACTCGCTGGTGTAGTAGCCGCCGTGCTGGCTGCGGGTGCCGCGGCCCCACCGGTCATTCACCACCACTTCCATTTTGTTGGGGGCGTTGTTGTAGAGCCACGCCAGAAATTCGCGGCTTTTCCAGTACTCGGCGGGCCGGTCCCATTCGCCATCGGCAAAGAGCAGGGCCGGCTGGTAGCGCGTGACCAGTTCCTTGAGTTGCCACAGGGAGTTCTGGTCCACGTACTGCGCGTCGGGTATCTGGTGCTTGGCAATGTCAGCAGCGGGGAGGTAGTAGCCGCCGGGCCGGCTGGGGGTAGGAGTGCTTTCCCACTCCATTAAAGAGTAGTACAGGCCCATTTTCAGGCCGCGGGCGCGTACGGCCTGGGTTAGCTCGCCCACCAAATCGCGCTTCGGCCCCACGGCGCCGCTATTCCACTGCTGCTTGTAGGGGGCGGTGGTAGGCCACAGGGAGTAGCCGTCGTGGTGCTTTGAGGTGAGTACCACGTAGCGGGCGCCGGCGCGCACAAACAAATCGGCCCAGCGGGCGGGGTCGAACAGCTCAGCCCGAAACAGCGGCCCGAAGTCGCGGTAGGTGAAGGTGGGGCCGTAATTTTTGTTGTGAAAGCTCTCACGCAGCGCCGCATTGCCGTATACATCGGCCCCGTACCACTCGGCGTAGGTTTCGTAGGGGCGGGGACTCACGGGCCGGTAGGCCGGCACCGAGTACACGCCCCAATGAATGAAAATGCCAAACTTTGCATCCGTAAACCACTGCGGCACCGGGCGCTGGTCCAACGAAGCCCAGGTAGGCTGGTAGGTGGTTTGGGCCTGCGCCTGGGTTGCGGCGCCTAGACCTGCCAGTAGCAGCCAGGGTGCGTAATGGAGAAACGGCATAGGAGGCGTGGTTTAGGAGGAGTTGCTAGGTTCTCAGCGGAGTGTATATGGTAGAAACACAATACGTTGTGTCTCGTCGTTGAATAACTCGCATCAGTAGACGATGAAGATACTCGGAAGCTGTTTGAGTTAAATAGTGAACGGTGTAGAGACGCATA
>NZ_JAHWGL010000172.1 GCF_019334315.1 Hymenobacter profundi
AGGGTAGTAATAGAACGCCTGTCATCCTGAGCACAGCGAAGGACCTTATGCCCGCAGAACGAGTCGTTGTTACATCGGTCGTTCACGCGTGATAAGGTCCTTCGCTGTGCTCAGGATGACAGGCGTTCTATTACTACCCTCACCCCCATACCTCTAATCCTCGCGCTTGAAAACCAGCACGGCGCGGTTGATGGCGTAGATGCTGAGCTGTTGGCCGGAGCCTTCCTCATCGGGTTGGGTGAAGTAGACGCCGTCGTCGTTGATGCGGCTGAATCCGTCAAAGCGGGCGTCGTCGGAGTTGAGTAGTAGGCGGTAGCGGCCGGGCTCGGGCACGTAGAAACGGTAGTCGGGCACGCTGTTGTTGATGTGGAAGTTGAACACGAACACCAGTCCGCCCCGCTCGAAGGCCAATACTTGGTTGGTGGTGTCGATGTTCAGCTCGCGGGCAGGACCGGCGGCTAACAGGCGCTCGGTGCGGGCCAGCCCTACCATCGCCTCGTCGAAAGCTTGCAGGTATTGGAATTTCAGGTCAGGATTATTAGCCAGCGACCATTGCCGGCGGGCATAGTGGTGGCTCCAGTTGTTGCCGGCCCGCGGAAAATCGACCCACTCCGGGTGCCCAAACTCGTTGCCGATGAAGTTGAGGTAGGCCTCGCCGCCCAAGGCTAGGGTAGTCATCCGAATGAGCTTATGCAGGGCCATGCCCCGCGCCACAATAGGATCAGGGTCGTCTTTCTGCATGTGGGTGTAGATAGCAGCATCCATCAGCCAGTGTGCCAGCGTTTTATCGCCTACCAGGGCTTGGTCGTGGCTTTCGGCATAAGCTACCGTTTTCTCGCCCAGACGACGGTTGGTGAGCGTGTACCAGAGGTCATGCAGATTCCAGTCCTCGTCGCGGGTGTGCTTGAGCAGCTTGATCCAGTAATCGGGAATGCCCATGGCCAGGCGGTAGTCGAACCCGATGCCACCCTCCGGAATGGGCCGGCACAGGCCGGGCATGCCGCTCATGTCCTCGGCAATCAAAAGAGCACTTCGCTTCAGCTCTCGCACCAGCGAGGCCGCCAGTTGCAGGTAAAGCACGGCATCATCATCTACCTCTGGCCCAAAATACTGGCTGTAATCGCCAAAGCCTACCCCCTCGCCGTGGTGATGGTAGAGCATGCTGGTGACTCCATCGAACCGGAAACCGTCGAAGTGGAACTCCTCCAACCAATAGCGTAAGTTACTGAGCAAGAACTGCTGCACCTCGGGTTTGCCGTAGTCGAACAGGCGGGAATCCCAGCCCGGATGCTCGCCCCGGCTGCCCTGGTGGAAGTACTGCCCGCCGGAGCCATCGAAGTTCGCCAGGCCCTCGGCCTCGTTTTTCACGGCGTGGGAATGCACCACATCCAGCAGCACGGCAATGCCCCGGCGGTGCGCTTCGTTTACCAAATGCTTCAGCTCCTCGGGCGTACCAAACCGCGACGACACCCCAAAAAAGTTGGCTACATGATACCCAAACGAGCCGTAGTAGGGGTGCTCCATCACAGCCATCAGCTGAATGCAGTTATAGCCTAGCGCTTGCACACGAGGCAATACTGTATCAGCAAACTCTAGGTAGGTGCCAATGCGGCCTTCCTCGGTGGCCATGCCTACGTGGCATTCATAAATAAACGGCTCCCGCACGTAGTTCGACACCCGAAACTTCTGGTCAGTCCACTGGAAGGGCTGCTCGGGGCGCCATATTTGGGCAGCGAAATCCTTGGTTTCCTCGTCCTGCACGGCGCGGCGCAGGTAGGCGGGTAGTCGGTCTTTGGCCTCGCGCCAAGTGACCACGTGCACTTTATAGCGGCTGCCGTGGGTGAGCCGGTCGCGGTACTCGCGGTCGGGAAAGAACCGTTCCCACACACCATCTGGCCCTTTCTGTAGGGGTGTGGCCTGCCGGTCCCAGCCGTTGAAGTCGCCCACGAGGTAGAGCGCCTCGGCCGCGGGGGCCCACTCGCGGTACCAATACCCGCGGCGGCGGCCGTCGTAGTTGAGACCCAGGCGCTCGTGTGCCTGAGCAAACTTGCTCAGCGATTCGCACTGGGCCTCAATCTCGTGCAGGCGCTGGCGCAGGCGCTCCTGGCGAGCCAGCAGTACCGGCTCATAGGGCGTCAGCCAGGGGTCTTGCGCAACAATTGGCAGGGTAGGCGCAGCGGGCGTAGACTCGGTCGTTTCGGTGGTGGTCATGGCAGAAAGGGTTGAATAGCAAAGCTACGACTACCAACGAATTGCGGCGCGTACGGTTGGCCGCGTGCCTTTCTTACTCGCCTACTTGCTCCTTGGGAACCACTTGCCGAAGCAACCAGCTACACGCCGAAGCAAGGTCCGGGAACGTCACCACAAAGGGGCGGCCGCTGGAACGAAGCGCATTTTCACGCATCTGTTCGTCCATGGCTGACGTTGGGCTCACCCACACAAAATAGTACACCCCAGAGGCGTAGATGTCACGCATCCATTGCCAACCTACGTCCGTAATCCGAGCGGTACTGTGGGTGATGTTGGAATTATCGTTCAGGATTTTAGCGCAGCGCCTTTCCTGTGCCACTTCCAACATTAGCTGGCATGCAACGGCCGAAGACTCAGGGGTATGTTCGCCGTACCAATCGGCATACAGCCACTGGTTTGTTTGGTCATAACTTACTATTAGGCCCGGTACCTCCCGGATATATTCTAATTCATCAGAACACATATACCTATTCATTACTATGTAACTTATTTGACGCAATAAATATAGTTGGCAAACTATTTCTCTAGCAAGTTATCTGGTCGGCATTGCACCTTTTCCTACCTCCGGCAGTAGGACAACCTCTGGTCATCTCTTACCTTGCCTGCATGAAAATTCGTTTGCTCCCGTTGGCCCTGGCCGCGCTAACAGCTTGTTCTACCAGCCGTACTACCCCGTTTACTACGCCTACCGTGGCCGTAGCGCCGCTGTCGTTGGCAGCTCGTCCGCCCGCTGTTTCGCCGGTTGTCACGGATAAAGCCATGGTGGTATCGGCACACCCGGAGGCCACGCGCATTGGGGTTGAGATTTTGCGGAAGGGAGGCAATGCCTACGATGCGGCTGTGGCCGTGCAGTTTGCCCTAGCCGTAGCCCTACCCGTGGCTGGCAACATTGGCGGCGGCGGCTTCCTGCTCTACCACGGAGCCGATGGCCAGGAAGGCGCCCTCGACTTCCGGGAAACCGCGCCGGCCGCCGCTACCCGCGACATGTACCTCGATGCCAAAGGCAACGTGGTACCCAACCGTAGCACCCTGGGCCACCTGGCGGTAGGCGTGCCCGGCACAGTAGCTGGCATGGAGGCGCTGCACCAGAAGCTGGGCAAACTGCCCTGGCGCGAAGTAGTGCAGCCGGCTATCGATCTAGCCACCAACGGCCTGCGCCTAACTACTAAAGAAGCTGCTGGCCTCAACCGCACCCACGCCGAGTTTGCGAAGTTCACGCCCAATACGGCCTACATCAAAACCAGCGGTAATTGGGCTGAGGGCGACATCGCCAAATACCCCGATCTAGCCCAAACGCTCACTCGCATCCGCGACCAGGGTAGGGCCGGCTTCTACCAGGGCCAGACCGCCGATTTGGTGGTGGCTGAAATGCAGCGCGGCAAGGGCCTAATCACCAAGCAAGACCTAGCCGATTATCAACCCAAGTGGCGCACGCCCCTGCACGGCCAGTACCGCGGCTACGACGTACTAACATTTCCGCCGCCCAGCGGCGGCGTGGCCCTGCTCCAAATGCTGCAAATGCTACAGCCCTACGACTTGGGCCGCATGGGCTGGCACACGCCCCAAGAGGTGCACGTGGTAACAGAGGCCGAACGGCGCGTGTACGCCGACCGCGCCACCTACCTGGGCGACCCGGACTTCGGCCGCGTGCCCGTAACACAGCTTTTAGATTCCGCTTACAACCGGCAGCGCATGGCCACTACCCTACCCGTGCGGGCTACCCCCAGCGCCCAGGTACAGGCCGGCGCGGGCCTACCCGGCTACGAGTCGGACCAGACTACGCACTACAATATTGTGGACGCCCAGGGCAACGCGGTATCCTGCACCACTACCCTCAATGGTGCCTATGGTAGCAAGGTGGTAGTAGCCGGTGCAGGCTTCATTCTGAACAATGAGATGGACGATTTCAGCAGCAAGGCCGGCACGCCCAACGCCTACGGCCTGGTGGGCGGCACGGCCAACGCCATTCAGCCCGGCAAGCGCATGTTGTCCAGCATGACGCCGGCCATTCTCACCCAAAATGGGCAGTTGAAGCTGGTGGTGGGCACCCCCGGTGGCAGCACCATCATTACCAGCGTGTTGCAAACTATTCTGAACGTGGTGGACTACGGTTTCAATCCGCAGCAGGCTGTAGCCGCGCCGCGCCTGCACCACCAGTGGCTCCCCGACCAGATCGACGTAGAGCAAGACGCCCTGATTCCGGCCGCGGCCGATACGCTCCGCGCCCACGGCTACAAACTGGCACCCCGCGCCGCTTGGGGCCGCGTGGAGGCCATTCGGGTGCTTCCCGACGGCCGCCTGGAAGGCGGTGCCGACCCGCGGGGCGATGATACGGCCGCGGGGTATTAGCCAAACTCTTTCATCTATCCTACTACCTGAAAAGCAATGAGTAAATGGATGTACCTGGGCTTCGGCCTCTGCTTGGCGGCGTGCAGCACAAATTCCGAAACCGCCACCGTACCAGCCGAAAACACCACCCCACCGGCACCCGAAACGGCCGCTACCTCAGCTGTCATCGACGCCCGCGCCGATAGCACGGTTCAAGTTACGTTCCCGGCCAACGACAGCTCAGTGACCGTGTTGGGAGAGTTAAAAACGGTCAATCAGGAATTTATAGCCAGTATTCCGGTACAGGGCAAACGCAAGCTTTCTGCCACGCTGCTGGCGCCAGACTCACTGCCGAATATCCGCTTCGCGCAGGTGATTCAGCCCGATGGAGAAGCAAATGGGCCATTTGGCACTACAGTTTCTGTTTCTACCCCGAAGGATGGAGTTTACAAGCTGCGCATCTCGCACAATCTGCGCACGGAAGCTGGCCTAACCAGAGAGTTCAAACTGCGCGTGGTTGTAAATTAACAGGTTGTAAACCAACGAAACCCGCCTGTCATCCTGAGCAGAGCGAAGGACCTTATGCCAGTTGAACGAATCGTTCGTACGATGGTCGTTCAACTGGCATAAGG
>NZ_JAHWGL010000173.1 GCF_019334315.1 Hymenobacter profundi
GTGAAGTTGTGAGTTTGTGAAGTTGTGAATAGTCTGTCATCCTGAACGCAGTGAAGGACCTTCTCACGTGTGAACGACAATCGTATTAACGACTCGTTCTCTCGTGAGAAGGTCCTTCACTGCGTTCAGGATGACAGACTATTCACAACTTCACAAACTCACAACTTCACCATTTATTGATACTGAATATACAGCGGCTTGGGGTCCAGGGCGGCTACCTCAGCGGGGGTCATGAGGCGGGAGCCGGGGCGCCGGTCGTTTTTGTAGAACAGTTTGAAGCCGGCAAACTCCACGGGTTGCTGCTTGATGAACTTGCGGTAGGAGCCGCGCTTGATTTTGGGCGTGCCCCAGCCGTCCATGTCCATCACAATCTGCACGCGCGGGTCGGTTTTGATGTCCTGGTAGTTGGTGACCATATCCTGGCGGAAGCGGTGCACCACCAGCACCTTGGGCGGCAGCTGGTATTCGCTCACGATATCGGCCAGAAAGCGGCGGGCGTAGTTCACGTCCTGGGCATCAAACTCGCCCACCTCCGTACCCGGCCGCCGGCCCGATTTCATCGAAAACTCCGGGTCGATGCCCAGGTGCACGAAGGGTAGGCGCAGGTAGGGCGCCAAGCGGGGCAGCTCCTCGGGCAGCGTGCTCAGGCCTACTTGCACATCCAGAAATACCAGCGCATGCTGCTGGCGGCCCAGCGCAATCATGCGCTGGATAGTGCTGTCGGGTAGAGACGCGCGGTACTTGCCATCGGCGCCGGAGTCGCGCTGGGCGATGATGGCCGTGAGGTGCAGGGCCGGGCGCACGGGGCGCTTGGGGTCGGCGGCTTCCCACTCTTCTATCTGCTCGCTGAGGCGGCGTAGCATCTCATCCTGCGGGTACTGCCCCAAAATGCCCATGCTTTTGTGCAACGGGTTGCCATAGTAGGCCACAATGCGCGAATCGGGTAGAATGGCGCCGGGAAGCTCGCCGTGCACTTTGGCAACAGAATCGGCCTGTAGGGAGTCTTGGTGTAGCTGCTGCTGCCGAGCTAGCGCCAGCTCGGCGGCGCTGGGCTGCCGGGACTTCTCCTGCGGCGACGAGCAACTACTACTCAGCAGCAACCATACTACCCAACAGCATAAGTGGGTAGGAGAAAGAAAGAAAAGCCGGATAGATGCCACGAACGCGCGAGTCCTCAGTTGATGTGGAAGCTAAAGATACGCGCCGGGCTGAAAGGACGTTCCGGGAAGCCACGAATAAACTTTGCCCGCTACCCCTGCTGTGCGGCTAGGGTAGCGGGCAAAGTACTACTTCTTCAAAGCGTAGCTGATCGGAATCGTAAAGGACACATTCACAGGTTGCCCTTTTTGCTTGCCGGGTGTCCAGCGAGGCAGTTCTTTGACGACGCGCAAGGCTTCGTCGTTCATCGCCTGCGCTGCTGCTTCGTGTTCGGGAGAGGAAATACCTTTTCGAAGGTACACGTCTTCTATATCGCCTTCCTTGTTGACGGTAAAGCTGACGAATGACATTCCCTCTAGCTGCGCCGCTTTAGCGCTAGCCGGGTATTGCATGTTTTCGCCTATATATTTCAATAAGCCACCCATGCCGCCCGGAGGCTCCGGCATTTGCTCAACGTAGGCGTAAATCCGTTCACCTTTTGCGTTAAAAGCAGGTGGCGGCGGCGGGGCGGGCAGGGGCGGCGCAGGCATAGACGAAGCCTGCCCGGAAGTCTGCGAAAGCGCAGCGTCATCAGCCGGCGTATTTTTCTCACAGGCTACTACGCCTAGCAGGACGCAGCCAAGGGGTAGGGCCAGCCACTGCTTCCAGCGGCGGGTAACGGACGGACGGTTCAGCATAGCAATACGGGTTAAGGTGGAGGATGAAAAGAAAGAATGAGCAAGGGTAGGCGTCTGTCCCAGCCAGCGCGTGGCTTGCCGAGCCAGCAACCCAACATAGTCGGCGGGCGAGGTAGCAGCGGCGGCTTCGTCGGCGAGGTACTCGTGGGTGAGGTGCAGCGCGTTCGGCAGCAGGTGTACAAAGGGGTTGGGCCAAAGTATGGCTTGCCACACGCGCAGCCAGAGACGGTCGAGGGTATGGTGCTGGCGCACGTGGGCCAGCTCGTGGGCCAGTATTTGCCGGCCTTCGGCGGAGGTGAGGGGTAGGGAGTCGTCCCAGAACACCGTGCGGCCGAACGAGCTGGTAGGACGCTGGCCACCGGTACGCCGCAGGGTATAGTCCTCGTGCCGCTCTACGGGTAGCAACCGAGCAAAGCGCCACAGCTGCCAGAGCTGCCCGCCCAGCCGCGCCAGCAGCAGCACTACCCCTATGCCGTAGCAGAGCACCAGCCACGGAATGGCAGTAGCCGCCGGATGGCTGGCCTCCGCGTTGGCCGTTGCCTCAGGCAACAGGAACTGCAATGGCTGTTGCACCATAACTGGGGTAGCCAGTTCCAGGGCGGGTAAGGGGAGCAGCGGCAGCACGGCGGCCAGCAGTGGTGCCAGCACCAACAGCATCCGGTTGTAGCGGAAGCTTTGTTCGCGCCGCATCCCAACGTGGTAGAACAGCCAGAGGGCACCGAGAATCAGTGTGCTCATCCAAAGCCAGTGAAGTAGAAGAGTAGCCATTAGGAATGAAGAAATAGGTGGATGGATATAGTGTAGTAGAACTAGTAGGTCAGCTAGTGCAAGGCGTAGGTAACAGGAACAGTGAAGGACACATCCACAGGTTGACCATTGTGCGTGCCAGGTGTCCAGCGAGGTAGTTCGCGAACCACACGCAACGCTTCCTCATTCATAGCTAGCATAGGTGGTGTGGTAACAGTAGTTACCAAAGGAGCTTCGCCTTTTGCTGGCTTAATAGTTAATTTTTGCTGAATCCCTTTCATGAGCTGTACATCGTCTATACTACCGTCTTTGGTGACCGTGAATCTGACGAATACTTTGCCCTCTATATGCTGTGCTCTCGCCTCGGCCGGGTAATGGATACTTTTGCCGATATGCTGTAAAAGCGCGCTCATACCGCCTGGGTATTCCGGCATTTGTTGCGCGTAGCGGTATACTCCATCCGGTGTGATAATACCCGGTGGCCGGGAAGAAACGGACATTGACGAGCGGTAGCGCCGCAAAGCTGGTACGACCTCGTCCTTGGTATATTCTCCGCCCACTTGCTTGCCATCTGCTAGAAGGATGAACTTGGATGAACCAGGTACTTTCTGAATCTCTAAAGAAGAAGTCTCTTTACTTTCCTGCACGTGCGGCGCCGCAACTTCATCAGCCGGCGTATTCTTCTCACAAGCCACCACAAACAGCAGCCCGGCACACACGGGCAGCGCCAGCCACTGCTTCCAGCGGCGGGGTACAGACGACGAACGGTTCAGCATGGCAATACGAGTTAAGGTGGAAGATGAAAAGAAAGAATGCGCAAGGGTAGGCGCCTGCCCCAGCCAGCCGGAGGCTTGGCGGGCAAGTAGCCGGATATAATCGGTAGCAGTAGAAGGCGCCGCAGCGGCATCGGCGAGGTACTCGTGGGTGAGGTCGAGGGCGCGGGGCAGCAGGTGCACGAAGAGGTTGG
The DNA here is from genome assembly GCF_019334315.1 of Hymenobacter profundi. Classification (GTDB taxonomy): domain Bacteria; phylum Bacteroidota; class Bacteroidia; order Cytophagales; family Hymenobacteraceae; genus Hymenobacter; species Hymenobacter profundi. Next base: position 3,550 of record NZ_JAHWGL010000173.1, read on the forward strand.
GCCAGAGTACGGCCTGCCACACGCGCAGCCAGAGCCGGTCGAGGGTGTGGTGCTGGCGCACGTGCACCAGCTCGTGGCGCAGCACCTGGGCGGCTTCGGCGGCAGTGAGCGGCGCGGTATCGTCCCAGTACACGGCGCGACCGAAGGAGCCGGTAGGCCGCTGGCCGCCGGTGCGGTACAGCGTGTAGCCTGCGTGTTGCTCGGCGGGGAGCGTGCGCGTGCAGCGCCAAAGTATCAGTAATTGCCAGCTTAGCCTACCCAGCAACAGTGCTACCCCGGCGCCATACAGTAGCAGCACCCAGAACAGCAGCGGCACAGCGGGCGCACTGGTAGCCGAAGCGCCTACCGTCACGGTTGGAAGCAGCAGACGTAGGGGCGCCTGGGCCGTGGGAGTTGCCGGAAGCCAGGCGGCGGGCAAATGCACGAGAGGCAACAGCGCCGCCAGCGGCGGAGCTAGCAGTAGCAGGACGCGGTTGTACTGGAAGCACCGCTCGCGGCGCAGGGCCAGGTGGTAGAGCAGCCACAGCGCGCCCAGCGTGAGCGTGCTCAGCAGAAGCCAATTAAGCAGTTGGGGCGTCGTCATCTTGCGAGTCGGCTGGGGTAGGGGGGAGGTCCTGCTGGGCGTGGCGCAGCAGCTCGTCGAGCTGGCGGGCATCCAGGTTTTCCTCCTGGGCAAAGAAGCTGACCAACCGGCTGAACGACCCGCCGAAGTAGCCGCCCAGCAGCTTGGTGAGCGAGAAGCGCCGGTAGGCATCCTGTGCTACCAGGGCATAGTAGCGGTGCGTGCGCCCAAAGGCCTCGTGCCCCACAAAGCCCTTCTGCTCCAGAATGCGGATGATAGTGGACACCGTGGTGTAGGCGGGGGTAGGAGTGGGCAGCTCCGGCAGCATGTCCTTCACAAACGACGGCCCCCGCTGCCACAGCACTTGCATGACTTGCTCCTCGGCGCGGGTGAGTTCGGGTAGATTTTCCATAAGTAGTGGTTAAGGAGAGTAAGGTATAACTAATATTTTAGTTATACAACTAAATCTTTAGATAAATCTGAATCACGGATTCGCTCGGATTTGACGGATGACACGGATTTCGGATCACGGTTTCGCTCGGATTTTTCGGATGACACGGATTTTGTAGACGATTTCAAACATAGAGGGCTATCCAAATCAGGTAGCTCTCTATGTTTTGTGACAATCCACTGTGTAGCGTCGAGATGTGGTTGGCGTGAATCGTTCACAGAATCCGTGTCATCCGAAAAATCCGAGCAAATCCGTGGTTCTGACTTACCACTACGAAATCGAATCTTTTGGGCGCCG
>NZ_JAHWGL010000174.1 GCF_019334315.1 Hymenobacter profundi
GGATGACAGACGCTTTTGCATTCACAACTTCACCATTTCACTACTCACCATTTCACAACTACCCCCATATCTCCGCAGCGGTGCGGAAGGTGTTGACGTGGGCGTCGAGGATGTCGGCGAGGCGGGGAGAGTAGCCGCCGCCCATGCACACCACCACGGGTAGGCGGTGCTGGTGGCAGAGGCGCAATACCAGTTGGTCGCGCTGGCGACAGCCCTCGCGGGTGAGACTAAGGTAGCCCAGCTTATCCGTAGCCAGCACATCGACGCCAGCCTGATAAAATACGAAGTCTGGCTGCACCTCGTCGAGCAGGCGGGGTAGGGTGTCGGCTAGCAGCTTGAGATACTCGGCGTCGGTGGTGCCGTCGGGGAGGGGTAGGTCCAGGTCGGAGCGCTCTTTGCGGCCGGGGTAGTTGCGGGCGCCGTGCATCGAGAACGTGAACACGCGCGGCTCGTGCTCGAAAATGCGGGCCGTACCGTTGCCCTGGTGCACGTCCAGGTCCACAATCAGCACCTTGCCGATGCCGAGTTCTGCCTGGGCCAGCAGGTAGGCAGCGCCCGCCGCCTGGTCGTTGAACAGGCAAAAGCCTTCACCCCTATCAGCAAACGCGTGATGGGTGCCACCGGCAATATTAAGCGCTACGCCTGTCTGCAAGGCGCGGCGAGCGGCTTCCAAGGTGCCTTCCAGAATGATTATTTCCCGCGTTATCAACTGCGGGCTCCACGGAAAACCTGTGGCCCGCTCTTCCTGCCGCGTAAGCTGACCCGTCGTGACGCGGTGGTAATAGTCGGCGGTGTGCACGCGCAGGATATCCGCGGCGGCGGCCGGCGCGGGCGCAAACAGGTCGGCTTCGGTGATGATGCCTTCGCGTAGCAGTTGCGCGGGCAGCAACTCATACTTGAGCATGGGAAACCGGTGGTTTTCGGGCAGCGGGTGGGCGTAGCAGGGCGCCCAGGCAACAGGCAGCATAGGGTAGGGATGGGGGCAGCCGGCGCACAAAGAAGCCCGGCCGGTAGGTCGGGCTTTTTGGGTGACTCAGGTACTGCATCGTTGGCAAAACCGTCGGCAGATTCCAAATCGGCCTCACTCACGATGTTTTGCGGACTTACGTGAGGCGTACTGGGCTCGAACCAGTGACCTCTACCCTGTCAAGGTAGCGCTCTGAACCAACTGAGCTAACGCCCCGCAAGCCCGCTGGCGGCGGCCGGGATTAGCAGCTAAGATACGACGCAGCGCCGTAGCAGCAAGTATTTTCACTGGTATTTTTTACGCCAACTATCCTGCCTACGCAACTTTCTGTCCACGGCGAAGTATAGCCGCTTACGGATGTTATGCGAGCCGCGCACTTACAGTAGCTCGTTTTTTACTTCTTACTCCGCTTGATTTCCTTCTACTTATGAAAAAGATTACGCTTCTGCTTGTAGCTTTTGCTGCCTCCTTCTCTTTGGCCCATGCCCAGGTGCGGCCCGGTGGTGCCATGTCCTCTACCGACTATTTCCGTTCTAGCTCCGACTCGCGCAACAATGGCTTCGGGGTGAAAGGCGGCTTCAACCTCACCAACGTGCACGGCGACGACAAAGGCGGCATTCCCGCCCGCGAAAACCTGAACACGTTCCATGCTGGTGTGTATGCACAGTTTGGCCTCAGCAGCAAAGTGGCCATCCAGCCCGAGCTGCTGTATTCGCGCCAAGGCTACCGCTACGATCAAACCCAGGGCGGCACAACGGAGCAGCGCGTAAACCGCCTCGACTACCTGAAGGTGCCCGTATTACTCACGTACAACTTCCTTGATAACGTGAGCGTGCACGTAGGCCCGCAGGTTGCCTTGCTTACGAAAGTGAAAAACGCCGGCGTCGACCAGAGCATTGATGACTACGGCTACCACTCCCTCGACTACGGCGTAGTAGGCGGTATAGAATTCCGCGTTGGGCCCGCACGCATAGGTGGCCGCTACGACCTGGGCCTAGCCAAAATCCGCAAAGACGGCTATGCTACTACGGGCACGGCTGGGCAAATTAACGTGCCCAGTGGCGACGTACGCAACCAAGCTTTCCAAGTGTATCTGGGCTTGGGCATTTCCAACTAGCTTCACCATCAGCTTCAACAAAAAGGAAGGCGCCAGGCGTCTTCCTTTTTTGTTGAAGCACTTTTCAGTTTCGCATGGCTTCTACCCTACTCCTGACTACGGCAGCCCTACCCGCCATCAACCAAGCCCGCGAGCTAGTGGCCGAGCGGGCCATGGCCGTGCTGGGCGGATGGGCCTTGCTGAATCTGCTGGTGAGCGGCTACTTTGTAGCCCGCACCGACGCACGCACCATGCCGCACCATTTTCACTTGATGAATGTGGGCTGGAACGTGGTGAACCTGCTGCTAGCCGTGGTAGGGCTACTGCGCGCCAACCCCTATGGCGTGAGCAAACTTACCTTGGCCGATAGCCTAACGGCGCAGTTCAACTTCGAGAAGCTGCTGGTGCTCAACCTGGGCCTCGATGTGGCTTACCTCTGCATTGGCAGTTGGCTGCAAGCCCGCGCCGCCACCGACTCCAAGCCGGTCCGGCTGCTGGGGTTTGGCCGGTCGTTGTGGCTACAGGGTGGTTTTTTGCTGCTGTTTGATAGTGGACTTTATCTACTATACCATCGTTTTGCGGCGCAGCTTCTACAACTAGTGGGGTAGGCAGATAGAAGCACAAAGCCCCGGCTGCTGAGCAGCCGGGGCTTTGTGCTTCTATAGGTAGGATGTTAGGCTTCTACCGTTTCGCTTACCAATGCTTCTTTGATCTTCTTATTGAAGTTCGGAATATCATCGGGGTTGCGGCTGGTGATGAGGTTGCCGTCGACTACCACGGTTTCGTCGGACCATTGGGCGCCGGCGTTTTTCAGATCGGTTTTGATGCTGGGGTAGCTGGTCATGTGCTTGCCACGTACGAAGCCGGTTTCAATTAGCGTCCAGGGGCCGTGGCAGATGGCGGCTACGGTTTTGCCGGAACGGGCGAACTCGCCTACAAAATCTACCACGCTTTGCTCTACGCGCAGCTTATCGGGGTTGATCTGGCCGCCAGGTAGTACTAGCGCGTCATAATCAGCCACTTTCGCGTCGTCAATTACTTTGTCTACGTCTACTTTTTTGCCCCAGTCGGTTTTATCCCAGCCCTTGATGGAACCGCTTTTCAGGGAGATGACGTCCACTTGGGCGCCTTCGTCTTCCAGAAATTTCTTCGGCTCAGTCAGTTCTACCTGCTCGAAGCCATCGGTAGCCAAGATGGCTACTTTCTTACCTTTCAATTTATCGCTGCCAAAAATGCTCATGGTCTAGGTGTTTTGGGTGGTACAGAGAATAATTACGGCACCGTTTTACGGCGGTGCCGCTAGGTATTCAACGCAACCTGTACCAGGGGGTTAAGCATAAAATTTTGCCCTAGTACTCCCAAAACGCTATGCTGCGTGCGCCCTACTCTTCGCCCTCGCGGCGCAACTGCTTCAGCTCCTTGCGTAACCGACGCACGCGCTCATCAAACCCATCGGGGTCGTAGTCTACCTCTTCCACATCCAGCTGCTCTAGCATATCCATCAGGGCGTCGGAATGGTCGGCGCGTGTGCCGCTGTCTACCCGCACAAAGGCCAGCTCCGACCACAGCACGGCTTTCAGGCGCAAGCCGTCTTCGTGCAGCATCTGCATCTCCACCACCAGATTGGAGTTGTCGAAATGGATGAGCTGGGTGCGAATACGCACTACCTCACCGTGGCGCGCCGGGCGCAAGTAGCTGATATGGTGCTTGGTGATAACCCAGCCCGCATTCTGCTGTTGGGCCAGTTGGCCCAGGTTCAGGGCGTAGTGCTGGGTGGTGTGTTCCTCGCGGGCATTAAGGAAGTAATCGAGGTAGCGGGCGTTGTTGAGGTGGCCCAGCATGTCGCAATCTTGCAGGTAGACGCGGTGGGTACTTTCGGGCGTTTGGAGTAGGGCGGTGGGCATGTATTTGGCTGGTAGCTAGTAGCTGTTGGCTGTTAGCTTATGTTCTGACGATAGTAAGCCAGCTAGCTTTTGTTCTGGCAGCACCATACGGCAGTAGAAGCTCGGCAGCTGAATCAACTGGTTATTGAAGCAGTCGGACAAAAATGAACGAGTGCTGTTCTGCGTATGAAACAGTGCAAGTTGGTAAAAAAGCCAATAGCCAGCAGCTAGAAGCTAACAGCTACCCCTATCAAAACAACTCGCCCTGCCCGGTGGGGCGCTCGTGTTGCAGCAGCCATTTTTTGCGGTGCAGCCCACCGGCATAGCCCGTTAGCTGACCATTGGCTCCAATAATCCGGTGGCACGGGAGCACAATACCCAAGGGATTTTGTCCATTGGCTGCTCCCACTGCCCGCACCGCACCAGGGTTGCCCAATTGCCGGGCCAGATCGAGGTAGGAGGCCGTGCGGCCGTAGCCTACCCCCAGCAGTGTCGCCCACACTTGCCGCTGAAAATCAGTGCCTTTCTCGAAATGATACGTCAACTTAAATTCCTGCAGCTCGCCCGCGAAGTAGGCCTTGAGTTGGCAGTGCGCCTCGCGCAGGCACTCGGGCACTTCTGCCACAAGGGTAGGAACTTGGCCGTGCGGCTCGTCTAGAAAAGTCACGGCGGCTAGTCCAGCATCGGACCCACGCAAGCTCAGCAGGCCCAGTGGGGTAGAAAGGTAGGCTTCGGGCATATGGTGAAGTTGTGAGTTTTTGAAGTAAAACCGTCTGTCATCCTGAACGCAGCGAAGCGAAGT
>NZ_JAHWGL010000175.1 GCF_019334315.1 Hymenobacter profundi
ATTCTGCTGTATTACTAATAGCAGTTTCTACGTTGTTATCTGTTTAGGCTACCTAGTGAACGGTGTAGAAACGCCTACTTGCGTCTCATCGGCCGCGCTGGATGCACGAAATCGTTCAACGATGAGACGCAAGTAGGCGTTTCTACACCGTTCTATACAGGCACTGCTGTTTCAGAAACCGGCTCGGCAGCCGCAGGTTGCAACGACGCTTCGCGTGACTTGCGGCGCAGCGTGCGCAGATGCAACACCCCGATCAGTAGCGTAAGAATACCCTCTGCTAATACTGTGTTCTGCACGCCAATGTGCTCCGACACAGCGCCTACCAGCAGGCTACCCAACGGTACCAGCCCCGCATAGGCCAGCACATAGAGGCTCAGTACCCGCCCCCGTAGTGCGGGCTCCACGGTTGTTTGAAGTAGGGTATTGCTGATGGTGATCTGCGACATCATCCCAAACGCGCCGAGTACCAAAAACAACAACGCCAGTGGATACCATGGCGCATGCGAAAACAGCAGCAGCCCTACCCCAAAGATGAAGGTATTCACCGTGAGCACCTTGCTCAGGTTGACGCTGGCTTTCAACGACGCCAGAAAAATGGCCCCGATAAAGGCGCCCAGGCCAATGGCCCCATCCAGCATGCCAAAGGTGCTGGCCGTGCCACCAAAAACGTCCTTGGCATACACGGGTAGCAGCGTAGTGAAGGGTAGGGCCAGCAGGCTGGCGAGGGCTAGCATCAGAAGAATGTGCCGGATAGCCGGTGTTGCGGCCACATAGGCCAGCCCGTCGCGTAGCTCAGCCAGCATGTTTTTCGTGTGTAGCTTGGCTACGTAGGGCGGCAGCCGGATAGCCAGCAGCGAACCAATGACGGCCACAAAGCTCAGTGCGTTCAGCCCAAAACAGGCCACCGCGCCCAGGTGCTCCAGCGCAAAGCCCGCCAAAGCCGGGCCTACCAGCTTGGCCAGATTCACCATCGAAGAATTCAGCGCCAGGGCGTTGGGCAAGTCCTGTCGGTTCTTGATCAGCTCGGGTACCAGCGACTGGCGGGCCGGCACGTCGAAGCCGTTGATGATGCCCAGCATGGCGCTCAGGCCGATGATGCCCCACACTGCATCTGGCCGTTGCCAGATCAGGAGCGTGAGCAGCAGCGCCTGTATCATGGAGAGCACCTGCGTGAGCAGCAGCACACGGTAGCGCTGGTAGCGGTCGGCTACTCCGCCGCCGAGAAAGGAAAAAATAGCGGCTGGAAACAGGGTAGCAAATACGCTTATTCCCAACATCAACTTGGAGTTGGTATGCGAATACACCACCCAGCTAACGGCCGTTTTCTGCATCCAGGTACCCAAGAGCGACAACGACTGCCCACCAAAATACAACCGGTAGTTGCGGCTACGAAAGGCGCGAAAGGTGCTCAAATTCATGCGTGAGATACTGCAATCCGCGTCTAAAGCGGTTCTGTGCTTTTTGTAGAGTAGTGCGAACTATGTCGTTCGCAACTCACCTCACGGGCCGTACAACAGCGTAGCTACGCGAACAACACAACCCGCACCATATTATAACAGTCAAGGAGTCACATATACTATGTGATATATAGTAGCGCCTAGCAGCTTACGCCCACTACTTCTGGCGTTGCTTCTGCTCATTGAGAAGTTTTAGCAAGACGCCATTGGTCCAGCCGAAGCCATCTTGCAAAGGGTACTCGCCGCCACCCGCGGTTTTGTGAATGTCCTCCACGTTGTACTTCTCAAGCAGCTTGCCGGTTTCCCGAAACACGCGTACGTTCAGGCTGGTCCAGCGGTGGGCTACGGTATCGGCCAGGGCGTGGTGCTGGTAGCGGCGCAGGCCCTGCACGGCCAGGTATTGCAGGGGCGCCCAGGCGTTGGGCGCGTCCCACTGCTGACCGCTTTCGTTGCTGGTAGTAAGCAGGCCCCCATCGCGCAGAAACTCGCTTTCGAGGCGGCGGGCGGCTTTGCTGGCTTGCCCCTTGGTCGCTACCCCGTAGGCCAGCGGAAATACGCCAGCCAGGGTATGGATGCTGGCCCGGCGTCGCTCGGGCAAATCATAATCGACGTACCAGTCGGCCTGCCTGTCCCAGCAATAGCGTTGAATGGCCTTTGCCCGCGCCTTGGCCTTTTGTGCGTAGGCAAACGCCTGGGCTTTATTTCCTTCCTGCTCATAGGCACGGGCCAGGGTTTGCTCCAACACCAGCACCAGACAGTTCAGATCGACCGGTACCAGGTTGGTGGTTTCGATGGTAGCCATGGTATTAGCGGGGCCAAACCAGCGCGTACTGAAATCCCAGCCCGAGGCGGCAGCGGCGCGCACGCTGCGATAGAATTCCGGCAGCGGCTGCCGCGTGAGCTTGCCCGCTGCCACGTCCTCGGCGTAGGACTCTTCGCGGGGCTGGTCGCTGCTGTCCCAGTAGCGGTTCAGCAGTTCGCCCTTGGGCATGCGCACGGCGCGGCGGGTAGCAGTGCCGGGTTGCAGGGAGTCGGCGCCGGCCATCCAGTAGGTGTACTCCTTTTCGAGCTGGGGGCGGTAGCGGGCCAGGGTAGCGGGCGTGCCTTCAGCCTGGGCCAGCAACTGCACCATCTGGGCAAAAAACGGCGGCTGCGAGCGGGTGAGGTAGTAGGTGCGGTTGCCGTTCGGGATGAACCCTACCTGGTCAATCAGGTAGGCAAAATTGTCTACCATATCGCGCACCTGCTGGGTGCGGCCGGCCTCTTGTAATCCCAGCATGGTGAAGTACGAATCCCAGTAGTACACCTCCCGAAAGCGCCCGCCCGGCACTACGTAGGACTTGGGCAGCGCCACCAGCGACGAGTAGGGCGGCGCCGTAACCCGCGCTGGGCGGCGCAGCACCGTCCAGAGCGTGTCGAGGTGGGCCCGGATGCCGGCGGCCACGTTGCTGTGGTAGGTGGCAGTGTCTTCGGCGGGCAGCGCGAAGTAGCGCTGGGTAAAGGCTTTCAAGTCGAAGCCGGCCTGATCCTTTTCTCGTTGGTATGCGCTCATCACCTCGGCCGGCGGCACAGTGGGCAGCAGGTCCACAAAGGTTTTGTTGTCGGGATACACGCGGCCCAGCTGCACGGCCTCAAACAGGCCAGGGTAGAGCTGTCGGGGCGAGGGTTGGGCATAGGCCACACCAGTAGCCAAGAGCAGAAAACAGAGCAGAACGTTCTTCATCGTCATCGTGGGTAGTGTCGGGAAGGGTATCTGCGGAAAACGCAGCCACGGCGCAGAAGTTGGCACAGCCCCTACCCTGCTCTCTGTGCTTGTCCACAGTTCGCTTTACTTAAGGCCCTGAGAAGCACGCTTGTTCCTTGTCGTACTGGTCGTTATATGCACAATATCAAAATCCTTTTATATTACCATAACATTATCAACACATTACGTAAAAGAGAACCTTTCCCTAGCCTTTCCTATACCTCATCCTACTCTATGGAAAACACCTCAACCCTAGAAAGAACGCCGCCGGTTACGTCCACTCATACTCCTTCTCAGCTAACCAGCAAGGGTAGAGTGGTGCGGGCTTTTCCCAACGCCATTTTCAAGTATTTGCTCATTGGGTTTGGCATTTTGGTGGCCATGCAGTTGCTGATTGTGGCGGAGTTCGTGAATGACATCCGGCCCGGTCGCCTGCTGTTCGAGAAGTTCTATTTCGACCGCGAGGCCAACTTTCCGGCTTTCTTCTCGGCGTTCATTCTCTTTTTCTCCTCGCTTCTGCTGGCCGTTATTGCTTCTTTGAAGCGGCAGGACCAGGATGGTTTCTGGCGGCAGTGGCAGGGGCTTAGCTTCGTGTTCCTGTTTCTGGCCCTCGATGAGAGCGTGAGCTTGCACGAACTCCTGATTGAGCCCTTGCACAACATGTTCAATCTCACAGGCTACCTGCGGTTTTCGTGGGTGATAGTGGGCGGACTGTTTGCGGTGGTGTTTGCCGTGGCCTACCTCAAGTTCCTGTTCTCGCTGTCGCCACAGATGCGGTTGCGCTTTATTCTGGCCGGGGCTGTGTTCGTGCTAGGTGCAGTGGTGTTTGAAATGCTGGGCGGTAACTACTTCACCGACGGTAACCCCGACCCTACCACCGACAACCAGACGCCTACCTACCTCGTCATTATGACGCTGGAAGAGGCATTCGAAATGGCGGGTATTCTACTGTTCATTTCCACGCTGTTTGCCTACATCAAGCAGCACTACAATAAGCTCATTATTTCCGTTGAGCAGCCTGGAGAAGTGGTAAGGGTGTGAAATGGCGAGTTGTGACGTAGAAAAAATTCTGTCATCCTGAGTGCAGCGAAGGACCTTCTCACGCTAGGGTCCGTAAACCAGGAAATAGCAAGGCCTTCATGCTTCGCAAACTGCGGCAGGACGGCCTAGTTGTTTGCTGTATACTTGTTCCAAAACGATGAATGCCGGAGCATGGCGTTCTAGTGTGAGAAGGTCCTTCGCTGCACTCAGGATGACAGACGCGTTTTCTTTCACCATTTCACCATTCCAATGCCTGATTTG
>NZ_JAHWGL010000176.1 GCF_019334315.1 Hymenobacter profundi
GTGAGAAGGTCCTTCGCAAGCTCAGGAGGACAGATTTTTCTGCCCTTTTGGAGATAATATTCAACTTCTTATACGTTCTTCTTATCAATTATGAAGAAAGCATTACTCCCGCTACTCTTTCTATCCCTACCCGCCGTCGCCCAGCTCCGGCCCGAGGAGCCGGCCCAGCGCACGATGTACCCGAACGTGCTGCCCGGCACTATTTCCAACGTGCGGCATAGCCAGTCGGTGCGCTACCAAACTGCCGACCGCCAGTGGCACGATGGCCAGCTTCACCAGCTAAAGACCGAACGCGTCTACCTCGTCAATGAGTACCAACAAGCCATTTCCTACCTACCCACCGAGGTAATCCGCGTGGTGCTGCCTGATGCCACGTATGGTGGGGTAGGACGCTTTTTTGCGCAGGAATTATTCGCAGGAAGTAAAATGGGGCTGTATCAATATCAGGATATGGAAGCGGGCTTCGTGTGGCAACTGCTGGGCACGCAGTGGTGGCTGCGCCAACCCGATGGAGCCATGGTGAAGCTGCGCAGTGGCCGTGCCGCGTTCAGCCGGCAGATGCTGAGTGTGGTGGGAGATGATCCGGAACTGGCCAAGCGCCTGCAAGCCCGCGCCTACCGCCGCCGCGATGCAGCGGCTATTCTGGAGCAATATCAGCAGTGGCAACAGGCACAATCGGCGGCGCCGCGGCAATAAACTACCCCGCAGGGCGGCCACTTCCGAGGAGCTTCGTACTTTTGTACGCCATGCCCGAAGCCGAATCGCCCCTTGCCTCTCTCCACCGTGCCGCCGAGGCTGTGCGGCAACAGTTGCGCTTGAACGCCTATGATGCGGCCGCCGTGGACCGATTAGCCGCTTTTATCGAGGAGCAGCGCGCTACCATTAAGCCCGCTGAGCAGGAAGGCGTAGTCACGGCGCTGGGCTGTTTTCTGGGGCAGTGCCTAGTGCACACCTACCAAGGCGAGTGGGCCGCCGGCCTCGATAACACCACGGGGGTAGGCATCGGGGGTAAGAGCTTTTTCAACCCCTTCTACCGCGTGTCGCAGCAATTGGCGCACGGGTTGCCCGAGTCGGTGGCCGTATTTTTTGCCCAGGTGCCCACGCATCTGCAAGCTGCTCAACGTCGTAAAAACTGGATTTAGTGGATACCCTTCCTTCGCCTAGCCCCTTCGCCATGCGCCAGCTCGTCATTGCCATCGATGGTCACTCCTCCTGTGGCAAGAGCACCACGGCCAAGGCCGTAGCTGCCGAGCTAGGCTACGCGTACATCGACACCGGAGCCATGTACCGGGCCGTGACGCTCTACCTGCTGGAGCACCAGATTGCTTTCGACGACCTGCCGCGTGTAGAGGAAGCCCTGCACCAGATGCAGATTTCTTTTAAGCGCAACCGCAAAACCGGCCGCAACGAGCTGTGCCTCGATGGACACGTGCGGGAAGACGAAATCCGGCAAATGCGCATCTCCAATTCCGTGAGCGAGGTGTCGGTGATTCCGGCCGTGCGTCATGCCCTGGTGCGCCAGCAGCAGCAAATGGGCCGCAAGCGCGGCATCGTAATGGACGGTCGCGACATTGGTACCACCGTATTTCCGGATGCGGAGGTCAAGATTTTTATGACCGCCGACACCCACACCCGCGCCCTGCGCCGGCAGGAGGAGCTGGCCGTGAAAAACGAGGTAGTAGAGCTGGCCGATATCATCGACAACCTGGAAAAACGCGACCACATCGACTCCACCCGCGCCGAAAGCCCCCTGCGCCGCGCCTCCGATGCCGTGCTGCTCGATACCTCGCACATGACCATCGACGAGCAGGTAGACTTTGTGCTGGAACGGGCCTCAGCAGCGTTGTTTGCGCCTATGGCGGCCGGCAGTGAACGGAATGGCAGCTAAGCGGTTATATAAGTAAAATTGCGCAGCCGATTGGCATTTGGCGCTCTGTTTGCAGATCAAAAAGCTATGAACATCACCATCGACAAAAATTCGGGCTACTGCTTCGGCGTTGAATTCGCCATTCAGATGGCCGAGGATGAGCTGGCGCACGAGGAAACCCTGTATTGCCTAGGCGATATTGTGCACAATCGGATGGAGGTGGAGCGTCTGCACGCACTAGGCCTGCGCATCATCGACCGCGAGCAGCTGGGCACGCTCCACGACTGCAAGGTGCTGATTCGGGCGCACGGCGAGCCGCCGGAAACCTATCAGCTGGCCATGCAGAACAATCTGGAGCTGATTGACGCCTCTTGCCCGGTGGTATTGAAGCTGCAAAACCGCGTGAAGCACGCCTTCGATATCAGCAACCGCCAGCAAGGACAAATCGTCATTTACGGGCAGCCCGGCCACGCTGAGGTAGCGGGCCTAGCCGGCCAGACCGGCAACCAAGCCATCATCGTGATGAATGAGGCCGACCTGGACCAAGTAGACTTTTCGCGCCCCGTCACGCTGTTCAGCCAGACCACCAAGAGCACGGCCGGCTTCTACCACATGAAGCAGGTAATTGAGGAGCGCATTGCCGCCGCCGGTGTCGATGTAGCTACCTTCGACGCCAACGACAGCATTTGCCGCCAGGTGAGCAACCGCGAGCCGGCTTTAGCTAAGTTTGCCACTCAGCACGACGTGATTGTGTTCGTGAGCGGCCGTAAAAGCTCCAATGGCAAGGCTCTGTTTAGTGTCGTGAACAAAACCAACCCGCGCAGCTACTTCGTGGAGAACGAGGAAGACTTGCAGGACGAGTGGTTCCAGGACGCGCAATCGGTAGGGATTTGCGGGGCCACCAGCACGCCCATGTGGCTGATGCAGCAGGTTGCTGACCGCATTGCTCAGATTGGGGAGCTGGTGTAAGCCACCCGCTAGCGAATAACGATACATCATACATTCAAGCAAATGCCCGGCCGGTGCCCTACCAGCCGGGCATTTGTCATGTTAGGGTAGGGGGTGTGGCATGATTTGCGCCCTACCCTCAGAAGTAAATGCTGATTCTGTTACATGCGTAACCTTCCGAACTATTTTCTGAGCGGGCTGCTGGTGGTAGCGCCCATTGCCCTTACCATTTATATTCTGATAGCTGCCTTCACCTGGCTCGACCACCTGTTTTATGTGGAAGGTGTGCCAGGACTGGGGCTGCTGCTGTTGGCCGCGTTGATAACCAGCATAGGTTTTCTGGCAACCAGCTTTCTAGTACGCCCTTGGCTGACGATTACGCAACGGATGCTGCACCGCATGCCGCTGGTGGGCATCATTTATTCCAGTATCAAGGATCTGTTTGCGGCTTTTGTGGGCGATAATCAGAAGTTTAACCGGCCGGTGCTGGTGCGCATCAATGCCGAGCTGCCTGCCTACCGTATGGGCTTTGCCACCCAGGAGAACATTGTGGCCCTTGACCAACCGCATCTGGTAGCCGTGTATTACCCACATTCTTACAATTTCTCGGGTGAGTTACAACTGGTGCCTGTGGAGAGTATTACGTACCTGAATATTTCTAGCAGCGAAGCCATGAAGTTTATCGTGTCGGGTGGGGTGTCCAGCATCCGAGGGGTGCCAGTGCCGCGCGAAGGTGAGTCCAATGATGCCAGGGTAGGATAAACGGGCACGTATTGACGCGCCGCCGTGTTCTAAAGGGCTATTTTCTCATTAGAATACGATACTTGAAAACCACACTTCATTTCCAGCGCTATGGCTCCGGGCCGCGGGTGGTACTGGCGTTTCATGGGTACGGGCAGGGCCACGGCCACTGGCGCAGCCTGGTATCGGTGCTGGGCGAGCAGCGGGTGAGCGTGTACGCGTTCGACTTGTTCTACCACGGCCAGAGCCGCCTCAGCCGCACCGACGCACCCCTCACCAAACAACGTCTGGGTGAGTTGCTGGCGGATTTTCTGCGCGAGCAGCAAATTGACACGTTTGGCTTGCTGGCGTTTAGCATGGGCGCCAAGTTCGCCCTTACCGCCGCTGAGCGTTTCCCCGATAAGGTAGAGCAGCTCTGGCTACTCGCGCCCGATGGCTTGCAACGGCAGTTCTGGTATTCACTGGCTACCACTCCGCCGTTTATGCGCAACCTGCTGGGCCGCACCGTGCTGCGCCCGCAGCGCCTGCTAGGCTTCATCGATTCGTTGCGGCAGCGGCGCTTGGTAGACGCCGGTTTGGTGCGCTTTGCCGAATGGCAGTTGGATAGCCGCGAGAAACGCCTGCGTATCTACCGTAGTTGGGTAGGGTTTCGCAAGCTTACGTTTTCGCTGAAAGCACTGGCCCGGCTGCTAAACAAACGCCCTACCCCCGTTACGTTCTTTCTAGGTCGCCACGATCAGGTGATTCCGCACGCGGGCTTGCAGCAGTTCATTGCCACCCTCACCAACGCCCGCACGGTGCTGCTAGACACCGGCCACGCCGGGTTGATCTACGAGGTAGCCGCCTACGTACGCCGTCATCCGGAGGCGCAATGGTGAGTGAGTTGAGGAGGGTAAGGAGGGAGGAGAGTTAAGAAGAGTGTCATCCTGAGC
>NZ_JAHWGL010000177.1 GCF_019334315.1 Hymenobacter profundi
ACTGTAGACCGTCATTTCGACCGCGGGGAGAAATGACGGTCTACGGTTCTTGTTCGGCTCCCTACCCTACCTCACAACAGCAACTCCCCTACCTCCTGCCAGCTGTGTACGCGGCGGTAGCCGGTTTCGTGGATGTTGTGCGGGGCGTTGAATAGAATACCCTCGCCCCGAAAACGCTCGAAATTATAGGCGTTATCGTCGATGAGGTAGTCGGCGTTAAGGATGCTTTTGTCGCCGCAGAAGACGTAGTTGGGCCATGAAATAAACGGGAAGTGCCGTTGCAGCCAGTTGTACTTATCGCGGAAGCAGTTAGGGAACTCCATGGCTGCCGTGGCAATAAACAGCTCGTAGCGCTCCGATAGGGCGCGTAACACCTCTTGGCTGTCCTTGATGATGGGTAGGTCGCGAAAGAAACCCTCCCGGTTCACGTAGTCGCGAATGATGGGCTGGTGCTCCGTCGCTACGGCTTGGTAGGCGCTTTTGCCCTGTAGCTGATCGAGAGTCAGTTCAATGTTATAATCACGGAGATACCACTCCTGGAAGCGGGCAATGGAGTCGGCAATTACCTCGTCCATGTCCACGGCAATGCGTTGCTTGGTCATGCAGATGCTGGTTCGATAAGCTGGTCAGGTCAGGTGTTGTTCGTTACTAACTACCTCAGCGTATTTTGGTTATTACCAGTTGCTTATTTAATTTATAACCGCAATCTGATTTTCTGCCTCATTCCTTTGATGTTGTGACTATAGTACAATTTTATACTCGCTTATTTCTTTCTGGTTTTCGCTTTTCCGTAGCTGGGTTTATTTTTTTATTGATTCTGCTAGGTACGTTTTCGGCAAGGGCCCAAACGTATTTCGTGGACTTAAACGGTCACACCCTTACGCTACCCGAGCGAACCACCTACATTGCGAAAGTGATAGACGCCCGGCCACAGCAAGCCAACATTGGCTGGGTGCAGCGCGGGCTGGCCAACGCCCGCACAACGGCCACTCTGCGCAACGGGGTAGAGGCTGACCTAACCACCTTCCTACAGCAGCTCCCCCAACGCCCCACCGACCGCCTCCTACTCCTGCGCGTGCGGCAGTTGGCTATATCCGAGCACACGGGTGCTTTCTCCGAAAAGGCATTTGCCGAAGTCGCTCTTGAGTATCTGCTGCGGTTAGATGATGGCTACCATCTGGCACTAAGCACTGCCGAAACCATCGAAAGCAGTGGCATGGAGGTTACCGCCCATCATGCTAACAATATCACACAGGCCTTTCAGCAGAGTTTGAACCAGTTGGCAACTGTGCAGTGGGATGCGGTGGCGGCTAGCCCGGCTCTTACGCTGGAGCAAATACAACGTCCGCAGGAGTTGGAGGTTGGCGAGGCAGAAACCTACCCCGTCTTGACCGCTACTGCCCCGAAAGCAGGCATCTACCCCGATTTCCTGGCCTTTCGCAACAACATGCCCGATACTACCACCGTGTATGTGGTCGAGCGGAAGCCCCGCACTGGGGCCAACTGGAAGGGCACTACGGAAATCTTACCCTACACGATGAATATGAAGACCGGCCAGCGCACAGCTCTGCGCAACGTATGGGGCTTCTCGGATGGGCAGCACCTATATGTACTGCACAACAGCCGGTTTTTCCCCTTGGAGCGCGAAGGTGCTGGATTTGGCTTCACCGGTTTTTCGCCGGCCGATGCGGGTGCCATGAATACCGCTGCCTTAGCGGGTGGCCTTATTGGGGCCGGTATTGCCGCAGCCGCTACCAGTGGCAAGCCCATGCATTTCAAGGTGAATATGCGTACCGGCCGCATTATGGATGATTTTCCTACCCCATCGGCGGCCGCTCGCGTGCCATCCGACACTACGCAGCTTATTATTTACCGACGCGCCGGGGGCGACAAGACGCCCGTTTCGGTGAGCATCAACGACCAGCCCGTTGGGTCGCTCAGCGGCGCAGCCTACCTGGTTGTGCCTTGGAGCACCAAGCAACACGAAGCGCATGTATGCGTGAGTGGCGGTGCCGATTATTGCCTGACAGTGCTACCCACCAATGCGGCCCCCGTGTACCTGGAGTGCAGTCGCCAACCCACCGACCCTACGCTGCCGCCTCTAACCACCGTCACCAATAAGGTAGGCGAGTTCAATGTGAAAGGCATTCGGCTGCGGCAGGAGCAGGACGCAAAAAAGCAGGCTAAGTAACCCTTAGCCTTACCTATACCAACTCCGTAGCCGGGTCCCAAAACAACTCCCGGAAGTTTTGCACTTGGTCTTCTACCACCTGCACGCCTTCTACCTCTAGTGCTTCCTGCATGGCGGTGGGGGTAGCAAAGTGCTGCCGCCCCGTGAGCAGCCCCAGCCGGTTGATAACGCGATGCGCGGGCACGGGCTGGCTAGCCGTGTGCGAGGCCATCATGGCCCAGCCTACCATACGCGCGCCGTGGCGGGCACCTAGGTAGTTGGCAATAGCGCCGTAAGTCGTTACGCGGCCGGGCGGCACTAGGCGCACCACTTCGTGCACGTCCTGAAAGAAATTGCGCTGGGCTTCGGTTGGGTTTTTAGGGACGTTCATTGGCTGTAAAAGTACGAGGCAGTATCTATTCTATAGGTAAGAACCAGACAGGTAGTCTGCCCTTCGTAGCGCTGCACTAGCACATCAGCCAGAGAAAATAACGACGCCAAATTAGCTAAGCAGGCAACAAAGTACATCACCGAAAAGCGAGGCAAACTGCTCCTTTCGCTTATAAAGCCTGCAACTCGCAGGCTTTTTTTGTGTCTTAGCAATGGCAGGTAAGTCAGGGAAACCATTTCTCCGTAAACTCTAATGCCTTACCTGTCGTTGTGATGGATTGCAGCCCGGCATCAGTCACGCTTACGTATTAGTAATCACGCCTTTATTACATGCAAACGCAGGAGCGAGAGGAAGTAGAAACCACCTCGACAACCAGCCCCGGTCGTCGAATTCTAGGAATTATCATTGCCCTGGCTGTTATAGGTGCGCTGGTTTTTGTGAAGTATCACTACTTTCCTTCGCCTGAGGCCGGAGGTAAGGGTGGCAAAGGCGGCGGCAAAGCGGCGGGTGGTAAAACGGCAAGCCGCACTCCCGTGCAGGTATATCCGGTAACCGCCACCAGCCTTTCCAATATAGTATCCGCCACCGGCTCGGTGCTGGCCGATGAGTCGGTAGTGATTCAGAGCGAGATTTCGGGCAAGATTACCAGCCTCAACATCAAAGAGGGTCAGCCGGTGAAGAAAGGCCAACTGCTATTCACCATCAACGCCGATGAAATTCAGGCGAATTTGAAGCGGCAGGCTTTCAACCTGAAGCTCTACCAGGATCAGGAAAAGCGCCAACGTACGCTGCTGGAAAAAGAGTACATCAGCGCCCAGGAATACGAGCAGACCAACAACTTGCTGCTCACGGCCCGCGCCGATGAGCAAGCGCTACGCGCTGCCTTGGCTAAAGCCTACGTGCGGGCACCCTTCAGCGGTGTGCTGGGGCTGACGACTGCCACCGTGGGCACCTACGTGAGTCCTGGTACGCAGATTACCACGCTTTCCCGCATCCGACCCGTAAAGGTTGATTTTGCCTTGCCCAGCCGCTTTTCCAACGCTGTGAAGGTAGGCGACCCGGTAGTGGTAACCGACGAAGGCACTACCCAAAAGTACCGGGCAAAAGTTTATGCCATCAATCCCCAGATTGACCCTGTTTCGCGCACCTTGCAGGTACGGGCGCTTTACCCCAACACAAAGGACGAGTTGCGGCCCGGTGCCTTCGTGAAGGTTAATCTGGAACTAGGCGCCACCACAGAGGCCTTGCAGATTCCGACCGAAGCCGTCATCCCAGATGCCAGTGGCTACACAGTATATGTTGTGAAGAACGGGAAAGCGGAGTCGCGCAAAGTGAAAATCGGAAACCGCTCCACCAAGCTCATCGAAATCACCGACGGCTTGGCTGTAGGTGATTCGCTGATTCGGACGGGTATACTACAAATAAAAGCCGGCGATAAAGTGGCCGTGCAGAAATAAGAACGACCACTCCCCTCCTCAGCTGAGGAGGGGATGTTGCGGCTTTGGCCGCAACTGGGGTGGTTGGCTCGTTGCTGATGTTGTTACGTCGCACAGGCAAGCGCCAAACAGATAATTATATAGTTAGTACTGCTTTATAAACAACATCAGCAACGAGCCAACCACCTTCGCTTCGGCTTTCACCAAAGCGTCTCCTTCTCAGCTGAGGAGGGGAGTTCTCGTCCTTCCTACTTTCCTCCACCCATGAGTCTTTCTTCCACCAGCATCAACCGCC
>NZ_JAHWGL010000178.1 GCF_019334315.1 Hymenobacter profundi
CAAAAACCTGAACGTGCCTGATCCGGTGCTGGTAGCGCTGCAAGCTGCGGGTCCTTCGCTGGGCTGGCTGTACTACTTCACTGGCTTGGGTGCTATTGCCGGCTTGGCTTCGGTGGTACTCGTGATGCTCATGGGGCAGCCCCGCATCTTCTTCGCCATGTCGCGCGACGGCCTACTGCCGCCCATCTTCGGCAAAGTGCACCCCAAGTTTCAAACGCCCTACGTTACGACGATCTTCACGGGTGTTGTGTGCGCCATTGTGGCCGGTATCCTACCCGTAGGCTTGCTGGGCGAGTTGGTAAGCATTGGTACGCTGCTGGCCTTCGTGATTGTGTGCGGTGGCATCATTGCTCTGCGCCGCCGCGACCCTAACCTGCACCGGCCGTTCCGCACGCCGTGGGTGCCGCTGGTACCCGGCATGGGTATCCTGATCTGCGGCTACATGATGTTCAACCTGCCCTGGGACACCTGGTTGCGCCTGATCATTTGGATGGCCATTGGTGTGGTTATCTACTTCTTCTATGGACGCCACAACAGCAAGCTCAACCGCGAGCGGGAAGCTGAGGCTGCTGGGAAGTAAAGCAGGAGCTGTATAAAAAGGCCCCGCGAACATTGGTTCGCGGGGCCTTTTTTATTGCTACTAGAACGTCATTTCTAGTAGCCTGTCATTTCTCATTGCGTTCAAAATGACCTTCTTATTTAGCTATTCACAACTCACTTCGCTGCTTCCACTTCGCTTTTCAGCTTGAGCACCTGGTCGCCGTTTTCCTGGGTGATGAGGTAGGCGGGGTTGTCGGCGGTGCCGTTGCGGGTAATGTCGCTGCCCTTTAGCTTACGCGTGATGGATTCCTTGTGCACTTCTTCGATTTTGCCGGTGGCCGTGCCGGTGCCGTATTTCCAGCTGACTTTGCTGCCTTTGCGAAACATAGGGGTAGGGGATAGGGTGGAACGATGAATAATGTACCGCAAAAGCTGAGGTAGGGTTCCTATTCGACAGCCGAAGTCCCGGAATTCCTGCTTTTGACGCAACCCCATAGGACGAGCCGGTTTCTTTGGGTAGCTTACAACTGCTCTGTTCTGCGCCTACACCAGTCTCTTTTTCCTCCAAATCACACTCTTTCATTCACTCTATGCACCAAAAATTACGCATGCTGGGTTTGCTGGGCCTGCTCGCCAGTGGCCTGCCCGCCTGGGCGCAGCAACCCCTCACGTACCCGCGCAACGGCGTTTACGACCAACGTTCCGGCCTCTACGCTTTCACCCACGCCACCATCTACACCGATTATAAAACCAAACTCGACGACGCCACGCTCGTCATCCGCGATGGTAGAGTAGTGGCCGTGGGTAATAAAGTAGCCATTCCGCAGGGCGCGGTAGTGAAAGACCTGAAGGGCAAGTACATCTATCCCGGCTTCGTAGACATGTTCACCAGCTACGGCGTGCCCGATGTGAAAATGCCCGAGCGCCGGGGTAGGCGAGAGGCGGGGCCGCAGTTTGAGAGCCAGAAGGAGGGCGCCTACGATTGGAACCAAGCCATCCGGCCCGAAACCAACGCCGCCGAGATGTTCAAAGTCAACGCCGACCAGGCCGACGCCTACCGTAAGCTGGGCTTCGGGGCAGTAATGACCTTGCAGCCCGACGGCATCGCTCGCGGTACCGGCTCTTTGGTGACGCTGAACACCGACCGCCGCGAAAACGAGGTGATTCTCGTGGACCGCGCCGCCACCGGCTTCTCCTTCGACAAAGGCTCTTCTACCCAGGACTACCCTGGGTCCCTAATGGGTAGCATTGCGCTGCTGCGCCAAACCTACCTCGATGCCAACTGGAATCAGCGCAATCCGCGCCGCGAGGAAAACCTGTCGCTGCAAGCCTTCAACAGCCAGCGCAACCTGCCCGCCATTTTTGAGGCCAGCAACAAGCTGAACACCCTGCGCGCCGACCGGGTAGGCGACGAATTTGGGGTACAATACATTATTAAAGGAGCCGGCGACGAGTACCAGCGCCTACCCGAAGTAAAGGCCACAAAGGCCTCACTCATCCTCACCCTCAACTACCCCGACGCCTACAAGGTAGACGACGTGTACGACGCCACCCGCGTGCCCCTGGAAGACCTCAAGCACTGGGAAATGGCGCCCGCCAACGCGGCCATGCTCGCCAAAGCCGGCGTCACCTTCGCCCTGTCAGCCAGCGACCTAAAGGATAAGAAGAAGTTCATGCCCAACCTCAAAAAGGCCATGCAGTACGGCCTCACCGAGGAACAGGCGCTCCAGGCCCTCACTGCCACCCCCGCCGCCCTACTCAAAGCGCAGGACCAGGTAGGCAGCCTGAAGCCCGGCATGGTAGCTAACTTCCTGGTGTGCTCCAACCGCCTCTTCGCCGACGACAACGTGATGCTTGACAATTGGGTGCAGGGTGAGCGGTACCAACTCACGGAGGTGCCCAACGACTACCGCGGCGTGTATACGTTGCAGGTAGGGCAGCAGCCTGAGGTGAAGATGTTGGTAAGCGGCAAGCCCGAAGCGCCCCAACTGAAAGTGGTGCGTGCCGCCGCCGATACGGTGAAGGGCACCATGACGGTAACCGGCGACTTGGCAACTATTGTCTACGCTGCCGCCAAAGGCAAAAACGCCGGCTCCATGCGCTTGAGCGGCTACTATACCGCCGAGGGTAACACATTTCGCGGGGATGCGGAGTTGCCTGACGCCAGCATGGTAAAATGGACCGCCCGCCGCCAGGAAGGCGCCACCCAAGCTGCCCGCCGCGACTCTGCCCGCACGCCCCGACCCATGGAAATCGGCCAGTTGACGTTCCCGTTTGCCTCCTACGGTCGCACCGAGGTTCCGAAGCAGGAAACCGTGCTGATTAAGAATGCTACCGTGTGGACCAGCGAAGCCGCCGGCAAGCTCGAAAACACCGATGTGCTGCTGCAAAACGGCAAGATTGCCAAGGTAGGCAAGAACCTGAGCGCCCCCAGCGGCGCCCGCACCGTAGATGGAACCGGCAAGCACCTTACCCCCGGTATCATCGACGAGCACTCGCACATTGCCATTTCGCAGGGCGTGAACGAGGGCACCCAGGCCGTGACCAGCGAAGTGCGGGTAGGCGACGTTATCGACCCCGAGGACGTGGGCCTCTACCGCGACCTGGCCGGTGGCGTGGTGGCTTCGCAACTCCTGCACGGCTCGGCCAACCCCATTGGCGGGCAGTCAGCCATCATCAAGATGCGTTGGGGTATGGATGCCAACGATTTGAAAATCAGTGATGCGCCGGGCTTCATCAAGTTTGCGTTGGGCGAGAACGTGAAGCAGAGCAACGCCGGCGAGCGGAATGTGCTACGCTTCCCGCAGTCGCGCATGGGCGTGGAGCAGGTATTTGTGGATGCCTTCACCCGCGCCAAGGAATACGAAAAGGAGTGGGCCACCTATAATAAGCTGTCGAAGGGCAAACAAGCGAAGACCGAGCCGCCGCGCCGCGACCTGGAACTGGAAGCTTTGGTGGAAATCCTGCGCGACGACCGCCACATCACCTGCCACAGCTACGTGCAGTCAGAAATCAACATGATGATGAACGTGGCCGACCGCATGGGTTTCAAAATCAACACCTTCACCCATATTCTGGAAGGCTACAAGGTAGCCGACAAGATGGCGGCCCGCGGCATCAACGCCGGCACTTTTTCCGACTGGTGGGCCTACAAAAACGAGGTGCGCGACGCCATTCCCTACAACGCCGCTATCATGACCAAGGTAGGCGTGAACGTGGCCATCAACTCCGACGACGCCGAAATGAGCCGCCGCCTCAACCAGGAAGCCGCCAAAACCGTGAAATACGGCGGGCTGAGCGAGGACCAAGCTATGCGCCTCATCACCATCAACCCGGCCAAGATGCTGCATCTCGATTCGCACATGGGCAGCATCAAGGAAGGGAAAGACGCCGACGTGGTGCTCTGGAATGAGCACCCGCTGAGCGTGTACGCCAAAGCCGAACGCACCTTCGTAGACGGCCGCCAAATGTTCAGCCTGGAAGAAGACCAGCAACTGCGCGACCAGATGCAAAAGGAGCGTCTGCGCATTATCCAGAAAATGGTGAGCGCCCGCAAGTCTGGTGCCCCGGCGCAGGAAGTAGCTGCCCGCACCAACAGCCACTACACCTGCGACACGCTGGGCGAGGAGAAGGAAGAGGATCAGTAAACGAACACCCCACCCCCCGGCCCCCTCCCCTCCGGGAGAGGGGGAGCCT
>NZ_JAHWGL010000179.1 GCF_019334315.1 Hymenobacter profundi
GAGCGGAGCGAAGGACCTTCTCACGCTAGAACAACCATCGTAACAACGACTCGTCCTGCGGGCATAAGGTCCTTCGCAAGCTCAGGATGACAGACGATTTTCGGCTGTTCCTCCACGCTACGCCTACCTCCTACAATACCATTCCTCCGGCAAACTCGCAACCCTATTTTACTAGTAATATTTCATTGCTATATTCTTTAGTTTCTATGCAAAAAGCAGCTGATTGCTACCGCTTTGCGATTATGTGGAAAACTTCTAAAGGAAAGGTTTGTCCTACACCTTCGAGACGAATATCTTCCGACTATCAATAGTCGAAAAGTTCCTTCGGCTCCTCCTTTCTCGCATCAGTGCCTGCGCCCCTCCAGGGTAGGGCTTCGCTTATCCTAACCCATCAAACCGCTACGCCTATGTTGGTAATCAAACGCGACGGTCGCCGCGAATCCGTGAAATTCGATAAAGTAACGGCCCGCATTGAAAAGCTCTGCTACGGGCTGAATATGGATTTCGTGTCGCCGATTGAGGTGGCCAAGAAGGTGATTGACGGCATTTACGACGGCGTGACCACCGTGGAGCTGGACAACCTGGCCGCTGAAACCGCCGCCTCGCTCACCACCAAGCACCCCGACTACGCCATTCTGGCCGCCCGCATTGCGGTGAGCAACCTGCATAAGGTGACCTCGAAGTCCTTTTCGAGCACCATGAAGCGCCTCTACACCTACGAGGACCCCAAGAACGGCGAGAATGCTTCGCTGCTGGCGAAGGACGTGTGGGAGGTGATTCACAACCACGCGCATACGCTGGATTCGGCCATCATCTACGACCGCGACTACAACTACGACTTCTTCGGCTTCAAGACCCTGGAGCGCTCCTACCTGCTGCGCCTCGATGGTAAGATTGTGGAGCGCCCCCAGCACATGCTGATGCGCGTATCGGTAGGCATTCACAAGAACGACATCGATTCGGTTATCAAGACCTACAACATGATGTCGGAGCGGTGGATGACGCACGCTACGCCTACCCTGTTCAACGCGGGCACACCCAAGCCGCAGATGTCGTCGTGCTTCCTGCTCACGATGAAGGACGACTCCATTGAAGGCATCTATGACACCTTGAAGAACTGCGCCCTGATTTCGCAGTCGGCCGGCGGCATTGGCCTGGCCGTACACAACGTGCGCGCTACCGGCTCCTACATCAAAGGCACCAACGGCAACTCCAATGGCCTGGTGCCCATGCTGAAGGTGTTCAACGACACGGCCCGCTACGTGGACCAGGGCGGCGGCAAGCGCAAGGGCGCTTTCGCCATCTACCTGGAGCCCTGGCACGCCGACATCTTCGACTTCCTGGACCTGAAGAAGAACCACGGCAAGGAGGAAAACCGCGCCCGCGACCTGTTCTACGCCCTCTGGACGCCCGACCTGTTTATGAAGCGGGTGGAGGAAAACGGTATGTGGACGCTGATGTGCCCCCACGAGTGCCCCGGCCTGGATACCACTTGGGGTCCCGAGTTTGAGAAGCTCTACACTAAGTACGAGCGCGACGGCCGCGGCCGCAAGACAATCAAGGCGCAGGAGCTGTGGTTTGCCATCCTGGAAAGCCAGACCGAGACGGGCACGCCCTATATGCTGTTCAAGGACGCTGCCAACGGCAAGAGCAACCAGCAGAACCTGGGCGTGATTAAGTCCTCGAACCTGTGCACCGAGATTATGGAGTACACCGACAAGGACGAAATTGCGGTGTGCAACCTGGCCTCGCTGGCCCTACCCCGCTACCTCGTGACCGACGCGCAGGGCAACACCACCTTCGACCACGACAAGCTGTACGAAGTAACGTATCAGACCACGCTGAACCTGAACAAGGTGATTGACGTGAACTACTACCCCGTGCCCGAGACGCAGCGCAGCAACTTCCGCCACCGCCCCATCGGGTTGGGCGTGCAGGGCCTCGCCGACACGTTTATTGCCCTGCGGATGCCGTTTGAAAGCGACGAAGCCAGCGGCCTGAACAAGGACATCTTCGAAACCATCTACTTCGCGGCCATGACGGCCTCGAAGGACTTGGCCATCAAGGAGGGCCACTACGAGACCTTCCCCGGCTCGCCGCTGAGCCAGGGCAAGTTCCAGTTCGATCTGTGGAACGTAACGCCCGACTCGGGCCGGTGGGACTGGGAAACGCTGCGCGCCGAGGTAGTGGAGCACGGCGTGCGCAACTCGCTGCTGGTAGCGCCTATGCCTACCGCCAGCACGGCGCAAATCCTGGGCAACAACGAATCGTTTGAGCCTTACACGAGCAACATTTACGTGCGGCGCGTGCTCTCGGGCGAGTTCATGGTAGTGAACAAGCACCTGCTGAAAGACCTGGTGGCCCTGAACCTGTGGAGCGACCAGATGAAGCAGGAAATTATTGCCGCCAACGGCTCGGTGCAGAACATCGACCGGATTCCGCAGCACATCAAGGACCTGTATAAGACGGTGTGGGAAATCTCGCAGCGCCGCATCATTGATATGTCGGCCGACCGGGGCGCGTACATCTGCCAGAGCCAGAGCCTGAACCTGCACGTGCAAAACGTGAACTTCGGCAAGCTCACTAGCATGCACTTCCACAGCTGGAAGCGCGGCCTGAAAACCGGCATGTACTACCTGCGCACCAAAGCCGCCGCCGACGCCATCAAGTTCACGGTGGAGAAACAAGCCGCCGAAACCCTGGAGCCGGTCTACGCCAACGTCGCCCAGAACCAAAGCGACATGAGCTGCTCGCTGGATAATCCGGACGCCTGCGAGGCTTGCGGGTCGTAAATTACTTGTAACAAAAAGAGGCTCTCAGGAGCCTCTTTTCATATACTCTGTTTTATGAATAATTCTTCATTAGTAGGTGGCTTTGACGTAAGCACATTCATGCGCATACTTCAAGAAAAGCAAGATAAATCGAAACCTGCACAAGTATTCCTTAATCACTTTTCAGCACTGTGCTTTCATATCGAGAATGATTCACAAGCTAAAAACTTGAATACGGTTAGATATTTTTATGAAATCAAGGAAGGGTCTTGCAAATGCGATTATGATACTTTAAGGAAATTGCTTTATAACTGTTGGAGCACTGAGTATGCACTTCGTTTAACCGCAAATCAAGACAACAATGATTTTCTAGGTTTTGCAGTGCAATGGGCACTTCCTCAAGCGTACTATAGTTCGTACCAGAGTCTAAACGCTTTTATTCAGTCTACTGGCGCAACTACTAGCTCACATACAGGAGCAATAAAAAAATTCGCAGAGCTAGTTAAGAATAATAAGTATCCCAAGACTATCAGTTTTTACTGTGACGGTGACTATTCTGACCTGAAAGTAGTGAACATTCCATCTAAAGGGGTCAAAAGCTCTTCTTTGTCTAGAATCTATACTCCTGAAGATGCACAAGGCCAAATAGCAATGTTACTCAGGGGAACGAGGAAAGAACTAGCCGAGCAATTGAAAAAAGACAGACAATGCTCCTCTAAACCTATTCTTACTAAGGATAAAAAAGTTGCAAAAGCCTTTAGCTGTAAACAATGGGCAGAAATAATTAAGCCATCAACTATGACTACTTTATTTGATTTTCTATATCGATTAAGGCTTAAGGCTAATTATAGTGATGTGCAAATGCTAATAGAAGCTGAAATAGACTTTGTAGAATTTCATTCATGCATACATAAAATAGTGAGTTATATAAACTTTATTCACGAAGCTTATATAGCTAAAAGTATAGGTTATAAAAAATTCAATGAGCTAGTTATAAATTTCCCTAAACATCCAGTTTTAGAACCAATAGTTTTAAATAGATGGCAGAGAGAAATTAGCCCCTTACTAGGTGTAGAATGGAGCGACTGTAAAGCCGCATAGTCTATCCAATGGCGCGGGGCTGTGCCCCGTGCCGACTATTGGCAGGCCTCTGGCCTGCGGTCGTCCGCGCCGGTAGGGACAGTTGAGTAGGGCGGGTCGTTCTGGCGGGCAGGCCGGAGGCCTGCGAATAGTCGGCACGGGGCACAGCCCCGCGCCATTTGTAATGTATTGCTATAGGTGAGTAGGTATGTCG
>NZ_JAHWGL010000017.1 GCF_019334315.1 Hymenobacter profundi
CTTCTCACGGTAGAACGACAGGCGTAACAACGACTCGTTCTAACCTGATAAGGTCCTTCGCAAGCGCAGGATGACAGACGGGTTACCATTCACAATCGCACCATTTCACCACTCCGTGAGTCGAATCAAATTAATCCGCTTTGCGGAAAATGCCAACCGTCCGGATATTGTAGAACCGGGTAAGGACACGTATCAGCAATTGGGCGGGCGTTGGCACGAGGCTTTTTTTCAGAATAATCATCCCATTACCCTAGAGGTAGGCTGCGGCAAGGGCGAGTACACGGTAGGGCTGGCCGAGCGCTACCCCGAACGCAATTTCCTGGGCCTCGACATCAAGGGTGACCGAATTTGGCGGGGGAGTACCCGTGCCGAGGCGTTAGGCCTCACGAATGTGGGCTTCGTGCGCACCCGCGCCCACGACCTGCTCACGCACTTTGCGCCCGGCGAGTTGGCCGAAATCTGGATTACCTTCCCCGACCCGCGCCCCCGCGACCGGGATATCAAGCGTCGTCTCACCTCACCGCGCTTCCTTGATTTGTACCAGCAAACCTTACAGCCCGGCGGCCTCATCCACCTCAAAACCGACAACGAAGGACTGTTCGAGTATACGCTGGAGGTACTGCAAGAACGCCCCGGCGCTACCATCCTGGCGCACACCAAAGACCTCTACGCCACGCCCGAGCTGCTACCCCACGCCGAGGACATCCAGACAACCTTCGAACGCAAATACCGCACGTTGGGCGTGCCGATTAAGTACGTACAGTTTACGCTGAGTTGAGAGAATAGGGATTATTGAGGTTGTGAATAGAAACAGTCTGTCATCCTGAGCGCAGCGAAGGACCTTATCATGGCAGAACGATTGACGTACCAACGACTCATGCTGACGTGAGAAGGTACTTCGCAAGCTCAGCATGACAAACGACTTTTTACTCTTTCCTCTCTCTACTCTTCTAACGCCTCAAACACTGCTTCCAACTCCGTAAAATCGCGCAGACCAGGTTTGATTTCGTCGCCGCCAGAGAGGAGGAAGCCGGCCGGCTGCACGGTATCGAGTAGGGAAAGCACGTTGTTGGGGGTAATAGCACCGCTGAGCCATAGCGGGAAACGGGCGGCGGCTTCTGCCAGCGCCTGCTGAGTGGTAATGTCTAGGTGAGTCGAATCGAGCGTGACGACTACCCCGAAACCAGCCGGGAAAACGGAGGTGTATTGCTGCGCCATTTCCTCGCGCTGGGCGCTGCTGATGGTATCGGCGAGATTCACGGTGAGCAAAGAGGCTACCGAAAGTGGCGTGGTAGGTAGCTGTCGTAGCAACACTTCCTGAAGGCCACATTCCTCCACCAGCCGATTAATCTCTGATACCGGCTGCGCGTCGAACTCGCCCAGCAGCTTCACGCCGGCCACCCAACCGGCCAGCTCACCCATGAGGGTAGGCGTCACGGCATCAGGCAGGGTAGGGTCGAGGGTGAAGATAAGGCCGTCGGCGCCCATGCCGGCGCAGTAGCGGGCGTCGGATAGGTTGTTGATGCCGCGAACGAGAACAGGAATACGGAGCATAGGGGGGTAGGGTCTTAGGGACTTGGGGAACTTGGGGCCGTGGTTTTATCAGACGCCCAGCCCGCAAGCACCGGCCGGTTGAAAGTGCAAAGATTGACAAAAGTATACTTGCCATTCCGCGCACGGCGAGGAATCTGTTGAATAATCGTTGTGTTGGTGTTTTTTAGATTTCTCGCTCTGCGCGGAATGACAACGACAATCAGCCTCAAAACGCAATTCCGTATCTTTGCCCAGCGGCCGGGAACTTTGGACTCCCGGGCGTTTTTCTACTCTCCATGAACACGACGAAAGGACGGGTGCTGGTCGCGATGAGCGGCGGCATCGACAGCTCGGTGGCGGCGGTACTGCTGCACGAGCAAGGCTACGAGGTGGTCGGTATGACCATGAAAACCTGGGACTACGCCTCGGCGGGTGGTTCCAAAAAGGAAACCGGCTGCTGCTCCCTCGACAGCATCAACGACGCCCGGCAGATTGCCGTGGAGCTGGGTTTTCCGCACTATATTATCGACATCCGCGACGAGTTCGGGGATTTTGTCATTAGTAACTTCACCGACGAGTACTTAGCGGGCCGCACGCCCAACCCTTGCGTGCTCTGCAACACCCACATCAAGTGGGATGCCTTGCTGCGCCGCGCCGATCAGCTTGGCTGCGAGTTTATCGCCACGGGTCACTACGCCCAGGTGCGCCACGAAGACGGCCGCTACGTGATTAGCAAAGGCGTGGACGAGAACAAGGACCAGTCGTACGCCCTGTGGGGTGTGTCGCAGGAAAGCCTGTCGCGCACGCTATTCCCCTTGGGCGCCATGCGCAAAACCGAGATTTACGACGAGGCACGCCGCCGTGGCTTCACAGAGCTGGTAAACAAGCCCGAGAGCTACGAAATCTGCTTCATTCCCGACAACGACTACCGCGGTTTTCTGCGTCGTCGGGTGCCGGGTCTGGAGGAACGCGTGGCCGGTGGCCAGTTTGTGCTGCGCGACGGTACGGTGGTGGGCACCCACGCGGGCTACCCGTTCTACACCATTGGGCAGCGCAAGGGCCTGGGCGTGGCGCTGGGTTTCCCGGTCTACGTCACGGCCATTCACCCCGAAACCAACCAGGTAGTGCTGGGCAATTACGACGACTTGGCCAGTACGGCCACCGTGGTTGGCAAGCTGAATATGGGCAAATTTGCCTCTCTGGAAGGCCGCGGTCTGGTTCCCAGTACCACCAAAGTGCGATACAACCACGATGGTGCCCCAGCGTTTCTGGAGCAGGTAGGCGATAAAGTTCGCGTGTACTTCGAGGAGCCCGTGCACGCCATCACGCCCGGTCAAGCCGCTGTGTTCTACGACGGCCAGGACGTGCTGGGCGGCGGTTGGATAGAACGGCACGTTATTGGCGAGCTACCGCTGCCGGCCGAGCTGGCTGCTCTTTAAGTGGCGGGTTGCCCGTAGCAAGTTGTATATGAAGACCGTCATTTCGAGCTTGTCGAGAAATCTTGCGTCCTCCTGGTAATTCCTAACGATTGGATTACTGTAGCACGCAAGATTTCTCGACAAGCTCAAAATGACGGTCTAACTAGCAACTGACAACTAGAAACTGAATTATGACGCAACGCTATACGCGGCCGCTAGGCCAGTTACTACTTATTGGCTCACTGGCGCTGGCCGCTGTGGCCTGCACAGAGAGCAATGAGGAAACGCCCGCACCCGAAAACGATTACTACCCTGTGACGGTAGGCACCTACCGTACCTACGCCGTGACTGACAGCCTCTGGCGCGACAACGTGCTGACGGTGCAGCAGTTTCAGTTCCGGGAGCGGGTGGCGGGTACCTTCACCGATGCCAGCGGGCAGACGGCTTACAACGTGATCCGCTCGCGCCGCGCTACCGCCACCGATGCCTGGCAGGACGACAGCACCCTGGTGCTGCTGCCCACTGACCGTACCCTACAACAGATTCGCAACAACCGCCGCACCGTGGAGCTGGTGTTTCCTACCCGCACCGGCTACAGCTGGAACCGCGACGCGTACAACGCCTTGGATACCGTGACGGCCCAGAACCGGCAGTACCAGCAAGTAGGGGAGTCCTATACGGTGAACGGCCGCACTTACGAACGCACCGTAACCACCACCGATACCGAACTCAATACTGCCACCGGCACAACCCTCGACGACGGCCTCTACAACGTGGCCAAGTACCGGCAGGTGTATGCCCAGGGCGTAGGTCCGGTAGCACGCGTGCGGAGGCGGTTTGTGTACTGCGGTACCGGCAATTGTGTTCCCTCCAAAACCAATATATATCGTGGGCAGGTGCGCCGGGAAACGCTGTTGGAAACCGGTAATCTATAAGCGGTAGGATAGTTCTTAGTTTGCTAAAAATATGAGAAACGGCCTGTGGAAACACGGGCCGTTTCTCCTTTGTATTGCAAAGGAATATTGGGATAGAGAGAGGGTATTAAAATACGTAGAAGCCGCAAAAAAGCTGTATCTTGGAAGCTAATAAGTAGCGCCATCCTCATGCGGATTCTCATTTTATTAGTAATGGCCTGTTGGTCATTTACAAACCGGGCGGCAGCCGCGCTGCGGCCCCCAGGCGTGCCCACTGTGCGCAAGCACCTGGTCTATCTGCGCGACAAAGCCAACACCCCGTACAGCCTCAGCGCCCCCCAACGCTTTCTAACCGCCCGCGCCCTGGAGCGCCGTACCCGCCAAGGCATCGCCCTACAACCCCGCGACCTACCTGTAGATCCTGTCTACGTAGAGCAGGTGCAGTCCGTAAGCGGTGCCAAGGTATGGTACACCTCGCGGTGGTTCAATGCGGTGGTAGTGGAGTGCGACTCTGCTACCCTGGCCGTGGTGCAGGCGCTGCCGTGCGTGCGAAGTGCGCGTACGCTCAATCGGAGTGGGGTAGGGGTTGTCGTTTCGCCGGTCGGCGAGGGTAGCGCGCCTACTGTCGCCCGCCCCGCCGGTACCCGCGCCGACTACGGCAGGGCCTACGCCCAAACCCACCAGATTGGGGCCGACGTGATGCACGATGCTGGTTTTCGGGGCGAAGGCATGCAGATTGCCGTATTTGATGGTGGCTTTCCGGGAGTGAATACGGGGGCAGTTTTCGCCTCGCTCTATCAGGAAAACCGCTTAGCTAGCGTGTACAACTTCGTTGGACGCGACCAGAATGTATATCAGTATGACAACCACGGTACGCTGGTGCTCTCCACGATGGCCGGTAACCAACCCGGCGTCTTTATCGGTACGGCTCCGCAGGCAACCTACCATCTGTTTGTTACGGAGGATGTCGCCTCGGAGCAACCGGTTGAGGAAGTCAACTGGTTGATTGCCGCCGAGCGCGCCGATTCGCTGGGCATCGACATCATCAACTCTTCGTTGGGCTATAACACCTTCGACGCACCTTCTGTCGACTACACCTACGCCGAGCTAGATGGCCGCACCGCACTCAGCACGCGGGCGGCTACCGTGGCGGCGCGGGTAGGAATGCTGGTAGTCAGCAGTGCCGGCAACGAGGGCAACAACCGCTGGCGCTACCTCACGGCCCCCGCCGACGCTGATTCCATCCTGACGGTAGGCGCTGTGGATTCGCTGGGCGCTCGGGCTAACTTCAGTTCTATTGGTCCTACGGCCGATAACCGCCTGAAGCCCAATGTGAGTGCTATGGGCCGGCAGGCGGCCTTTGTGTATCCCAGCGGAGCCATAGGGCGCGGCAATGGTACCTCCTTTTCCAGCCCTATCACGGCGGGACTGGCCGCCGGTTTTTGGCAGGCACACCCCACGCTCACGGCGCAGCAGGTAATTGAGTATCTGCAACGCTCGGCTTCGCAAGCCACCACGCCGGATACTCTCTTAGGCTACGGCATCCCCAACTTTGGGCGGGCGCAGCAAGCGGTGGCGGGTATCCCCCTACCCACGGCGCCCACCGTGGGGGTCGGGAATCGGGTACAATTGTATCCGAATCCTGTGCCGGCCGGCACGGCCGCGTGCACCCTGCAGCTCCCCGCCGAGCTACGCAGTCAGCCGCTGGAAGTGCGCCTCTACGATGTGCGGGGGGCGCTGGTAACAACGCTGCTGTTGCCCGCATCTAACGCCGCCATCGTGCAGCTGCCTACTACCGCGTTGCGGCCGGGTGTATATAGCTGCCGATTGGGTAGGAGCGGCGGCCCCCCCTACACGTTGCGCCTGATTCGATTGTAGCGCAGCCGCTGGCCCGGTTCACGGCTGGCTTTCTCTTGTTTTTTTAATTCCTTACTTTTTTTCGATGTTACAATTAATGGTGACCAAGCGCATTGGTCGACGACAGTTTCACTTCACCGTGCAAGGCCCCAACTTCCACGAGGTAGTAGCCGAATACGACCGGCTGAGCTTCCCCGACGTGCCCGCCTGCGGCCTGTGCGGCTCCGATAACCTGGACCTCACCTCCCGCGTGGCCCAGGACAAGTTCAAATATACCAGCGTGAAATGCCTCGATTGCCGGGGCGACGTGACGTTCGGTAAAACCCAGAAAGACGACCAAACCTACTTCCTGCGCAAGCGCGAAAACGGCGAAATCGACTGGCAAGCCTGGAAAAAGTAATGAAATGGTGAGTGGTGAGAGGGTGAGGTTGATGTTCTGCTGGCGCAGTTTGCGCACATGGCGCTATTAGAACATCAACCTCACCCTCTCACCACTCACCGTTTCACTACTATCTTCGCCCTATGAATGCTACCCGTCCGAAACCTCAGCTGGCGCCTTCGCTGCTGGCCAGTGATTTTGCCAACCTGCAAGCCGAAGTGGAGCGCTTGGCCGATAGCGCCGCCGACTGGCTGCATTGCGACGTGATGGACGGCCGTTTCGTGCCTAATATTTCCTTTGGTGTGCCCGTGCTGGAAGCCATTGCCCGCTACGCCAAGCAGCCCCTCGACGTGCACCTGATGATCGAAAGTCCGCAGGACTACCTGCAGGCCATTCGCGATGCGGGCGCTAGTAGCATCACGGTGCATTACGAGGCTTGTCCGCACCTGCATCGGGTGGTGCAGCAAATCAAGAAGCTGGGCTGCAAAGCCTGCGTGGCTCTGAATCCGGCTACCCCCGTGAGTTTGCTCGAAGATATTGCCCCCGATCTGGATATGGTATTGGTGATGTCCGTGAATCCCGGCTTCGGCGGCCAAACGTTCATCCCGAACACCCTGCGTAAAGTAGCTGCCCTGAAAGAATTGCTGGTAGACTGTGGCTCCGCGGCTCTTATTGAAATCGATGGGGGCGTGAGCAGCGACAATGCCGCCGCCCTGGTGCAGGCCGGCGCCGATGTGCTGGTGGCTGGTAGCTTTGTGTTCAGCGGCGGCGACCCGGTGGGCACGTTGTCCAAGTTGCGCCAACAGGTGGACGAGGTGGCGTATTGATTGCTAATGCGCTAATGCGCTGATGAGTTGATGGAGTTATATGATAGGTGTTATAGAATGGTTGTCAGTGAGGTCGTAGTGTTGCATTATATCATCAGCATATCAACCAATTAGCATATCAGATAATCAATATATGACGCACTCGGACCGTTCGGGTTGTTTTTTTTGGGGAATTGTAGCGGTGTTGCTGTTGGGCGGAATGCCCGCCGCCGTGGCGCAACAAGTAGCTTCGCAGTTGGTGAGTGGCACTGTCCGCGATGCGGCCGGCGAGCCATTGCCCCAGGTAGGGGTAGGCGTGGAAGGCCAGCCCGGCGGCACTACGACAAACGAGCAAGGCTATTTTCGGCTGCGGGTGTTATTTCCGGCGGGTGAACCCGCGCCGGTGCTGGTGGTGCGCAGCCTAGGATTTCAGGCTCTGCGTGTGCCTCTGGCGACCACTATACCTCAGCCATTGCAGCTCACCTTGCAGGCCGATTCCCGCGCCATCGGCAACGTAACCGTACGCGGCCGCCGCGACCAAGCCGATACCCGCGAGCAGGTCAGCCTCACGCCCCTCGACCCGCGGGCGGTGAAGGAATTGCCCTCCACCTTTGGCGATTTCAACAAGATCTTGACCACCCTACCTGGCGTGGTAGCCAACAACGAGCTAACCAGCACCTACTCGGTGCGGGGCGGTAACTACGAGGAAAACCTCGTGTATGTGAACGGCTTCGAGGTATACCGGCCGTTTCTGGTGACGGCCGCCCAACAGGAGGGCCTCAGCTTCATCAACCCCGATTTGGTGGAGAACGTGGAGTTTTCGACCGGTGGCTGGCAGCCGAAATACGGTGATAAGCTATCCTCGGTGCTGAGCGCGCAGTACAAAACGCCCCGCCGTTTTGCTGCTTCGGGCTCGGCTAGTCTGGTAGGTGGCACGGCCCACGTGGAAGCCACTTCACCCAATAAGCGCGTGAGCTACCTGGCCGGCGTGCGCTACAAAAACGCCCGCTACGTGTTGCAGTCGCTGCGCCAGCAGCAGGGCGGCTACAACCCTACCTTCTACGACGGCCAGTTCTACGTGAATGCTAACCTGGGCCGTGCGGGTGACGAAACCCGCACCTCGTTGGGAATACTAGCCACAACGGCCCACAACGATTTTCGTTTCACGCCGGAGAGCGGGCAGAGCACCTTCAACGCAGCGGGCAACCAACTCACGCGCCTCACCATCTTCTACGACGGCCGCGAGCGGATGCAGTACGACACCTACCAGGGCGGCCTGAACCTGCGCCACCGCTTCACCGACCGCCTGCAAGGCGAGCTGCTGGCCGGCGCGTTTATATCGCGGGAGCTGGAGTACCGCGACGTGGAGGCCAGCTACCGTTTCTCGGAGGTGAACCGCACCCCTGGCCCCGATTTCAACCGCGAGGTGCGCGTGCGCGACGTAGGCTCCCGCTTCGACCACTCCCGCAACACGCTGCTGGCCAAAGTCTTTACGCTGGAAGCCCGCGGCCAGTGGACACCTGCCGCCCGCCACCTAGTACGCTTCGGGGTGAAGACGGGTAGGGAGCAGATTGACGATCAGCTGGACGAATACAGTTTTGTAGACTCGGCCGATTACGTGCTCGAGTACCGTCGCACCCGCCTGGTGTCAGACCTGAATCTGGACAGCTACCGCACCCAGGGCTACGTGCAGAATACCGTTGACATAGATTCCTTGAAAACGCTCACGCTGGGCGTGCGGGCGCATTATTGGTCTGTCAATCAGCAGCTAATCGTGAGCCCGCGGGTGCAGTATGCGCAGGTGTCGCGCCGCCATCCTAATGTATCGTATAAGGCGGCCGTGGGCCTGTATGCTCAGCCGCCCTTTTACCGCGAGTTGCGCAACCAGACCGGCACGCAGGCTACTCCGCAAGATGCGCTGCTCATTCAAGCTCAACTCAATCCCGAGTTGCGGGCGCAGAAGTCGCTGCACGCCATTGCCGGCACCGAAATCCGTTTTCAGCAGTTCGACCGGCCCTTCCGTTTTTCGGGCGAGGTATATTATAAGTACCTGACCGACGTAGTGCCGTACGACGTGGACAACCTGCGCCTGCGCTACTTTGCCAAGAACAATGCCCGTGCCTACGCCGCCGGGGTGGATGCGCGCATAAGCGGCGAGTTTGTGCGCGGCGCCGAATCGTGGTTCAGCTTGGGCGTGCTCACCACGCGCGAGAACCTGGATGGCGACTCGATGAATGTCTACAACGCCCAGGGCCAGGTAACGGGTAGGGAAGCCAAAGGCTACATCCGCCGCCCCAGCGACCAGCGCCTGAACGCGGGCATTTTCTTCCAGGACCACCTTCCCGACAATCCTTCGGTGCGGGGCTACGTGAACCTAGTTTTCGGCACGGGCCTACCCTTCAGCCCCCCCAATGACCCCGACGCCCGCGGCACCAGCACGCTAGTGCGCTCCTACAAGCGCGTAGACCTGGGCTTCTCCAAAGTGCTAACGGTGCGCGCCGAGTCCGAGAATAGCCGCCACCCCGGCCAGTTGCAAAGCCTGTGGCTCGGATTAGAAATCCTCAACGTGCTGCAAGCCAATAACGTAGCCGGCTATAGCTACGTGCAGGACATCAATGGCCGGACGTACGCCGTGGCCAATTACCTCTCGCAACGGGTCGTAAACCTGCGCCTGATCGGGCGGTTTTAGAACTTAAGTCAATAACAGCAGCGCCTCCCTACCATCGGAGGGTAGGGAGGCGCTGCTGTTGTCAAGTACATTACGTGCGTTACTGACCAACTTCACCGGCAACGGGAGGCTGCTGACGACGCTGCTGCTCCTGTTCGTAAAAGGCTAGTTCCAGCTTGTAGGGTTGCACGTTCCAGGTAGGCTGCACCTTGTGAATATTCTGGATGAGCGTGCGGGCAAAATCCGGAGTCAGGCAAATGGTTTTCTCCTCCGGCCGGGCATAGGCTTGCTGGCAGGAAGTCAGAAACGATTCCAGCGTTTGGATATCCTCTTTGGCTTTGCCTTGTACCTGGTTAGGCGGCGTCCGCTTCTGCGGAATAGACTGCGAGCCAGCCTTAAAATGCGTGGTAGTAGCGGCGGCCTTGTCCGCTTTGTGCGCCGCCTTCGACTTGGTTCGCGTGGCCAACACAACACCGCTCCCAATCAAGCGTCCAATAGCCACGGCTGACTGCGCCTTTGTTACGAAAGGTAGGAATGCAAGGGTAAGAAAGAGTAAAGGTTTCTTCATATATGTGTAAAAAGAATAAACAAGAGAAAATCGATCTGCAAGTATAGTATAGCTGTTTTAAAGCTGCGTGGCTTAACTAAGTTTTTATAGGATAAATTATACATTATATAAGGCCTGTGCCAAGGTGACGGACGTCTTTTGAATACAGTTTCAGTAGTAAAACTAGAAGGGGTATGTAGCTCAGCTACATACCCCTTCTAGTTGAATTCTTGCTCTTGGAATACTACTTAGTAGGCCTTGGCCTGCCACTCCGTGAGGGCGACACGCATGGTGGCCTGCTGATTTTTAAAGTCGTCATCATCTTTAGAGCCTAGCTTTAGAGCCTTGCGGGTGTAGATGAGAGCTGTAGTATAGTCCTGCTGGGAGGCTAACAGTTGGGCCTTAATCCAGTTATTGGCGTACGCATCGTTGAGGCGCAGCGACTCATTGATGTAGCGTAGGGCCAGTTCCGGTTGCAGGTTGTTCTGCACCAGATAGTCGGCGGCTTGGGCCAGCAGCTGCCAGTTGCCGGGATGTTGCGTAAGCGTTTGGGCAATACCAGCCAGCACTTGCGTCTGCACGTCGGTTTCAATGAGCATACTTAGCGTGCGTCGTTCCCACGTAAGATTAAGACGGCCGCTGGCGGGCTTCACTTCCGAAAACCAATAGAGCAGGGTTTCCTGAAAATTAGCTTTTTCGGGCAATACGGGCACGTGCACCACATCGTCTTTGGGGTCGTAGTTCTCCGTGCCCCAGTGCGTAGTCACACGGTTCAGAATGAAGTCCCACTCCGAATCGGCCCGCGGATAGACGTACAGCGAGTACTGGCCCGCTGCCACGTCCTTGCCGTTCAGCTTCACGGGGCGTGAAAACGTAATCAGCGTGTTTTCGTTGGCACCCGCCCGCCACACTTGGTTATAGGGCACCAGCGCACCCCATACGGCCCGGCTCCGAACGGCGGGCGAGTGGTAGTCCACCGTCACGTCTGTCAGCCCCAAGGTTTGCGCAATCACAGCGTGCGGGCTGGCTTGGGGCAGGGGAAGCTGGGGTTGCCCGGTGGTGGCAGAGGCCAGGGCAGCCGGAGCCTGCGCTGGGGTTCCAATGGATTTTTGCCTGGTAGTGTCGGCAGCGGGTGCCTGTTGTGCGTAGGTAGCGGTGCTACTAAAAAGAGCAGAGCCGGCCCATAAACCAAAACAAGCCAGCAACAGGCGACGAGAGCGAAAATTCATGCAACAATAAAAAAGTAGGCGAAGCAGATCAGAAACAATTAAACTCGAAACAATTAAACTCGAAACAATTGTGCCAAAACGAGAGTTTTTTGCACAATTGAGGTGCAAAGATCTGGCGTTGCTGAATTTTTTCGGTAAAAAATTTTCATCCTACCGTCGGGCGTGTACTTTTGTGCCACTAGTTGCTTTTTCTATGTTCGTTGTTGCCTCCTCGCTAATCTGCCTTTGCCCCGCCGCCCCTGTGGCCGCCGGCCGGCTGCGCGTGGCGCATCATCATGCACACGAACATCATTCCTCTTTCTAGAGGAATCCACGAATCATATTGCCCCGTTGGGAGGCTGCATTACCAGCTCCCCGGCCGTTCCCGCAGGACGGCCCTACCCGTTGTGGGCGATTTTCGCCGGGGCGCCTTCCCAATTTGTCCTTCCCACCGGCGTAAAAATTAAGCGCTACCTACTCGGAGCTTCTTAATTTTTAATTCTTACTTTTTAATAACCAACATGATTCGTCTGGCCATTCAGAAGTCGGGCCGCCTGAGCGAAGATTCCCTGAATCTAATTCGTGAGTGCGGTATTTCCTTCCTCAGCAGTACCTATAAGCTCAAAACCGAAGCCACCAACTTCCCCCTCGAAATCCTGTTTCTGCGCGACGACGACATTCCCGGCTACGTGCAGGATGGCGTAGCCGACCTGGGTATTGTGGGGCAGAACGTGCTCATCGAAGCCGGGCTGCCGGCGCTGGAAGTGGAAACCTTGGGCTTCAGCAAGTGCCGCCTGAGCCTGGCCGTGCCCCGCGGTGCTGAGTACAACGGGGTAGGCGATTTGGCAGGGAAGAATATTGCCACATCCTACCCCGAAATCCTGGGCCGCTACCTGGCCGGGGAAGGCGTGAAAGCCCAACTGCACACCATCAGCGGCTCAGTGGAAATTGCTCCCAGCATTGGCCTGGCCGACGCTATTTGCGACATCGTGAGCAGCGGCTCTACCTTGCTGGGCAACGGCCTGCGCGAAGTGGAAACCGTGTTTCGCTCCGAGGCGGTGCTGATTGCCAACCAAAACCTGTCGGCCGAAAAGCAGGAGCTGCTCGACCAGCTGCGCTTCCGGATGCAGGCCGTGCGCCGCGCTCGCCGCAACAAATATATTATCCTGAACGCCCCTGTGGCGGCGCTCGACCAGGTGAAGGCCTTGTTGCCCGGCATCAAGTCGCCTACCGTAACCAAGCTGGCCGAGGAAGGCTGGGTGTCGGTACAGTCGGTGGTGAACGAGGACGACTTTTGGCACGTCACCGACCAGCTCAAAGCCGTTGGGGCCGAGGGCCTGCTCGTGCTGCCGATTGAAAAGATGATAGCCTAGTTTTTGAGCTGTTAGCTGTTGGCTGATGGCTGTTAGCTTCTCTTGAGTGGAAGAAAAACAGCTATCAGCCAACAGCTAATAGCTATCAGCTCCTAAAAAATGCAAACCTTTCAATACCCCGTGCCGGCCGAGTGGCCGGCGTTGCAACAGCGGGCCGCCGCCGCCGAGGCCGCTGAAGTAGAGGCGCGCGTGGCACAGATTTTTGCCGATGTGCGCCAGCGTGGCGACGAGGCCCTGCGCCATTACGCGGCTACCTTCGATGGCGTGCAGCTCACCGACCTGCGCGTGAGCGGGGCCGAACTGGAAGCCGCCGCTGCGCAAGTACCCGCCGAGTTGCAGCAGGCCATCCGGCAGGCTCGCGCCAACGTGGAGAAATTTCACACCACCCAATTCCACACGGAAGAACCGGTAGAAACCATGCCGGGCGTGACGTGCTGGCGCAAATCGGTGCCGGTGCAGCGGGTAGGACTCTACATTCCGGGCGGCACGGCGCCGCTGTTCAGCACCTTGCTGATGCTGGGAGTGCCGGCTCGGTTGGCCGGGTGCCCGGAGGTGGTGCTGTGCACGCCCCCGCAGAAAGACGGCTCCGTGCATCCGGTGATTCTGTTCACGGCCCAGCTGCTGGGCATCACTACCATTATTAAGGCGGGTGGTGCGCAGGCCGTGGCGGCCTTCACCGGCGGCACCGAGAGCGTACCGGCCGTTGATAAAATCTTCGGCCCCGGCAACCGCTACGTAACGGCCGCCAAGCAGCTGGCTACCCGCCACGGCGTGGCCATCGACATGCCCGCCGGGCCGTCGGAGGTGCTGGTTATTGCCGATAGCACCGCCAACCCCGCCTTCGTGGCGGCCGACTTGCTGAGCCAGGCCGAGCACGGCCCCGACTCGCAGGTGCTGTTGCTCACCGATTCGGTGGAGCTGCTACCCCAGGTAACGGCCGAAGTAGCGCGCCAACTGGCCGAGCTACCCCGTCGCGAGGTAGCGTCCCAGGCCTTAGAAGAGAGTCGCGCTATTCTGCTGCGCACGCCGGAAGAGATGCTGTTTTTCTCGAACCAGTACGCGCCCGAGCACTTGATTCTGTCGGTGGAAAATGCCGAGCAGCTGGCCGAAGGCGTCACCAGCGCCGGCTCGGTGTTCCTGGGGCACCTCACGCCCGA
Source organism: Hymenobacter profundi (assembly GCF_019334315.1). Classification (GTDB taxonomy): domain Bacteria; phylum Bacteroidota; class Bacteroidia; order Cytophagales; family Hymenobacteraceae; genus Hymenobacter; species Hymenobacter profundi. Next base: position 13,861 of record NZ_JAHWGL010000017.1, read on the forward strand.
AGCCGCCGGCGACTACGCTTCGGGCACCAACCATACGCTGCCCACCAACGGCTACGCCCGCAACTATAGCGGCGTGTCGCTGGATTCGTTCCTGAAGAAAATTACCTTCCAGCGCATCACCGCTCAGGGGCTACAACAGGTAGGGCCCGTTGTGGAAACGATGGCTGAAGCCGAAGGCCTCCGCGCCCACGCCCGCGCCGTGACATTGCGGCTGGAATCGTTGGCGAAAAAGTAAAACAAAAGAACGTCAAGCTGAGCGCAGCGCAACGGAGTCGAAGCATCTCGCCCGCTTCGTTGCTACCGATAGAAGTACTCATAAAAATGCTTCGACTCCGCTGCGCTGCGCTCAACTTGACAAATACCCTCAACCATGTTTGACTTAGAAAATCTGGTTCGCCCGAATATCCGCGCGATGAAACCCTACTCCTCGGCCCGCGACGAGTTTCAGGGCGAGGCGCAGGTGATGCTCGACGCCAACGAAAACAGCCTGGGCTCGGCTGGCCCCGCCAGCTTCAACCGCTACCCCGACCCCTTGCAGCGCCAGGTGAAAGCCGAGCTTGCCAAGCTGAAAGGCGTGGAGCCCGCGCAAATCTTCCTCGGCAACGGCTCCGATGAGGCCATCGACCTACTGGTGCGCCTCACCTGCACGCCAGGCCAGGACCGCATCCTCATCCTGCCGCCTACCTATGGTATGTACGAGGTAGCCGCGAACCTGAACGATGTGGCCTTGGAGCGCCACCCCCTCACGCTCGACTTCCAACTCTCGCCGGAGCTAATCGAAGGTATTGTGGCCTCCGACGCCAAGCTGGTGTTTCTGTGCTCTCCCAACAATCCCACCGGCAACCTGCTCCGCGCCGAGGATATCGAACAAGTGCTGCGCGGCTTCCGCGGTCTAGTAGTGGTAGATGAGGCCTACGCCGACTTCGCCGCCGCACCCAGTTGGACCACGCGTCTAGCAGAATTTCCAAACCTGGTGGTGTTGCAAACCTTCTCCAAAGCCTGGGGCCTGGCGGGCTTGCGCCTAGGCATGGCCTTCGCTTCGCCGGACATCATTGGGTACCTCAACAAAATCAAACCTCCTTATAATATATCGGAAGCCACGCAGCAGCATGCGCTGGCTGCCTTGCAGGATGCACCGCGCTTCGAGGCCATGAAGCAGGAGTTGCTACAAGGCCGTGACTGGCTGGCCCAACAGCTGCCTACCCTGGAAATCGTGGAATCAGTATTCCCCTCCGACGCTAATTTCCTGCTGGCCCGCTTCCGCCCCGATGCGACAGCCGTGTATGACTATCTGCTCGGCAAAGGCATTGTGGTGCGTAACCGCACGACGCAACCCGGCTGCGCCGGCACGCTGCGCCTCACGGTGGGCACGCCCCAGGAAAACGAGGCGCTGTTAGCGGCGTTGCAGGAATATCCTAAATAGAAATTGCCCGGCCGCCTATACTCCTGTCAGATCTCCAAGCCCTGACAGGGGTAGCTGCTGCTGCAATCGACGGCTTATTTTGTTCTACCACACGCGAAGCGTTGGCTTTGCTTTCGCTTTCTCTATAGCTTCTTCTACTACGCGAACTTCTTGACTCGCGCTACCTCATGAAAAAAGTTCTCTTCATCGACCGCGACGGCACCATTCTCATCGAGCCGCAGCCGAGCCAGCAGATTGATGCTCTCACGCCGGATAAGTTTCAGTTTGTGCCCGGCGCTGTTTCGGGACTGTCCCGCATTGCCCGCGAGCTAGACTACGAGCTGGTGCTGGTAAGCAACCAGGATGGCCTGGGCACCGACAGCTTCCCGGAAGAAACCTTCTGGCCGGCGCATACGCTCATGCTCGACATTCTGCGCGGGGAAGGCGTGGAGTTTGTGCGCGAGCACATCGACCGCAGCTTCCCCCACCAGAACCTCGAGACCCGCAAGCCCGGTATCGGGATGTTGGCGCGCTACCTCGATGCCCAGCACGGTTACGACCTGCCGAACTCCTACGTCATCGGCGACCGGCCTACCGATGTGCAGCTGGCCGAGAACCTAGGGTGCCAAGCTATACTGATAGGGGAGGAGTCCGACGAGCGCGCCGCTCTGACGACTACCAGCTGGGAAGAAATTTATCAACGCCTGCGCCTACCTGCTCGCACGGCCGTGGTGCAGCGCGACACCAACGAAACCAAAATCCGGGTGGAGCTGAATCTCGACGGCGCCGGGCGGCCGCAGATGCACACCGGCCTCGGCTTTTTCGACCACATGCTCGACCAGCTCAGCAAGCACTCAGGTGTCGACATGAAAATAGAAGTACAAGGCGACCTGCATATCGACGAGCATCATACCATTGAGGACGCAGCCATTGCGTTGGGCGAAGCCTTCACGCAAGCTCTCGGCGACAAGCGCGGCTTGGCCCGCTACGGTTTTTTACTACCCATGGACGACGTGTTGGCCCAAGCCGCCATTGACTTTTCTGGTCGCCCTTGGCTAGTGTGGGAAGCGGAGTTCAAACGCGAAAAAATCGGCGATATGCCTACCGAAATGTTTTACCATTTCTTTAAAAGCTTCGCTGACGCAGCTCGCTGTAACCTTAATATTAAAGCCGAAGGGCAGAACGAACACCACAAAATCGAAGCCATCTTTAAGGCAGTTGCGAAGTCGATGAAGATGGCGTTGATGCGTGATGCTGGCAAGATGGAAATACCCAGCACGAAGGGTATTTTATAGTTTATTCATTTGTTTAAACAAATGAATAAAGGAACTTAATGGATTGGTGTACTGCGTATTATGTATAAGTAGGCGAAACCAGGTTAGCTAATAGTATGTGGAGTAAACGATTGGGTACACTCATATAGAAAGGTAGGGAAGACATAAGAAATTGATTTTTATTCAAATGGTAAAACAAATGAAAATAGAGTTGTATGGCTTTATTTTACTCAAATGAACATAGCAGTAATTGATTACAAAGGAGGCAACGTGCAGTCGGTGCTGTTTGCGCTGGAGCGGCTGGGCGTACACGCCACGTTGACGGCCGACCCCGAGCAGATTCGTAGCGCCGATAAGATCTTGTTTCCGGGCGAGGGCGAGGCGTCTACAGCCATGCAGGAACTGCGCAGCAAAGGCCTCGACCAAGTGCTGCCTACCTGCCGGCAACCCTTCCTGGGTATTTGCTTGGGCATGCAACTTCTGGGCACGCACAGCGAGGAAAACAACGCCGACATGCTAGGCATCCTACCCTTCGAGGTGAAGCGCTTTGTGGCCGACGCCCAGCATAAAGTGCCGCACATGGGATGGAATAATCTGCACCGTCTCCGCTCACCCTTGTTCGAGGGAGTGCGCGAGCAGGACTACGTGTACTTTGTGCATAGCTACCACGCGCCGGTAGGCAGCTACACCATTGCCGAGGGCGAGTACCCAACGCCATTCAGCGCCGCCGTGCAGCACGAGAATTTTTATGCTGTGCAGTTCCACACCGAAAAAAGCGGCCCGGTAGGCACGCGTATTCTGGAGAATTTTTTAAAGCTGTAACTGTCATTCCGAGTGCAGGGAGGAGTCTGAATAAGCATCTTCAATGGTTCAGATTCCTCCCTGCACTCGGATGACATGCATACCCCTAACCCATGGACATGATCCCCGCTATCGACCTCATCAACGGCCAGTGCGTACGCCTGACGGAGGGCGACTTTTCCCAACAAACCACCTACGATTCGGACCCGCTGGCCGTGGCCCAGCGCTTCGAGCAGGCCGGCGTACGCCGCCTCCACCTGGTCGATCTGGATGGAGCCCGCGCCAAGCAGCCCGTCAACCTGCCCGTGCTGGAGCGCATTGCCCGGCATACCAACTTGACTATCGACTTCGGTGGGGGCTTGCAGAGCGAGGCCGCCGTGCGGCAGGCTTTCGATGCAGGGGCGCGGCAGATTACGGCCGGCAGCATTGCCGTGCGTGAGCCGGCGCTGGTAGGGGAGTGGCTGCGCACCTTCGGGGCCGAGCGCATCATCATCGGGGCTGATTTCCGCGACAACCATATCTCCATCAATGCCTGGGCCGAGCAGAGCGAACGGACGCTCGCGGAGTTCATCGAAGACTACCTAGCGGCCGGCGCCACCACCTTTATCTGCACCGACGTGAGCAAGGACGGCAAGCTGCAAGGCCCCGCCCTGGCCACCTACCAGCAGTTGCGGCAGCAGCTCCCGCAGGCGCAGCTGGTCGCTTCGGGCGGCGTGACCACGCTGGCTGATGTAGAGGCACTGGCCGCTGTGGGGATGCACGGCGCCATTATCGGCAAGGCGATTTATGAAGGTACCATCACGCTGGATGAGCTACGGCCGATGTTATAAACCGTATGTCATTCTGAATGACGGGAGGAATTTGAGCAAACGATGACAACGGTTTCACTCAGATTCCTCCCGCTGTTCGAAATGACAAGAACTATGTAAACTCAATCCTCATGCTAACCAAACGCATCATTCCCTGCCTCGACGTGAAGGACGGCCGCACCGTGAAGGGTGTGCGCTTTGAGGGCTTGCGCGATGCCGGCGACCCAGTGGCGCTAGCCGAACAATACGCCAAGCAGGGCGCCGACGAACTGGTGTTTCTTGACATCACGGCCACCAACCAGAAGCGCCAGACGCTGGTGCAACTGGTGCGCGACGTGGCCGCTACCCTGGATATTCCCTTCACCGTAGGCGGCGGCATTGGCTCGGTGGCCGATGTGGAAATGCTCCTGCTCAACGGTACCGATAAAGCCAGCATCAATTCGGCCGCCCTGCACCGGCCAGAGCTGATAGACGAACTAGCCCGGCGCTTCGGCTCCCAGTGCATTGTGGTGGCCGTAGATGCCCGCTACACGCCTGAAAACGGCTGGCAGGTGTACACCCGCGCTGGCACCCATAATACCGGCCGCGACGCCGTGCAGTGGTGTCGCGAAGTCGCTGACCGTGGCTGCGGGGAAATCCTGCTGACCTCTATGAGCAACGACGGCACCAAGGACGGCTTCGCGCTGGACCTCACCGGCGACGTGAGCCGGGCCGTATCTGTGCCGGTGGTGGCCTCGGGCGGGGCTGGCAGCATCCAACACTTTACCGACGTATTCCAGCAGGCGCAAGCCGACGCGGGCCTGGCGGCGAGCATTTTTCACTTCGGTGAAATTGGTATTCAGGAATTGAAGCAAACCCTGCGCGCAGAAGGCATTCCGGTACGACTGTAGGATTAGTTTGTCGGTTATGTTTATAGTTACGGGTCATGCTGATCTTGTCGAAGCATCTCTACTGCTTCGTTGCGAACAAAGAATACGCATGGTAGAGATGCTTCGACAAGCTCAGCATGACAGATAAAATCAACAAAAATGAACTTAGATTTCGATAAAATGGGCGGCTTGCTTCCCGCCGTGGTGCAGGACGCCGATACCGGCCAGGTGCTGATGCTGGGCTACGTGAACGAGGAAGCCTGGCAGAAAACCCGGCAGGAGGGACGCGTGACGTTCTTTTCCCGTTCCAAAAACCGCCTCTGGACTAAGGGGGAAACCTCCGGCAACTACCTCACCGTGGTCAGCCTGCATGAGGATTGCGACGGCGACGCCCTGCTCATTCGCGCCCGCCCCGACGGCCCTACCTGCCACCGTGGCACCGTCAGCTGCTTCGAGCAGCCCGCGCAAACTTCCCTACCCACTGCCCCAGTGGGCTTCCTGGCCGAGCTGGAGCGCCTAGTGCAGCGCCGCCGCGACTTTCCCGACGAGGACCCCAAGTCGTACACCGCCTCGCTGTTCCGCAAAGGCATGCCCAAAATCGCCCAGAAAGTAGGCGAGGAAGCCGTCGAAACGGTGATTGATGCGGTAGGCGGCAACACGGAAGGGCTGAAAGGCGAAGCGGCCGATTTGCTCTACCACCTGCTGGTGCTGCTGGCGGGCTCGGGTCTCACGCTGGAAGACATCGTTTCCGTGCTGCGCCAGCGCCATAGCACCATTGCAGCAGGCGTGCGCCGGGAGTAGAGTAGGAAAAACGTATTCAGCTTATAGGGACCACTTGTTCTTTTTGTGAGAAATGGTATCGTCAAAACAGCATCTATTATTTTGTTAATAAAATAATAGATGCTGTTTATTTTTATGATACATACAAGGAGTTTGGCAATAAATATGAGAAGTGTGTAATCAGATGCTCGGTTGGTAGGGATTTTAATAAAAGCCGGTTTGAAAAGTTGATTGTGATTATATTGCCTTACCTGAACCGTAGCTACTAGCTCTTTTCTCTTCATTTCGCTTTTACACTCTTTATGATTCCTTCTCCTATTGCACACGCGACGCGGTTTTGGCAAGATATGCTGGGGCAGCAGCACGAAACTCCCCGGTCTTTCCTATGGCAGAATGTAGAGGACATGGAGCCGGACGAGGCCGGCCCGATTGCCTGGAAAAACGAGCAAGCCAAAACGCGCATCTACCTCAAGGGCGACAAAGTAATCTGCGTGCTGGGTGAGTACGCCTACTGGCGCCGGCAGTGGCAGACTTATGCCACTTGGTACTCTGTCTCCTTGAGTCAGCTTGGGATGAACTGATATATGCAGGCTACCTACCTTACTTCTTCCACAGGGTAGGTAGGCCCTGGGTGGAGCCTAGCAGCGGATCCGTCGTCGGGATGGGTAGGGCCGCAATGTTCTGATCGGCCTGGGGCCGCTCGCCGGGTAAGCCGCGGTTTACGTCCCAGTGGCGTCCCTCAGGGTAGGCGCCTACGATGCCCAACTGCTCGCTACCCAGGTTTTTGTGCCCTACGCCGGCTGGTAGCACCAGAATGTCGCCGGCCTGCACGCGCACCTGTTGGCCTTGCTCGCCGCCGAGTTGTAGAAGGGCCGTGCCCGCATACACGCCCAGTACCTCGTGTGAGGTGCTGTGGTAGTGATGGTAGGCATACACGCCATTGCGCCAGGAGTTGGTCCAGTTATTCGCGGCAAAGCGTTTTTCAAGCCACGCGGCACCTTCCATGTCGCGGGCCGGGAAGGCATTGCGGTAGAGCAGGACGGGAAAGCGGCTGTTGGGAATCTGGCCGTCGTCGTGAAAAAGGAACTGTTCAGGTTGCATCAGACGCAGATTGGGGGAGAGGACCGCCAGCGCCCGGCGCAGGGGGGTAGTCGCGGCGGTGCCCAGCAGGCTCAGGAAGGTGTAACGGTTCATTGGCTCTGCACATTTACAACACTACCATTTGGCCAGTGCGCACGGCCTCATCGGCGGCCAGCACAATGCGTAGGCTGGTGACGGCCGAGCGTAGGTGGTCGGTCAGGTCGTGGTTGTGGGTAATGGCATCGAGTAGAAACTGCTGTTCGAGTAGGCACAGCGCGTCGTGGTCGGGCTCGGTGGGGGTAGGCAGCACCTCGTCTGGGCGGGCAAACTGGCCATCGGCATCCAGGGCCGCGTGGTGAATGCGCAGGCCGCCGGTGTGGGTGTGGCCGGCAATGTCCTGCGACCCGTTTTTCACTTCGTCGATAATGGAAACGGCCCCCTTTGGCCCAATCACGTCTTTAATAAACACGGCTGTTTCACTCATCATCGGTCCCCAGCCGGCCTCGTACCAGCCCACGGAGCCATCTTGAAAGCGCACTTGCAACTGCCCGTAGGTGTACATAGCGGAGTCAACTTCCGCCGATAGATTCACCCCAATGGCGCTGATGCTGTGCGGGGCGGCCCCCGTCATGGCGCACATCACGTCCACGTAGTGCACCCCGCAATCGACCAGCGGGGAGGCCGAGCGCAGGAGCTGGCGGTGCGTGTACCAGTGGCGTCCGGCGCTCTGCTGATTCAGGTTCATGCGCATCACCAAGGGCTTTCCTAAGGTTTGCGCCAGGGCTACAAACTGGTTCCAGGTAGGATGCACGCGCAGAATATAGCCCACCACCAGCTTACGTTGCTGCTGTTGGGCCAACTCTACCAATGCCTCGGCCTCGGCTACGGTGGTGGCCAGGGGCTTCTCCACGAACACGTGGGCACCGGCGAGCAGACTTTGCCGCACCAAGGCAAAATGCGTGTCGGGGTAGGTATTAATGGACACCACATCGGGGGTAGTGGCGTGCAGGGCCTGTTCGGTGGTGGCGTAGGTGGGCACGCCGCCCAGTTCCCGCGACAGTTTTTCCCGGCTTTCCGGGCCGCGGCTGACTAGCCCCACCAGCTCGAAGGCGGACAGTTGGTGGTAAGCGCGGGCGTGAGAAGCACCCATGTTGCCACACCCAATGACCAGGACTTTATACGTTTTCATAGGCGTTACGATTCGATGGGTACGCGCCGCGCACCGGGGAAGTTGAACCGCTCCGGCGCGCGGCTACGTGTTCGATATACAAAAAAAGGTGGTATCTAGGAGTGTTTTCCTACCTGTCCCCGTCGTCTATGTCCACTTCCCGCCGCGAATTCTTGCAGAAAACGTCCGTCTTGGTTACCGCCGCGCTGGCTGCACCGCAACTACTGACTGCTAATAGGCCAGCCCCGACGTTCGGGGAAATTTCCCTGGCGCAGTGGTCGTTGCACAAAGCCCTTTTCAAGCAAGAGTTAACCAACCTGGATTTTCCCGGCGTGGCCCGGCAGAAATTTGGCATCACGACCGTGGAGTACGTGAACCAGTTTTTCAAGGACAAAGCGAAAGACCAAACCTATTTGCGGGCGTTGCAGCAACGCTGCCGCGACAACGGCATTACCAACCACCTGATTATGGTGGATGGGGAAGGCGACCTGGGCTCACCCGATGAGCGGCAGCGGCAGCAGGCCGTGGAAAACCACCGTCCCTGGTTGGAGGCGGCGGCCTACCTAGGGTGCCGGAGCGTGCGTGTGAATGCCTTTGGCAAGGGTACTGCCGAAGAGGTGCAGCGGGCGGCGATGGCGGGATTGGGGCAGTTGAGTGCCTACGCAAAGCCGTTGGGCCTGAACGTGCTGGTAGAAAACCATGGTAGCTACACCTCCAACGGACAGTGGCTGCTGCACACCATACAGGGGGTAGGCAAACCCAACGTGGGCGTTCTTCCGGACTTCGGCAATTTCTGCGTGCGCCGGGAGACGGGCGACTTGTACAAGGGCCAGTGCGTGGAGGAGTATGACCGGTACAAGGCCGTGGCCGAATGGCTGCCCGTTATCAAAACCGGCGTAAGCGCCAAAACGTTGGAATTTGATGCAACGGGCAACTGCGTGGAAACGGATTACTACAAGATGCTGGGACTGCTGAAAAAGGCGAAGTTTCAGGGCTATCTGGGCATCGAGTACGAGGGCGAAAAGCTGAGCGAGGAAGCCGGTATTCGCCGCACCAAAGAGCTGATCGAAAAAGTAGTGCGCTCAATTGGGTAGGGGTAGGCCGTGGGTAGCGTACACTGAGGATTGCTGGGTTTCTGCCTACCTTGCGTTTCTAATGCTATTTTAGCCAATGCCCGCCGATTCCAACGCCGCCTACCTGGCCACCCAAACCCTGACGGTGCTCGTGCCCGTTTACGATGAAGAAGAAAGCCTGCCGCAGTTTGTGGTAGAGATGAATAAGTTTCTGGAACAAACGCCGGTACAGACCACGGTGCTGTTCGTGAACGACGGCTCGCGCGACGGTTCGCTGGCTATTCTGCGCGACATCTGCGCGAAAGACAACTGCTACGAATTTATCAGCCTCAGCCAGAACCGCGGCCTGAGCACGGCCATCAAAGCCGGCGTGGACCACTGCCGCACCACGCTGGTGGGCTACATAGATTCCGACATTCAGACCACGCCGCTGGATTTTCTGGAGTTTTTCCGGTTTTTTCCGGAGTTCGATATGGTGAATGGCATCCGGGCCAAACGCCAGGATACGCTCACCAAGAAAATGTCCTCCAAGATTGCCAACACCGTGCGCCGCACGCTCATCAACGACGGCATTCAGGACACGGGCTGCCCGCTCAAGATCATGAAGATCGACTACGCCCGGCGTCTACCCCTGTTCCACGGCATGCACCGCTTCCTGGGGGCGTTGGTGCAGCTGCAAGGTGGTAAGGTGAAGCAAATTCCCGTGCGCCACTTCCCGCGCTTTGCCGGCACGGCCAAATATAACCTCTGGAACCGCGCCTGGAAGCCCCTGGTGGATACGTTCGGCTTTCGCTGGATTCGCTCGCGCTGGAAAAACTACGAGATTGGCGAGCAGCAGCGCGGCACCGTCTAACTAACGCGGCATTGAGGTGAGTATGAGTACAACCCTGCTGGCGACGCTCGAACGGTGGTTTTCGGTGCAGAACGTGGCCCTAGTGATTGGCCTGGTATCGCAGCTACTGTTTTCGAGCCGAATTGTCTTACAGTGGATTCAGAGCGAGCGGGCCCGGCGGGTGCTGGTGCCCGCGCTGTTCTGGCAGATCAGCCTGATATCGTCGTTTCTGATGATTATCTACGGCATCCTGCGCCACGACCCAGTGATTCTGGGTGCCCAGCTCATTAGCTACGTCATCTACATCCGCAACTTGCAACTGCTGGGACAGTGGCAGAAGCTGAACAGCTGGTTTCGGGTGGCGGCCTACGTGTTTCCGCTGGCCACGCTGGTGCGCTTTATCGTCGGCGAGGCGCACTTCAGCCTGCAAGCCATGCTCAGCAGCCGTATTCCGCGCGGGGTGCTGGTGCTGGGTGCGGTGGGCCAAACCATCTTCCTCCTACGTTTTGTGTACCAATGGCTGTACTCCGAGCGCAAGGGCGAGTCGGTGCTACCCTTGGGCTTTTGGGTGGTGAGCTTGCTGGGCTCCGTGCTGATTCTGGTATACGCCGTGCTGCGCTGGGACGTGGTACTGCTGCTGGGGAATCTGTCGGGCACGGTGGTGTACGCCCGCAACATCGTGCTGCTGCGCCGGGAAATCAAGGCGTTGAAAATTGTGGAAGTGAAAGTGCCGGTCGAAGAGTGAGTGGAAGTAGGTGGGGTACTACCGTTCAATCCGTGCTTCGTTTTCAGGAATTCTGACGACGAATTAGTAGCGAATCTCGATGCGCGCGGTGTCCGCTCCCGCCACGGTATAGGGGATGCGCGTTTCGGCATTCGAGACGGTTGGGCTCCCGTTTAGGCTCCACACTACTACGTTTTTACTACCAGACGGCACGGGCCGGTAGAAGATGGTGTCCAGTGGCGGACGAATAGTCACCGAGGTAAGAAAGCCACCTACCGTAATATTCAGTGCATCAGCGCGCGGTGGTACATCGCGTAAGTGCACCTGCATCCAGGCGATAGACGTCAGAGGGACGCGCACATCCTTGTTTTTGCGGCCGGCTTTGATTTTGGGCGCCGACAGGTACTGCGTGCTCCCTCGGGGGGCGTCGGCGCGTAGCACGTAGTCGGTCTCGCCATTGGCTTCGAAGGCAAACGAGAAGCGGCCTTGCGCGTCGGTGGGGTGCCAGTCGCCCACTTGCGAGAAGGCGGAGGAGGAGCTGCTGTGCTTGTTGGCCAGTACGGCCACGTCAGCCAACCCGATGGGCTGCCCGGTCACGTCGTCCACGACGACGCCCTCGACGGTGGTTTGTCCACCTTGCTCAAATAAGGAGCAACCCGCCAAGGCCAGCCCGATGCTCAGAAGGCCAGCGGATTTCAATAAACAAGAGCTTAACATATTGAAAAGGAATATAATAAAAAATGGATCGAGGCTGTAGCTTCCTAACCAGCGTCAACGAGCCAGAATAAGACAATAGGTAGCGCAATAGAAAATGAAATATACTTAGTTACAACCATATAAAATTAGGTGCAGAGAATAATGATGCCTACAAATACTTGCGGTAGCATTTGACGCTGGAAAGACTGATGCCGCTCGACTCCACCGCTTCGGGTACGGACAACCCCTTTACTCCACCTGTGCCTGCTGCCAGGCCACGAACTGCCGTAGGCCATCGGCCAAACTGGTTTTGGGCTGGTAGCCAAGCAGGTGTTGGGCCTTGGTGATATCGGCGTAGGTCACGTCCACGTCACCGGCCTGCATGGGATGGAACTCCAGGCGAGGCGTTACGCCCACAGCGTCCCCCACGGCCTCAATTAGCTCCAGTAGCGGCACCGGGCGGTTGTTGCCTAGGTTAATGGTTTCGTACACGCCGGCGTGGGCTAGCAGGTAGGCCACGCCCCGGGCTATGCCATCTACAGTGTCCAATACGAAAGTATAGTCGCGGGCCGTGCTGCCGTTGCCGAACACTGGAATGGCCTGACCGGCGTGCAGCAGGCGTACAAACTTATGAATGGCTAAATCGGGCCGCTGGCGGGGGCCATACACCGTAAAAAAGCGGGCGTTCAGTACGTCCAGCTCATACAAGTGATGGTAGGTGTAGGTAAGTTGCTCGCCGGCCAGTTTAGAGGCAGCGTAGGGCGATATGACCGCGCTGAGCAGGTTCATGTCCTCCCGAAAGGGACGTTCCGGTGTGTTGCCGTACACCGAGGAAGAAGAGGCGAAGAATAGTTTATGGATTTCTCGTCCGCGCATCCACTCCAGCAAGTGAGTGGTTGCCATCACGTTGTTGTCGAGGTAGGCGATAGGCTCGCGTACGGAAGGACCCACGCCGGCCTTGGCGGCCAGGTGTACCACTATGTCGATGGGGTCGGCGGGAAAAGCATCTGCCAGGGCCTCGCTTCCGCGGCGCAGTTCCACTTCGTGAAAGCTGAACTGGGGATGGGGGAGTAAGGCGGTCAGGTTGGCCTGCTTCAGCGACCGATCGTAAAACGGATCGAAGTTGTCGAGGCCCAGCACCCGGTATCCGTCGGCCAGCAGCCGCTCGCAGAGGTGGGAGCCAATAAAGCCGGCGCACCCGGTAACGAGAACAGAAGGCATACGATTGGGAAACGCAAACGGAGAAATTTCCCCGGGGGCGGGGAGGGGGGCAAAGGTAGCGCGATTTATGAAATAGGACCGCTGGCGGCATACTCATCCGGTTTTTTCGTTTTTTGCGAAATACCTTTAGCACGTGTTAAGCAGAAAAAAGAAATTAAGTTGGGGTCTGGGGCTGCTAGTAGTCCTCAGCCTGGTAGTCGCCTGGCAGTGGCTGTCAGCAGGAGAGAAAGTACCGCCGGTGGAGCGTCAGGTGTTGGTTGTTGGCCACGCCGGGTCGGGATTTTTTACGCCTATTAATCCTTTCAACCCGCTACCTCCCAGTAGTCTGCGCGGCATTGCGCACGCGTTGGATCAGGGCGTTGATGGGGTAGAAATTGACGTGCAGCTCAGTCAGGACAGTATACCGATCCTCTACCACGACCCGCGGTTCGACTCCATGACCGACGGGCACGGGTGCGTGAGTGAGCTGCCCGCGGCGGCCATTACGGGCCTACACTACCACGGGGGCTGGCCCTACGACTGGTTTCAGCAAGAGCAGCCCGCTACCTTCGAAACCTTGCTGAGCCAGTTGCAACGCCGGGCCCGACGTACGGGGCGCTACCCCTTGCTGCACCTGGATTTGCACGAGCACGATGACTGTGCGCCGGAGGGCCAGGCATACCGCCGCTCGCCGGCTTTGGCGCGGGCCTTAGGACGCGTGCTGCGCCGTTTCCGTGTACCTGCTGACCGCCTCCTGATTCTCACCGACCATCCCCAAACGCTACCCCTGTTACGCGCCGCCGTGCCCGGGGCGCCGCTGGCCGTAGAAATTGCCAAGGACGATGAGTTTGCGAAAGGCGTGCAGGCTGCCCGGGAGCAGGAGGTGGAAGCCATTGTGGTGCATAAGGACGTGATTACGCCGGCCCGCTCGGCTGCCGCCCGGGCCGCAGGCTTGGAGGTGGTGGTCTTCGGCGGGCGGTCCTCGGCTTCCATCCGCCGGATCTTGGCGTGCCGTCCGGATGCGATAGAAGTAGATAATGTTCCCCAACTCCTGACGTTGTTAGGCCGCTAGGCAATTATTGCCGCACCCTGTTGCATAGTTCCTTTATGTTGTTCTGCCAGCCTGCATTGCGCGTGGGTCGGCACTCTCACTACTTCAGTATGTTGCCTACCTCTATTCTGCGTGCTGGCTGGTTCCGTACACTAACGGTGCTGGTCGTTTGCTTCTTCAGCTTTTTTCCCTACCTGGGTACGCCCAACGTGAGTCTGATGGAAGCCCGCAACTTTGTAGCTGCCCGCGAAATGGTAAACGGTGGCTCCTGGCTAATTCCTACCATGAATCTGGAACTGCGGCTGGCAAAGCCCCCACTGCCTACCTGGGCCGTGGCAACGGCCATGAAGCTTGCCGGTACAACCTCCAATCTGTTTGTGCTGCGCCTGCCAGCGGCCCTGATGGCTACGCTGTTGATACTCTTTTTCTGGGGGCTGGCCCGCGAGCTAACCCGGCGTCTACCCACCGAGACCGACGAGCCTGGGCGCACTGCTTGGTTGGGGGCCTTGGTGCTGGCTAGCAGTCTGCTTATCATTACCAGTGGGCGGGAAGGGCAGTGGGACATCTTCTCGAATAGCTTTATGGTAGGCACGCTCTGGCTGCTTACGCGGGGGTGGAACAGTGCCGGGCGGGGGTATGGGTGGTTTGCTGCGGCTGGGGTTACCCTGGGTGCCAGTATGCTCAGCAAGGGACCCGTAGCTCCCTACGCAATGTTGTTGCCCTACGTAGCATGTTACCTGTCGCGCCTGAACCCGTGGCGGGCTACCGTGCGGGCACATTGGCAGGGAACTGCGCTAGCGGCTGTGCTGGGGCTGGGTATTGGGTTGTCATGGCCGTTGTATGTATACAGTCATGTGCCGGCGGCCGTGCTGGCCGTGGCGCAAGTCGAAACCACCTCCTGGGGCGAGCGGCACGTACAGCCCCCGTGGTACTACCTCAACTTTCCGGTGTTTTCGGGTATCTGGACCCTCGTGGCCTTGGTAGCGCTGTATGTGCCCTATGCCCGACATCGGGCTGGTGCCTACGTGCCGTATCTGCTGTTGCTGGGGTGGCTGGTGACCAGCCTGGTGCTGCTGAGCCTAGTACCTGAGAAAAAAGAACGCTACATGCTACCCCTGTTGCCGCCCATAGCATTATTGATAGCAGGAATGCTGCGCTATCTGGAAACTGCTTTTCAAAGGCCTACAACCGTATTGCCTACCGAGCGCCGGTTGGTGCGGGCGTGGACCGTGGTATTGGTGGTCGTGTGCGCACTAGCTCCGCTCGCCATGATGGTGGTACGCCTACCCGGCTTCGGTCCGAATACCCTACGTTTTGTGGCAGTAGTGGTCGTATTAGGTAGCGTTGCTCTTGTCGCTATCCGGCAGGGGTGGCAGCACCTGCGCCCGACAGCGCTCATGGCTACCTCCCTCACGGCCATGGCGGCACTGTTGGCCTTATTGCTGCCGGCGTATCCGCGATGGGAGGGGCGGCGGGATGAGCAGGGTCTACGCCATTTAGTTGACGTGCGGCGGCAGCCTACCCTTCGAAAGCTACCCTGGTATAGTATGGGGGAGGTGCCAGTCAAGCAAATATGGATGATTGGTGAGCCCATGCCCGATATCTCCGACGATACGTTGCATACCCTGTCCCGTCTGCCGGTAGTGGTTCTCTCCGACGAACCGTACGACGACGAAGATCTGCCCCAGGCCTGGCAGGCGTCCGTCGATGCGATGCCTTCCGATAGTTTCTACTTGGGTCGGGACCGGGGCGCCGGTATCTGGTATTACACAGTACTGCGCCGAAAATAAACCCAACGCGACTAGGTAGCACACTCCGCTACCTAGTCGCGTTGGGTAATGGGTTTACAATGTAGTTGAGCTAAGCAGAAAGTTGCTTGCGTATCTTCTCCAAAAGGATAGATACGATTGCTAGATCCTGCGCATCCTGAATAAGCAGTTGAGTTTCAATTCCCGGCCCGCTAATATGGATGGAGTAGCTCGTGCTGCTACTACTAACGGCCGGGGCCGGTGGAGGGGTAGTCGCCTTTGTAGCGGTGGGGGTGGCCACGGGTGGTGGCGTTACAGGAATAGGGGAAACACGCTGCGCAATCGGTGGGTTTTCTAAGGTCTCAGTTGCTGGAGTATCATCTTGCTCTGATTCGTCATGATCTAAATCATCGGTGTCTAAGCCAAAGAGGGCCGAGACAGCATCGCCGCCTCGTAAGGGGGGAGCCGGTGGCACAAAAGCAGGAGTGGGGGATATACCATTGGTATAAGTGGTAGGAGTAGAGGTAGACTCGGCCTCCGGTAGACTTGCAGTGTTGGTAGTAGGAGTAGCAAATAGATTAGTGGGCATCTCCGTGCTGGCTAGCTGCCGACGTGGAGTCTGTTGATTTGCTAATTGATCTACGTCGGCGATTACATTGCGCTCATCCAGGATGTCTACCATACGTGCTCCCTCCACAAAGGCTTTGGCCACGTTCTGCGCGTTGATCTCCTCTACGCCGAACTCCCGAATCAGCATAACGTCGAACATATGCACCGGTAATTCCCTGTTACGGAATTTGCGACATATCTGCATGAACAACGGTGGATGCAGAAATGCTTCCCTATGATAGATCTTCTCCTCGTATTTATCATAAGCATGCTTAATACGGCGGTATAGATTGGTTGTGGTGAGAATCTCCCGCTTACTAGTAAGCAAACCAAACTTTACGGCAGAGCCAATAATGGCTTTATAAGAACCACTGACTTTACGATCCAGCTTCTTTGCACTTGTTTCAATAGCGCACTTGCCACCAGTATCATCTACAACTTCAGCTACTTCCCAAGCACTAGCATAGGTAGTGCGAGGATAGTCTATGGTCTTTGGCATAAAAGGGGAAGATTATGGAGGTCGGTTTTCTGTAGCAAGTATATACAATAAAAGCATATAAAAGTAGTATAAAGCATAAAATAGCTATACCAAATTATATTATTTTATACTTTTTATTACTTTATAGTACATGTATTGGCATTATTAATACTCTTATTTAATCTACTACCTATTGTCATTGTCTCTCTTTTAATTACTATCTATATAACCCCGGGGCCGGGGGCTAGGGCAGGGAGCTGTTCTTATAAAGCTACTTTACCTTGTTCCAATCACTCAACAATCGTGAGACGATAGTATGAAGGCTAGATTAAAGCTTCGTCTAGAACGAAGGAAAAGCGTCTTTAAACCATCTTAAGAAATATCGCTTAACACAGAAGAGTAACACGTAATAGGAGAGAGGTTCAAATTCATTTTCCAATTGCGCTACCTACGCTTTTTTAATCGCGTAGCTTATCTGCTCCTTATCTAATAATCAACTTATAAAATCGAGTCCACGAATAAACCTTTTGCTCTTAAAGCGAATAACAAAACAAATACTGCTCTTTTATAAGGTTATGGGAACTGTAGACGGCGTGCCGAATACTGCAAATACCAACTAGAGTTTTACAGTTATTCTCGATTATACTTAATGCTTACGCTGCCTCAACCGTACTTCACGGTTACCCGCATCAGTGGCACGTCAAACAGTGTGAACTTCACAAACTCTTAAGGCAGCCGGCCTATCAGATCTACAAGGGCGTTGATCTCTAACCGCTTTACTCGTCTCCCAAAAAAAGCAACTATCTATTTGTCTTATAATTTATATTATGTTAAGTAGAGTTTTCAAAAAACTACCCGAAGCGTATAAATGGCTTCGGGTAGCATCCCCTATCCTTTTGGATAAGGAGATTATTCCTCATACTCTATTTGCCTTCCAGCTTGGCGTTCAAACGGTCAGCATCTGCGTTGCGTCCCAACCGAACGTATACTTTTTGCAAGGGTACAATTACAGCCTTCTCTTCTGGCTGTAGTTCTAGCGCTTTCTCAAAGTATGGCAACGACTGCTGGAAGTACTTCTTGCCGTTTGCTTCTAAAGCCTTACCTGACTTCTGGTACGCTGCCAAATCCATTTTGCTGGCTTTGGTATACAACTCGGCTGCTTTGTTGTAGTAGTACACTCCCAAGTTGTACTGCGCATCGAAGTTGTTTGCGTCTAGTTCAATGGCCTTCTTATAAGCCGCTTCCGCCTGCTCAGGCTGCTTTAGCTTGTCGTATACCGAGCCAAGCACACTTTGTAGGTTGGAATTTTTTGGATCCAGTTCAATAGCGTGCTGTAGTTTGCTGATGGCTTCTTTATCCTTGCCAGCGGTAATCAACTGGTTCAGATCTTCCAGCACAAAGGTTTTGTTGTTCGGATACGCCTGCAAGCCGCTTTGTAGAAGCTTGTTGTACTCATTGGTATTGTTTTCTTGCCGGGCAATCTGCATCAACTGGCTGTACATGGTAGGCGATTTGTAGTTCATCGCCATCAGCTTGCCATAATTTTCCTTAGCGCCAGCCGTGTTCTCGTTGGCCAACGATGCATAAGCGGCATACAGATACGCCGTCGTATCCTGGGGGTTCATCTGCTGCGCCATCTTATACGACTTGATCGCCTCGTCGTAATTTTTGGCATTGTAGCTTTCTACACCAGCATTCAACGCCAAGCCATACAGACCCTGCATCTTCGCAGCCGCTTGTTTGCCATACTCACCGTCTTTGCCATCTAGCTCAATAGCTTTCTGGTACGACTCGTAAGCTATGTTCATACCCTCTCCAGCCTTTAGCGCTTTGCCGTAGATCGGGTTGCTGGTCATGGCGTCGTAAATCTCGCCGCGGGTGAACCAGGTTTTGGCTTTGTCTTTGGTTTTATCGTGGGCAATAGCCTTGTCTATTTCGGTGCGGGCCTTATCCAGCGTGCCTTGCTTTTGGTAGAGCAACGCGTTATTGACAGCCGAATTTTGAGCCGACGCAGTAGTTAGCGCAGCCGCAGCCACGAGGGTTAACACAAGTTTCTTCATGGTGTTCTTTGCGAAGAATAGGTAGAGAATGGGTGAATTCAGAATGTAAACTAACGCAAAACGGCAGAACCCATTGCCAGGTTCCGCCGTTTTAGCTCAGCTTTTTAGTTTGCGCTAAGCGCATCCGGATCGGTTAGCGAGGTTAGATCCGTTGTCGTAGAGTCCTCCGTTAGGCCCTCCCCGCCCCCATTATCCGGGGTGCCATTCGGCTCGGGTAGGCCGTCAGCGGCCTCCTCATCTTTATCCTCGGCGGCCACTTTGGCTACAGACGAAATCTCGTCACGCTCGTTGATTTTCAACAGACGCACCCCCTGCGTAGCCCGACCAATGGTCCGCAAGTCGGCCATCCGCAGGCGGATAGTAATCCCCGATTTGTTGATAATCATCAGATCATCGGTATCCGTCACGGCCTTGATGGCTACCAGCGCCCCGGTTTTGTCGGTAATCTTCATGGCGCGTACACCTTTACCGCCACGGTTGGTCGTGCGGTATTCCTCCAGCTCCGAGCGTTTTCCGTAACCATTTTCGGAAACCACTAGCAGTTCCTGGGTCTGATCGGAGAGGCAAACCATGCCTACCACCTTGTCATTACCATCCTCAGCTAGCGAGATGCCGCGCACCCCAGCCGCGTTCCGGCCCATCGAGCGCACTTTCTCCTCGTCGAAACGCACGGCCCGGCCAGCGCTGGAGGCCAGAATCACCTGGCTGTTGCCGGTGGTGAGCTGCACATCCAGCAGTCGGTCGCCCTCATTGATGCTAATGGCGTTGATACCGGCGGTGCGAGGACGCGAGTAGGCTTCTAACGGCGTTTTCTTCACGGTGCCCTGCTCGGTGCAGAACATCAGGAAGGTATTTTCCAGGTAGTCGGGGTCGCGTAGGCCGCGCACGTTCAGCACAGAGCGCACGTTATCTTCACGCGGAATCTCAATTAGGTTTTGAATCGGACGGCCTTTGGCACCCTTCCCTCCTTCTGGTACTTCGTACACTTTTAGCCAGAACACGCGGCCGGCTTCGGTGAAGAACAGCAGGTATTCGTGAGTAGTCGCCACAAACAGGTGCTCCGTAAAGTCGTCCTGCTTGGTGGCAGCGCCGCGGGCGCCTACCCCTCCCCGCCCCTGCGAGCGGTATTCGTCCAGGGCAGTACGCTTGATGTAGCCTTCGCGGGAGATGGTAATTACCATGCTCTCATCGGCAATCATATCCTCCATCGAGAAGTCGCCGCCAGCGTATTCGATTTCCGTGCGGCGCTTGTCGCCGTACCGCTCCCGAATATCGGTCAGCTCATCTTTAATGATTTGCCGCTGCAAGGCAGGTGAAGCCAATACCGATTTCAGGTAGTCGATCTGCTGCATCAGCTCCTCATACTCCTGCACAATCTTGTCACGCTCCAGCCCCGTCAGGCGCTGCAAGCGCATATCCAGAATGGCACGAGCCTGCACCTCACTCAGCTTGAAACGTTCGATGAGTTGGCCACGGGCTACCTCACCGTCACGGGAGCTACGAATCAGGGCAATCACCTCGTCGAGGTGGTCTAAGGCAATCAGCAGGCCTTCCAGGATATGGGCACGCTTCTCGGCCTCCGCCAACTCATAGCGGGTGCGACGCACCACCACTTCCTCGCGGTGCTCGATGAAGTACACAATCAGATCCTTCAGGTTCAGCGTCATGGGCCGGCCTTTCACCAGCGCCACGTTGTTGACCCCAAACGAGCTTTGCAGTTGGGTGTACTTATAGAGCTGATTCAGTACCACGTTGGGCATAGCATCGCGCTTCACTTCGTACACCACCCGCATCCCCTCGCGGTTCGACTCGTCGCGAATGGCCGAAATGCCCTCGATTTTCTTGTCGTCAACCAGCGCCGCAGTTTTCTCCAGCATAGCGGCCTTATTCACCATGTAGGGAATCTCGGTCACCACAATCTGCTCGCGCCCCGAGGGTAGCGTTTCGATGTGCGCCTTGGCACGCATCACTACCCTACCCCGGCCAGTTTCGAAGGCCTGCTTGACGCCCTCGTAGCCGTAGATGATACCACCCGTTGGAAAGTCCGGGGCGATGATGTGCTCCATCAGCTCAGCAATGGTCACGTCCTCGTTGTCGAGGTAGGCTACAATGCCGTTCACTACCTCCGTGAGGTTGTGAGGAGCCATGTTAGTAGCCATACCCACGGCAATGCCCGAGGTGCCGTTCACCAACAGGTTCGGAAACTTGGCCGGCATCACCGACGGCTCCTCCAGGGAGTCGTCGAAGTTGGGCTGAAAGTCTACCGTGTCCTTGTCCAGGTCGCCCAGCAGCTCGTCGGAGAGGCGCTTGAGGCGGGCCTCGGTGTAACGCATAGCCGCTGCCGAGTCGCCGTCCACGGAACCGAAGTTCCCCTGGCCGTCTACCAGCGGGTAACGCAGGCTCCAATCCTGGGCCATGCGCACCATGGTATCGTACACGGAGGAGTCGCCGTGCGGGTGGTACTTACCCAGCACCTCGCCCACAATACGGGCGGATTTCTTGTAGGATTTGTTGTAGGAAACGCCCAGCTCCGACATGCCGTAGAGCACGCGGCGGTGCACGGGCTTCAGGCCGTCGCGCACGTCGGGCAGGGCCCGGGAGATGATAACCGACATCGAGTAATCGATGTAGGCACCACGCATCTCGTCTTCAATGTTAATCGGAATGATCTTTTCGCCTTCCGCCATAAGAGAACAAAGTCGGCCAGCGCAGGCCCTTACAGGGTCGCGCCGGCACCGGTGAATGTGTACTGCGTTAAGCTGGCAAGATACGAAAAAAAGGCCATTTTTTTCGGCTTGGCGGGCTTTCGGCAGCCTACTTCAACGGCTTGCTCTTATCGGCTTTGCGCTTGCCTGTCGTCTGCCGGTGCCACTTGATTTTCTCACCGATGGCAGGGTTCTGTTTCTTCCACAACGGCTGCCCGCGATACTTGGCGCCATCGTGCATGTGCACCTTGCGGGTGTGACAGGAAGCAATTGGGCAAGTACGGCAGCCAGCGGCCAGTAGCACCACAAGTAGAGGTAGGTAGAAGCGCGAGAAAAGATAGCGGAGCGTCATGCGGCAAAGGTAGGCAGGTTGTGCGGGGCGTGCGCAAAAGCCGGGCCGGGTCTTACTTTATATAGCGGCGATACAGAGGGTACTACTATCCTGCCACTTTTCAATTAGCATATCAATGAGCAACTTGGCTCGCGTCATAAACTTGGTATGGAGACCGTGAGCGGGTTGCCCCCTATTTTGCCCACTGGCCTTCTATACAGCAAGATATCCTGGCTGGCACTGTACTGTAACCTTTAAGAATTTGCCAGAGTGCATACGTCGTACGCGCTAAAGCCTAGCAAACCTACCCCACATCCTCCCCTTCCCACTCCCGTAGGAACTGCGTCAGGAACTCTTCCATAAACCGCTGCCTACCCTCAGCCACGCGCTTCGCGGCGGGTGTGTTCAACCGCTCCCGCAGGTGCAGCAGCTTCTCGTAGAAGTGGTTGATGGTAGGACTGTCATTTTTCTTGTAGCTCTCGAAGGACTCGTGCTGCACGGGCGGCACGGCAGGGTCGTGGAGTAGGCGACCTTTGTGTCCGCCGTAGGCAAAAGCCCGCGCCACGCCAATGGCCCCAATCGCGTCGAGGCGGTCGGCATCCTGCACCAAGGCTCCTTCCAGAGTGCTCATGGGGGTAGGCACACCCAACCCCTTGAAGCTGATTTCGCGGATGATGGTTTCTACAGGTTGGATAACCTCCTCGCCTACCCCCTGGTCAAGCAGCCACGTGCGGGCAGCACGGGGACCGGCCTCTTCATCGCCCCCATGAAATTTCCAGTCTGCTATGTCGTGTAGCAAGGCGCCTAGTTCGGCAATAGTGGTATCGGCACCGGGTGTTTGGCGGGCCAGTGCCTGCGTGGTGCGCCACACGCGCTCAATGTGTGCCCAATCGTGGCCCGACCCCTCATGCAGAAATTTTTCTCGAACAAATGCGGTAGTATGGGAAATCAGAGTAGGTGCGGATGGTATGGACATAGCGTACGAGTGGTACTGGATGATACAGGCGGCAAAAGTACAGGACTCCTTAATAGAGTGCGTATCAAAACGACAATCAAAGGGTATTTCAATTCATAGTATAGAGTATCGTGCAATAAACCATTGTGAAAATACAAAATATTTATTTTCACATATATTATCTCCATAATATCCCATTATACCGCTATTTATTCTCAAATATGGAAATATTCACCTCATAGCTTTGACCCATTATCTCATAACTAGTTGATAGATAGAGACTGGAAGACACAGCAGGTAGGTGGCACAACAGTTGGCTTAGTACAGCACACTAGCAGTGACTTTGTTGTGTATCGGGTTACTTTACCAGGAATAGCTATGATTTCTCCCACCCATGTTAAAGAGTTTTTAGTTAGTCATTTTCCGGAATTAGCGCCCGAATTGAACGTACCGGAAAACCAGCATTCACTTCCTCGTCAACTCCGAATCTTTGCTGTTTTCACCCAGCAGGCAGCAGAAGAAGGCAGCTTAACAACGTTGAAGGAATGCCTCGTAGTAGCGGATCTGCTGCGGGCGGAAGACGAGCAACTGGCTCATGCCATTCAGAACACATACCTGCGCGGACTGCATTTCAAGCAAAATGCGTATTCAGCTCAACTGGCGCGACTGCTGATGCCCACTCAACTCTACGCCGTTTTCGCCCGCAATTAAGCTCATTACCAACTTTGCCAATTGCTATTCGTTAGCTGCAGGAACTCCTACGTCTTCAGCGATGAAACCAAGCGAAATAGAACCACGCCAGAATCGGGTTTTGTATATTCTGATGAGTGCTGTAGCACTCGCAGCTTTAGTATATGCTATTTGGCACCATTTACAGTAGATAATACACTATAATTACCTTGATATAGTTATATAAATAACCATTTGCCATATATTGTATTTCAAATTTATGTTCTACGCCTGATTGAGCAGCAGATCGGCATACCATTTGACCATCGGAGTATTCTACTAACTGTTTACTCTATGGCTCACTCCTACTTTACTACCCTACCACCAGATTTACCGGTGGCTGAAATTACTGCCCGCCGCCGCCGCCAACGCCACGCCGAGTGGGGCGTTGCCGTTGCCCGTATGGGTGGTGCCCCCCTTGATGATACCATTATTGCCGGCTTACAAGCCTACATCAATGGCGTACTTTCTATCGAAGAGCTGGCCCGGATAGAATCTGAGCAGCAGCCTTCTCCTGCCTACCTGGCTACACTCACCCGCCACCGCCTGAGTGGGAGCTGAATGGATAGACAAGCTACCGGCATCGCATTTACCAGGGGGTCAACTTCATCGTGAAGTTGGCCCCCTGGCGTTTTTATGGATACTACAACCCGTCGTGCATCCTCACACTCTAGTATAGACCCACGACGGGAAAACATGTACTTTGTTGGGAAGAGCTTGTCTTATGCAAATAGTATTAGCAGCTTTAGTTCGATTCTCTTACAGATATGAATCTGCTTACTTCGCATCGTACGGTACGCTCAGATGAGTTTACACAATGCGCGCACACAAATATTTACCTCCTATGAATATTTTTTGTCGCCACCACGTCTGTTCTTATGGTGCTGGACCACGCCCGATTGTGTTTTCGCACGGGTTCGGAACTGATCAGCAGGTATGGCATTATGTAGCGCCTGCTTTCGCTGCACACTACCAGGTCGTACTGTTTGACCTAATGGGGGCTGGCGACTCCAATAAAGCAGCCTATGATTTCACTCGGTATCAGACCCTAGACGGCTACGTATCTGATCTACTGGAACTGATCCGTGCTTTGCAGATCCCTAAAGTGGTCTATGTAGGGCATTCCGTTAGTGGCATTATTGGGGTACTCGCGGCCATTCGGGAACCCGCTTTGTTTGAGCGACTGATCTTACTGGCTGCTTCCCCTTGTTATCTTAATGACGGCGAGTACGCAGGCGGCTACGACCCAGCGGACATGGAAGAGCTTCTCGGGTTTCTGGACCGAGATTATCACGCTTGGAGCAGTAATGTGGTCCCAAACCTGGTAGGCGGCGATTTACGCCCGGATTTGGTGGACGAAGTATTGCAAAGTTTTTCCCGCGTAGACCCAGCTATTGCCCGGCAGTTTGCCCGCGCCACGTTTCTGTCTGATTACCGAAATATATTATCTCAGTTGCAAGTACCGGCGCTCATTCTTCAGTGCGCAGAGGATATTATAGCTCCCCCCAGTGTGGGCCACTACCTGCACCAGCATCTGCAAGGCAGCACCTTACAGATTCTGGACACCACGGGGCATTATCCTCATTTGAATGCACCTGTTGCTACTATTGCTCACATGGAACATTATTTAGCCTCTCTTCCTACCGCTTTCGCTTCTGCATAAAAAACGCGGCTTTTTCTATACCCTGAGGTAAGCCCAAATGATGTGCCCGTGCAGACCTCACCATTTAACTGGCCAGTAACACTACAGAACTGTCTCTTTCCAGCAGTGCTACCCCAGAAAAGCTTCTATGGCAGCAAGTGTCTCTAGTGGAGCGCTTAAATGGGGGCAGTGTCCCGTTGCCTGCATAATCACGAGGGTGCCTTGGGGTAAGTGCCGTGATAAATAAGCGCCTACCTCCTCGGGAGCAGCTACATCTTGCTGACACTGCAAAATGAGCGTAGGCATACGCACATTGGGCACAACAGGACGAACATCCGTATAGAACGTTAAGCGCGCGAGGTTTTTCGTGATAAGATGGTCGGCCTGACAAAAGAAACCATTCAGTTGTTCGCCCAGCGTAGCGGGGTTTTGCGACCCGATTAGCAACGAAGCCAATAACGAAGCCCAACCATCATAATCCTGTTCCATTAGCGATAGGAGTTGGTCTACGTCTACCCGCTCGAACCCTCCGTAATAGCCTGGCTCATTGAGGTAACAAGGAGATGGCGCCAGCAATACCACCGACGACACTAAAGTAGGCGCGTACGCAGCTGTTACCAGCGCAATGCTAGCCCCCACTGAGTGCCCAACGAGAATGATGCGCTGTAGTTGCAGTGCTTGGCAAATAGCTATAATATCTTCTACGTATCCTTGCAGAGTGCTATGACGCTGCGCGTCATATGCATCTGGCTGTGCATTTCCAGTACCCGGATAATCAAATAATACTAACTGGTAGCGGGTTCTGAGGCGAGGCGTGAGATACTGCCAGATTTCCTGGCTGCAACCCAAACCATTGCAGAACAACAGAGTTTCCTCTCCTTCTCCCTGTACGTGCACATTATAACGCCGTAGTAATTGCTCAGTAGCAGTGGAGGTAAGCCCCCTGTCATTC
Organism: Hymenobacter profundi; assembly: GCF_019334315.1. Classification (GTDB taxonomy): domain Bacteria; phylum Bacteroidota; class Bacteroidia; order Cytophagales; family Hymenobacteraceae; genus Hymenobacter; species Hymenobacter profundi. The sequence continues at coordinate 39,829 of NZ_JAHWGL010000017.1, forward strand.
TCTGGGTTATTGGCGGGTATCGTCATAATCGAAAAAAGAACTTATCGTCATTTCACTACTCTTAACATATCCCAAAAGTACAATTAGATAAGTAAGTATCATGAAGAACCTCATTTTTTTGGGTGTAATTCCTATCGTTGGTTCGTGAAAACCCTGATGCACAATCCTACTCTATTCCAATAGTATTCCCACTCTGAAACTATTCACCTCCTGCCCACCTATCAAAAACAAGTAGAAGTACTATCGGCAGGTATACAAGCAGATCTATACTAGAAGAAGTACTCTATATGATGGCCTGTTTAGCTACCATCGAGCAGAATAAAAAAACGCCTTGCAAATCAAGATTTGCAAGGCGTTTTAGGAACCGTGAGCCCCCAGCCGGGATCGAACCAGCGACCTACTGATTACAAGTCAGTTGCTCTACCAGCTGAGCTATGGAGGCGTGTTGGTGGTGCAAAAGTAGCCATGCGGAACTATTTTGCAAATAGTAGACGAATAATTTTACACTGCATACCTGTATCCTTCTCCATATCAACACCTTAAATTTTACAATAAAAATGGCCTGCTAGTATAGCAGGCCATTTTTATTGTCTTTCTGTCAGCGGGAGACTAGCTGCGCACTACCTTCAGTTGCTTTTTCAACTGCTCGATGCGAACTTTTGCCTCATCGATACGGCCTTGGTACTCCCCGCGCAACTGATCGGCATTCTTTGAGCGGGCAAAGAAGTCGAGGTTGGTTTGCAGGGTAGCAATATCGTTTTCCAACTCGTTGATTTCGCGGCGAAGCGTCTGCTCTTGCTTGTGTAGGGCCTGTTGCGAGTCGGGGCTAGCCTTCAGGCGCTCTACCTGCAATTGGAATAATAAGTTGGCACGCTCCGAATAGCTCACCCCGGGTACGGCATCCAGGTATTGCCCCATCAGCGACTGAAATTTCTCCTCGGCGCGGTCGGCACCACGGCCACCGCTGGCTCCGGCCTGCGTGCGCCATTCAGCAGCTTGCTGGCGGAAGCCTTCGAGCGTACCCGGTGCTTCGGGAGTGAGCAGTGCAATGCTTTCCTCCAACTGATCGAGGTAGGCCGACTGCTCCTGCGACACTTGCTGCTGCTGTTGCTGACGCTGGCGGCTTTCCTCGTGCTTGCGCTCGAAGAATGCGTCGCAGGCAGTGCGGAAGCGGTTCCAGATTTTGTCCGACTGTTTCTCGGGCACACGACCCACCGTCTTCCACTCCTTTTGAAGTCGGATTACGATTTCCCTACCCTCTTCCCAGTTAGGATTAGCCAGAGCGGCTTCGGCCTGCTCGCACATTTCCTGCTTGCGCTTCAGGTTGGCGTTCTTCTCCTCGTCCATAGCCTTGAAGAACTGATTCTTGCGCTGGAAGAAGCCCTTATAGCCCGCCCAAAATTGCTTGTTGATGGTCTCCGCCTGCTGTCGGGGTACCAGCCCAGTGGCGTCCCATTCTTCCTTGAGCTTTTGCAGCTCATCGGTTTTGGCGCGCCATTCATTTACTCGCTCCGTCTGGAAATCGGCCAGCGGTTGCAGGCGCTCCAGCAGGGCTTGCTTACGGGTCAGGTTTTCTCTTTCCTGCGTGCCGCGGGCGTCCAGAAGTTCCTGCTTACGGGCGTGTACTTGCTCTGAGGCCGTTAGGAAACGAGCCCATAGTGGCTCGCGCTGCTCATTGGGCACGGGCCCAATGTTTTTCCACTCCTCGTGCAGCAGCCGTAGCTCTTGTAGGGCTTTGTTGACGTTGGACTGTGCGCTTAGGCCTTCGGCCCGCACAATCAGGGCTTCTTTGGCCTCTTGGTTGCGGCGACGGTCCAGCTCCTTCATCTCGAAGAAAAGGCCGCGGTTGTTGTAGTAAATATCAAGCAGCGCGTGGTAGTTGTTCCACAGTTCCTGCGAGTCTTGCTGGGGCACCGGGCCAATAGCCTTCCAATCGTTTTGCAACGCCTTCAGACGAGCCGAGCTGTCTTTGGTTTCAGCCGATTCTACCAACTGCCGTAGCTGGGCCAGTAGGTGTTGCTTGTGCGTGAGGTTACGGGCGCGCTCCTCATCTTCGGCCTTGGCATCACGGGCGCGGCTTTCGCGGAAATCTTGCACGGCTTTGCCCACTTCTGCATATCCCTCGGGGCCCAGGTAGGCGAAGGCGTCGGCGGGGTTGCCTTCGTCCACGAAGCGCTGTTGGGCAGCGGTGCGGTCGGCAGCCACGGCAGTTTCGTACTGGCGGTTGAAGTCGAAAATGCGCTTGCGGTTCTTGCGGGCGCCCTTGTCACGCAACAGGCCTAGCAAATAGGTACCTTGTTCGGGTAGGCTCAGGGAACTAAAATCGGGACCAGCGGCAGAAGAATCCTCGGATTCACTTGTTTCATCCGTAGTAGTATCAGCTTCCTCGGCTACAACGGATTCGCCACTCATGGGCGTTTCGGCGGAGGTAGAGAGCATCGCCACGCCTTCGGGAGCCTGCTCGATGGCCTCAGCCGAAGACAGCGACACGTGCGGCACGTGCTCTTCTATCTCCTTGATATCGGCAATGCCGTGCGGGGTAGTGGGTTCTTCGGTGGCAACAGACGCAGCGGGCGTGGATATGGTGTCTGCCAGCGCTTCGTTATTCTGAGCACCTTCGTGCGCCTGGGCCCGCTGCTGCGAAGCCGAAATATCAGAAGCAGGCGGTGTGGTTTCCGGCTCTACATCGGCCGGCGACTCGGCGCTGCCAGGTGCGGGGGCCGGGGTGGCGTCGGGCTCTGGTTCGGCGGTGCCGGCACCAGGCGGCGTACCCTCGGGCAGCGCAGGCGTACCTTGGGCGGGTCGCTCCTGAATCTGCTCGGTTTCCGAGTCGGCATCAGGTGTGGTGGTGGGCTGCTTCTGGGCGCTGATTTCGGCCAGGCGGCGCTCCAGAATGCTCTGCGGGGTTTCTGCGGCATTCTCGGGGCTCTGAGGGGCGGTGTTGGGGTTCTCGGGTTGCATACGATTCAAACAAAAAGTCGGCGGCTTGGGTGGGCGCCGGCGCGGCACATGACCAACTGATTTAGTTCAGGCGAGGATCGACGGGGTAATTGGACAGCATCCGGTAGCGGCCCCCTTTCTCCCGCAAAATAGCTTGCCAGAAGGCATCATTATTCAAAGTAAATACTTTCCCGGCAGCATTAGGGTGCACGATCCAAACATTTTCCCGCACCTCCTCGCGCAACTGCCCTGCTGTCCAGCCCGAATAGCCGGCGTAGAGCCGAATATCTGTGGGCGGCAGCACGCCGGTTTCCACCAGCCCAAGCAGTTGGCGGAAGTCGCCGCCCCAGTATACGCCGTCCCCCAAGGGTAGGGCATCGGGCAGGTCGGGCTGGCGGTGCAGGTAGTGCAGAGTATCGGGCTCTACGGGGCCACCCAGGTAGAGCGGCAGGGTAGCCACCACCGAGTCGTCGGGGCCGGGTAGCTCTAGCACATCACCCAGGCGCAAGTTCGATAAGCGGTTGATGGTGAGTCCGAAAGAGCCTTCTTCCTCATCGTGACGGCAGAGCAAAACTACGGAACGATCAAAGTTTGGGTCACCTAGAAAAGGCTGGGAAATCAGGAGGCTGCTGGTGCGTAGCTGAGGCATAGGACAATGAGTGAAAAGGGTAGCCGATAGGATAGTTAGGGAAATAGAAGGTCAATAAAGTACTTTTACTGGAAGTAAGACCGGAGGTTCGGCTGCTTCGCTCCGCCGCCTAGTGGCTGCCGGAAGTGGAGTAGTCCTTTTTCTTCGTTACGCATTCCTTTTTATTTCGCTGCCATGACCGACCAGGAACTTGCCGACCTGCGCCAGAGCTACTCCCAACGCACCCTTTCTGAAGCCGACGTACAACCCACGCCCGTTCCTCAATTTCGGGCCTGGCTGGACGAGGCCCTGGCCGCCCACCTCGACGAGCCCACGGCCATGACGGTATCAACCGTCGGCCCAGACGGTCAGCCCTCGGCCCGCGTGGTGTTACTGAAAGGCCTACCCGACGACGCCACTTTTTTATTCTACACCAACTACGACTCACGCAAGGGCCAGGAGTTAGCCGCGCAGCCGCGGGCAGCGCTTACATTTTTCTGGCCAGGCCTGGAACGCCAGGTGCGCGTGGAAGGCTGCATTGAAAAAGCGCCGGAAACTATGTCAACGGAGTATTTCCAGAGCCGGCCGCGCGGCAGCCAGGTAGGCGCCTGGGCCTCGCCCCAAAGCCAGCCCATTGCCAACCGGGAGACGCTGGAGGCCCGGGAGCACGAGGTAGAGGCGCAGTTTGCTGGGCAAGATCCCCTACCCCGCCCCCCGCACTGGGGAGGCTATCTGCTCCGTCCTACGCGGGTGGAATTCTGGCAGGGCCGCCCCTCCCGCCTCCACGACCGGATTGTGTATGAGCAGGCCGGCGACACCTGGCGTTTGAGCCGTTTGGCACCGTAAGAATCGTCTGGCAGCTTTGCTTTGTCATCCTAAGCTTGCGAAGGAACCTCTCACGTAGGAACGACAAGCGTAACAACGACTCGTTCAACTGGCAGAAGGTCCTTCGCAAGCGCAGGATGACAGGCTTTTTCTAACTTCCCACCTCACCCCCATGGCTCCCATCGGTCACGATCCGCCAGTGCCCCATCTCTCCATTGTCAGCCCGGTGTATCGGGCCGAGGCGATGCTGGTGGAACTGGTGGAACGCATTGTGGCCAGCGTGCAGCCGATTACGGAGAGTTTCGAAATTATCTTGGTGGATGACCGAAGCCCGGACAACTCCTGGCCAGTGATTGAGCAACTCATGCGCCAGGACCACCGCGTGCGCGGGGTGCGCTTGAGCCGCAACTTTGGGCAGCACCGCGCCATCACAGCCGGCCTCGACTACAGCCGCGGCGAGTGGGTGGTGGTACTCGACTGCGACTTGCAGGACCGCCCCGAGGAAATCCCTACCCTCTACGGCCAGGCGCAACAAGGATATGAACTGGTGCTGGCCCGGCGCCACCAACGGCAGGATAGTTGGATGCAAAAAGCCTTATCGCGGCTGTTCTACGCCACGCTGGCCTACCTCACCGACACGCCTCAGGACCGTACGCTGGCGAATTTTGGCCTCTACCACCGCAAAGTGGTGGACGCCATCGGGCAGATGCGCGAGAGTGCGCGCTACCTGCCTACCATGGCCCGCTGGGTAGGGTTTCGGGCCGCTACGGTGAATGTCATGCACGCCGAGCGAACCAGCGGCGCCACCGGCTACAGCTTCCGCAAGCGGCTGCATTTAGCCCTGGACGTGATGCTGGCCTATTCCGATAAACCCCTGCGCCTGACCGTGCAGCTGGGCCTGCTGATTTCGAGCACGGCGTTTCTGGCGGTGCTCTACACGCTGGTGCGCTACTGGCTGGGACAAATTACGGTACTCGGCTACGCCAGCCTGATTATTTCCATCTGGTTTTTTTCGGGTCTACTACTCAGCGTGTTGGGCATAGTAGGGCTGTACGTGGGCAAAACGTTTGAGGGCGTGAAGAACCGCCCGCTCTATATCGTCGATGAGGCCCCTGCTACCCCACCGCGCGCGTAATCCCTGCGGGCTGTACCTTTGCCGAAGTTCCTGCCGCGCATGTCCGTTTCGCCTATCCCGTTCAGCAAGCCTTATTTATCCGGTCGCGAGTTCCAGTATATGGAGCAGGCCGTGCGCTCGGGCAAGATTTCCGGCGACGGACTATTCACCCGAAAATGCCACGCTTTTTTTGAGCAGGAACTAGGTTTTCAGAAAGCCTTGCTGACCTCCTCTGCCACCGACGCGTTGGAAATGGCGGCGCTGCTGCTCGATATTCAGCCCGGCGACGAGGTGCTGGTACCCTCCTACACGTTCGTGTCGACGGCCAACGCGTTTGTGCTGCGGGGGGCGCGCATCGTGTTCGTAGACAGCACCCCAGAGAATCCTAACCTCGACGTTACACAGCTAGAGACGCTCATTACGCCCCGCACCCGCGCCATTGTACCGGTGCACTACGCCGGTATTGCCTGCGACATGGACGTGCTGCTGGCCGTAGCCGCCCGGCACAACTTGGCCGTGGTGGAAGACGCCGCCCAGGCCATCGACAGCTTTCACCGGGGTAGGCCGCTCGGCACGCTCGGTACGCTGGGGGCTTTCTCCTTTCACGAAGCCAAGAATATTATAGCTGGCGAGGGCGGTTTGCTGACCGTAAACGACCCGCAGTTGGTGCGGAGGGCTGAAATAATCCGGGAAAAGGGCACTGACCGAGCAGCGTTTTTTCGGGGCGAAGTGGACAAGTACACGTGGCTGGAGCCAGGCTCGTCGTTCTTACCCTCCGACCTCACGGCTGCCTTCCTGTGGGCGCAACTGGAGAGCATGACACGCATCCAGCAACGGCGCCACGTGCTATGGCAGCGCTACGATGACGTCCTCCGTGGCCCGCTGGCGGCCCGGCAAGTGGGCCTACCCGTCATCCCCGGATATGCGACCAATAACGCCCACATGTACTACCTCACGTGCCGCTCCCTGGCCGAGCGCACGGCCCTGATCGAGCACCTGGCCCGGCAACAGGTGCTACTGGTGTTTCACTACCTTTCCCTGCACCGCAGCCCCTACTATGCGCCCTACCACGACGGCCGCGCCCTCCCCTGGGCCGACTATTATACCGACCACCTGGTGCGCCTACCCCTCTACTATGAGTTGGCCGAAGCGGACCAGGACCGGATTATAGATGCTATTCTGGAATTTTATGCTGTATGGGATAAGAGCTAAAGCTAGCTCCCCTCCTTTTTCAAGGAGGGGAGCTAATTCTACTAACTCTAGCTCTACTAACTTTTCTTTCACTTACAACCTCACCTACTTGGCTGAAATTCAACCCGTACGCGGCTGGCGCTATGCGCCCGCTTTGAGTCAGCAGATTGACGACTACGTATCGCCGCTGTTTGATGTGGTGTCGGCGCGACAGCGCGAAGCGCTGTACCGCAATCCGCTCAACAGCCTGCACCTCACCGTACCCCGCGGCGACGATCCGGCTGCTGAGGCCCTGGTGCGCCTGCGGGAGTGGCAGCAGCAGGGCGTGCTGACTCAGGATGTGCTGCCGGGCATCTACGTATACTACCAGTATTTTCGGCTGCCAGGCAACCCCGGCTACGAGTATTGCCGCAAGGGCTTTATGTGCCACATTCGGGCCTACAACTGGGCCGATAACGTGGTATTGCGGCACGAGAACACCCTACCCTCTTCGGTGAACGACCGCGCCGAGCTGCTCAGCCGCTTGCAGCTGCAAACCAGCGCCACCCACGGCCTTTACCGCGACGAGGAGCACGAGCTGGAACACTACCTCGACGAGGCCATCCAGGCCCCGCTCTACCAGACCGAGGAGGACTACCAAGGCGCCCGCGACGTGCTGGCCGTAATTCAGGACCGCCGCGTGATTCAGCGTTTTCAGCAACTACTGGCCGACAAGCAGGTGATTCTGGCCGATGGCCACCACCGCTACGAAGGCTCCCTGGCCTACCGCCAGGCCCGCCGCGCCGCCGCCGGCGACGCCTACACCGGCCAGGAACCGTGGAACTACCACTTGATGTACCTGACCAACGCCGCTGCCGATGACCTGCGCATCCTGCCTACCCATCGCCTGCTGCTGGAGTTACCCGGCAACCTGACGGCGGAGGAATTTCTAGCCCGCCTGACGCCCTACTTTACGGTACTACCCCAGGACGACCCCTACTGCCTGCCCGAGCTGATTGCCGGCAAGCCATGGGCCTTCGGGTTATACCTCGATGGGCAGTCCTACAAAATCCGGCTGCGACCCGAGGTGCACGCCCAGCTCGACTGGCCCACCACTCCCGAGGTGAAAGCCCTGGACCTCACCGTGTTGCACTACTTTGTATTGGGTAGGGCGCTGGGCCTAGGCAATATGGACGCCCAGCGTACCTGGCCGGGCGTGGCCTACGTGCGCAACTTCCCCGAGTGCCTTACCCGCGTAGACCGGGGCGAAGCCCGCGCCGCCCTCATCACCAACGAGGTGACCATGCAGGCCGTGGAGCGCGTGTGCCACTCCGGGGCCGTGATGCCGCCCAAATCAACGTTTTTCTACCCCAAAACCATCGGAGGCTTCTTGTTCTCCTCCATTCGTGACGACGATGCCCATCACCCGTTTGCTGCTTGCTTCTAACTCGCCCCGCCGCCGTCAGCTCCTCACCGAGTTGGGCCTACCCTACGAAATCCGCCTAAAGGAGGTAGACGAGGAGTTTCCGCCCCACCTGCAACGCGCCGCAGTAGCCGAGTTTCTGGCCGCCCGCAAGGCCGCCGCCTACCGCGAGGAGCTGGCCGAGAATGAAGTAATTCTCACCGCCGACACCATCGTCTGCCTCGACGAAGACGTGCTCAATAAGCCCGCCGACACGGCCGAAGCCATCCAAATGCTAACGCGCCTGCAAGGCCGCACCCACGACGTGTTTACCGGCGTGTGCCTGCTCACCGGAGACGGCCGCCAGGTGGTGTTCTCCGACCAGACTCGCGTGACGTTCCGCCCGCTGTCTTCGGCTGAAATTGAGTTTTACGTGCAACGCTATCAACCCCTCGACAAAGCCGGCGCTTACGGTGCCCAGGACTGGATAGGCATGGTAGGCGTAACGCGCCTGGAGGGCTCCTACTTCAACGTGATGGGGTTACCCGTGCATCGGGTGTGGGCGGAGTTGGAAAAGCTAGGATTGGTCCGTTTTTAGCGAAAAATAGTTCCATGACTTATGTAGTAACTGGAATATTTATTTTGCTATTTCTCTGGAGCAGCTGGCGCATTATTCATCTCTATATGCGCGGATTGCGCACAACAGGTGTCATCATCAATTTTATTGAAGATAATTCAGGTGACAACAGCACATTTAAACCAGTAGTCTCTTTTGAAACCCAGGATCATATATCTGTCACTGCAACAAGTTGGTATGGCACTGAGGAAGCAGCAAGCTTCTTTCATAAAGGGGAAAAGGTGGATATTCTCTATCTTCCTCTTAAACCACAGACTATACTGATTGTGGGGTATGACACGGGTGGTCTGTTGATGCAGTTCTTTTTTTTCTTCTTACCTGCCTTGTGCATCCTACTGCTGCATTTTTATAACAGCTAAGTTCTACTCCACCGGCTCTGCCTTCAGCCTACCCAGCAAATCTTGCTGAGCAGCTTCCCAGGCAGCCAATTCGCTACCCTCAGCCCATTGCTCCTGCATTTCCGATTCTTTTAGCACCGACTCCACGGCGCGTAGCGCCAAGTCGGTTAGCTCGTCCTCGTCGCTTACGTCGAGGTGCTGGACTTTGGGGAGTAGGCCGGGCAGGAAGTCGGATCCGGGGTGGCCGCGCCACGCTGCTACGATTTCGGCGGCTACTAGGGCCGCGGCGGCGGCGTCTACCTCTAGGTACTCATCCGCTTCGGCGGCGGGTACTAGGGCTTCTAGTAGCGTCACTTCGCTGCCTGTGTCCATAAATTCGCCGGCAAAATCTACGGCGTCGTCGTTGTCAAAGTTGAAATGGCCCCAGGCGCCCATAATGGTGAGTGGTGAAATTGTGAGTGGTGAATAAGGTACGGCTGCTTGGTACGAATCGTTTTTTCAATTCCAGTACTCACAACTTCACCTTTCACAACTTCACAATTGCTTAGCCCTCGTGGCGGCCCACGTTACGCACAGCCCCATTACGGCAATGAGCGAGTAGGACACGCGCAGGCTGGTGGCGCCGGCGACCAACCCAATCATAGGAGGCCCAATTAGAAAGCCCAGAAACCCGATGGTGGAAACGGACGCCAGTGCCATACCCGGCGACATCACCTTGGACTTACCGGCCGCACTATACACCAGCGGCACCACCGCCGACACTCCAAAGCCAACCATCATAAACCCTACCAGAGCCGTGACAAGGGTAGGAAACCCGACGGCTACTAGCAGCCCCGCCGCCGTCAGCAGGCCGCTGAGCTGGATCATGCGGCGTGCACCCAGGCGGCCGGTCAGCCAGTCGGCGCCGAAGCGACCCAGCGCCATAGTGCTCATAAAGGCCGTGTAGCCGGCCCCTACCCACGCGCCCGGTGCCTGCACCACTTTCTTGAAATACACCCCGCTCCAGTCGAACATGGCGCCCTCGCAGATCATGGCGCAGAAGGCAATCAGGCCCAGGCCCAGCAGCGGCCCATCGGGGCGCACGAAGATGGGCTGGTCGGTAGCCGTGTGCGTATCGCGTAGCAGCAGCTTGCCCTGGCTAAAGGCCCCTACGATGGCAATGAGGCCCACAATCACCAGAAAATGCCACACCGGCACCACGCCTTGCCCGCTCATAAACGTGCCAATGGCCGCGCCCACGAAGCCCGCCGTGCTCCAGATACCGTGAAACGAGGCCATGATGTGCTGCCCTTCGTACAGACTTTCCACGCCCACGGCCTGGGTGTTCACGGCAATATTCATCAGGTTGCTGGCAAAGCCAAACAGCACCAGGCACGGCACCAGCAGCGCCGGCGTGGGCGCCCAGCCCAGTCCCAGCAACGCCAGGCAGTAGCCTACCACGCCTAGCAGCAGCGTGCGCCGGCTACCCTGCTTGGCAATCAGCCAGCCCGAAAACGGCAGCGAAGGCAGCTGCCCCAGCGGAATAGCCAGCAGCACCAACCCCAGCGCCGTTTCGCTGAAGCCCATGCGCTGTTGCACAAACGGAATGCGCGAAGCCCAGCTGGCAAACACCAGCCCCGGCAAGAAAAACCACGTGGCCACGGCCGCCCGGTACACCCGGCGCGCCCGCGCCGCCGGAAAAGACGGAATACTCAACTCCATAACAAAACCCTCCTGAGCAGGGAACTATGTATTTCCCTGGCCGCAAAGGTAGGAACTCGCCTCGCATTGCAGCGGCCGTGTGCTTTCAGAAAAGCCGTTTTCAGAGTTCTAAAAGGGAATTTGCGCGGCCTCACTCCCCGACTTTTGCCGCAACGGGCGCAAACGTTTCGGTTTGATTTTACGGGAATGAGAAGCTATTTAGATAGCCCCACAGCCTCCCTACTTGCCCCTCTCGGCATCGTTTTCCCCTACCCCCGCAAAACCGCCAAAAAACCCAAATGGCTGCTACCTACCGCAGCTTTTCCTTAAGTATTTCCAGCTCCACGACCGGGGCAATCTTCTCGTAGAGCACGTGGTACGCGGCCGAGGTGATGGGCATCGTCACCTTCAGCTCCCGGTTCAGCTCGTAGATGCTTTTCACGGCGTAGTAACCTTCGGCAATCATGTTCATCTCCAGCTGCGCCGATTTCACGGAGTAGCCCCTACCCACCATGCTGCCAAAGGTGCGGTTGCGCGAAAACTGCGAGTAGGCTGTCACCAGCAAATCGCCCAGGTAGGCCGAGGCCGACAGGTCGCGGGGCTCGGGGCTGAGCGCATGCAGAAACCGCCGGATTTCCTGTACCGCGTTGCTCACCAGCACCGCCTGAAAATTATCGCCGTAGCCCAGGCCGTGGGCAATGCCGCAGGTCAGGGCGATGATGTTCTTCATCACGGCGCAATACTCAATGCCGTCGAGGTCGGCGGCGGCGTGGGCACGCACGTAGCGGTTGCGCAACAGCTGGCAAAACTGCTCAGCCAGGGCTACGTCGGGCGAGCCGATGGTGAGGTAGCTTTGCTTTTCCAGGGCTACCTCCTCGGCATGGCACGGGCCGGCCACCACGCCCATACACCCTTCCTTCAGCCGAAACCGCTCCATGGCGTAGTCCGTCACCAGCTCGTTGCGCCCCGGAATCATGCCCTTGATGGCCGAAATAATGCGCTTGCCTTTCAGCGCGTCGCGGTCGAGCTTGTCGAGGGCCTCTTTCACGAAGGCGGCGGGCACGGCCAGCACCACCCATTCGGCATCCTTCACTACCTCTGCAATATCCGTGGAAGGGAACACGCGCGTCAGATCAAAGGCCACCGACGACAGGTAGCGCGGGTTGTGGCGGGTGGTGCGCAGGTGCTGCACGTCGTCTTTGCCGCGCAGCCACCAACTCACGCGGGCACCGTTTTCGGACAGGATTTTGGTGAGTGCCGTGGCCCAGGAGCCGCCGCCCAACATGGCTATTTTTTCCAACGTATTGGTTTCCTTTATCGGTTATAAATCAATGTCATCCTGACGAAGGAAGGACCTTATCACGCGTCGAGCAACTGCCCCGGCGTGATAAGGTCCTTCCTTCGTCAGGATGACACGGAGGGTAGGGCCGCGCGCTACTTCGCGGCTACGTCTTCCTTCATCTCCGCTTTGTTGATGGTATTGGCATCTTTAATGGTCACCAAATCCCCGTTTTTCAGGGTTTTCGACACGGCCCGGAAAGGACCGCTCACCACCTGCTCACCCGCTTGCAGGCCACTCTTTATTTCAATGTTGGCAAAGTCGCTTACACCGGTTTTCACGGGTGTCATCACGGCTTTTCCGCCCCGTACCACAAATACCACTTCTTGGACATCCACTTTCGGAGCGCCTTTGTCGGCCTCGGCATTGTTGGCGCTGTTGCCGCCGCGTTGGGCCATGGCGGCCTTGTAGGCGGTAGAGTCGGAGCGGGTGGCCACGGCGGCCAGCGGCACGCTCAGCACGTTGCTTTTGCGGTTGGTAATGATGTTAACGGAGGCCGTCATGCCAGGCCGGAACGGAATGCGCGTGCGCCCGTTCACGGTCGTAATCAGGTCCTGGTACGAGGCAGGCAACAGGCGAATCCGCACCTCAAACTCGGTCACGGCTTCGGCCGTTACTGCGTCTTTGGCCGTGTTGGCAATGCTGGTCACCAGGCCCCGGAAGGTTTTGTCCTGGGCGGCGTAGCTATCTACTTCCACATCCACCGAGTCGCCCAGGTGCACGTTGATGATGTCGTTTTCGTTCACGTTCACGCGCACCTCCATCGAGTTCAGGTTGGCAATGCGCATGATTTCAGTACCGGCCATCTGTGAAGTACCTACCACCCGTTCGCCCTTTTCGACGCTGAGCTTGCTCACGGTACCGCTCACAGGGGCATAAATGGTGGTTTTATCCAGGGTACGACGGGCTTCTTCCAACGAGGCCTGCGCGCTGGCTACGTTGCTCTGCGCCGCCTTAATGCTGGCACGGGCGCTGTTCAGCTCTTCCTGCGAGGCATTGTAGGCCGCCTGCGAGGCTTCGTAGTCCGACTGCGAAATCACCTTCTGCTTGTAGAGCGACGCATTGCGGCGGTAGGTCAGCTCGGTTTGCTTGGCATTGGCAATGAGTTGCTGCAAGCGGGCCTGGTTCTGGGCCACGTTGGCGCGCTGGGTGTTCACTACCGCCGACTGCTGGCTGACAATGGCCTGGTAGTTATCGGGGCGGATGCGCAGCAGCAGCTGGCCCTGCTTTACGGAGTCGCCTTCCTGCACGTACAGCTCCGTGATTTCCCCCGATACGTCGGGCGAAATCTTCACTTCTACCACCGGCTGTACCTTGCCCGAGGCACTCACCTTTTCCACGATGTTGCTCGGGCCAGCTTTGGCTACCAGCACTTCCGTGCCCACCGGCTGCCCGATCCAGCCCTGTTTCTTCCCGACTATCACGACGAGTACGACCACCACGACCAGGCCCAGCAGAATATAGAGTAAGCGGTTATTTTTCATAGGTTTTTTTGAGTCTTGAGTAGAAGCTTAAGGCTTAGTTGACGTTCTGCCAGCCAGCCCCAAAGCTCTCTTACAATTCAATCGATTTACCCTGGTAGAAGTCCAGCACCTTGCGGCGGAAGATGAAGCTGTACTTCGCCTGAATCATGCTCGACTCAGCAGCCGTGAGGTTGTTCTTGGCAATATTGAACTCCGTACCGTTCAGCAGACCGTTGTTGAAGCGGATTTCCGCGTTACGGTAGGCCAACGTCAGAGATTCTACCTGCTCTTTTGAAGCTATATACTGGCGTTGAGCAGCTAGGGCATCAGCGTAAGCCTGCTCAATGTTCTGCCGCAGTAGCAGGCGCTCTTGCTCAGCGCGTAGTTCTGCCTGACTCACCGCAATCTTCGAGCGTTGCACGTTGGTGCGCGCCTGCAAGCCATTCAGAATCGGAACCTGTAGACTGAACTGCAATGAGCGACCCAGGTTATTATCCAGTTGGTCCCAGTAGCGTTGCGGCAGCGTCGAGACGTCGCGCTGGTAGGTCGTCACGCTTAGCGGAGTAATCCCGCCTCCGTTCGGGTTCTCAACGTAAAATGTTGTGCGTCTGGCGGTTGAGTCATTCCCAATAACCGTTAGGTTACGGGCAGAGGAGTAACCCGTGAAAATACCAGCCCCAAAGAATAAGCGTGGGTAGTACGCGCCACGCGCCACCTCCACGTTGCGCAAGGCACTCTGCACGCGCAAATCAGCGGCTTTTATTTCGGGTTGGATGGCCTGGGCCGTTTGGTAAGTAGCCGAAGGATTCACATCGGCCAAAGACAACTCGTCTGGGTCGGGCAGCGGGGGGGTAGTAATTTCCAGCGCCTGCGTGGCGGCTTCGTTCAGGTTCATGAACTGAGCCAGTTGCAGACGAGCCAGCGTTTCCTGATTTTGCGCCGTAATGACGTTAAGTTGATCCGTAGCCAGTTGCGCCCGACTATCAATAAGGTTGCTTTCGGCCACGCTACCTGCTTTCAAGAGCACCTGTGTGCGCTCCACCTGCTGTTGCGTGCTGTTTACGCGAGTTTGGTTGGTACGCACCAGTTCCTGCGCCAGCAGGGTCTGCAGGAACGCTGAGGCTACGTTCAGGGACAGATCATTACGAGCTTTTTCAATATCACCCAGAGCTGCTTCGTAGTCCAGCACGTTGCGTTTCACCGTATTGCGCAACTGAAATCCCGAAAACAGCGTCACCTGCGTGTTGGCGGAAAAGTTATTGGAGCGCGTAGTCTGGCTCTGGAAGTCGTTGGTTAGGGGGTTGATGCTGGTACCGTAGTTCCAGGTCTGAGAGCCGTTCAGGTTGGCGGTAGGCCATAGCGCTGCTCGGCTCTGCAGCAGTGTCACGTCTGCCAACTGCGCTGACAGCCGAGACTGACGCACGTTCAGGTTATTGGCTAGGGCATAGTCTACGGCAGCTTGTAGGGTCCAGGGGCCGCTGGGGGTTGGGGCCTGCATGCTACCGGCAGGCGGCTGCGCGGGCGGAGTCCGTTGCTGGGCGTGCGCCTCGGGCACGTTCCCTACCAGTAGCAAGAGGCCCAGGCCAGCCACCAGCGGCCGCCGAAACAAGGTAAACGTTGTTTTCATAAGCACAAGCGAAAGAAACAGGAAGCAATTTCTTTAAGCAATATTCGGAATATAAATAACGCGGTGTATCCAGCGCAACTGACGCAGGTACTCCAGGGTAATGGGTTTCAGATCGGAGTCCATCTCGATAAAATGCCGCGCCCGGTCGTTGCGACCCTTGCGCGACACCGACATGGTCGCAATATTACACTCATCGTGCGCAATAACAGAGGCAATAAAGGCAATGGAGCCCGTGCGGTCGTCGGCATCCAGAATTAGCGTATGCAGCGCCGCCGAGAAATCAGCCGGAAAGCCGTCTACCTCCACGATGCGAATGACGCCCCCGCCCCGACTCTGCCCCACTACCTCTACCTGGTGGCCAGTGCGCTCGTCGCGCAGTTGCAGCTTAATGGTGTTGGGGTGCATGGTAGAGGCGTTGCCTACGCTCTGAAACGTGTACTGCAAGCCCGCCTCCTTGGCGTGGTCGAACGCGTCGCGGATACGCACGTCGTCGGTGGCGTAGCCCAGCAGACCGCCAATAATGGCGCGGTCGGAGCCGTGGCCCTCGTAGGTGCGGGCAAACGAATTGTAGAAGGTGACGGTAGCGTGGGTAGGCAAGCTGCCCAGAATGCGGATGGCCGCGCTGGCAATGCGCACCACGCCCGCCGTGTGTGAGGAGCTCGGCCCGATCATCACCGGCCCGATCATATCGAAAATACTGCTCTTCTCTGCCATAACGGGCTAAAGGTATCAGATTCGCGGGGAACGGCCATACCCGGTAGCTGCCATTGCCTACTAGATACCAATAAGTAGGTAGGCGTTGCCTGAGTCGCTTTACAGTATTTAACAGGTATGCAATATATTAGTCAGCTTAACACACAATCAGGCCAGCCCATTAACAGCTCCTTACGCGTAGCCTTCTTGACCTATTTACACGTCGCACAAAAGACGGATCCTTTCGCAGAGCCCCTATCGGGAGTACTATCCTGTAAGATTTTTCACTGCGTTTGACATACCGTTCTAATCGTCAGTGTAGAGCTGGTTGATGGGGTTTGTCGTTCTTTGCGCAGTAGTCCGTCTGGCTTTAAAATTTATACCGGTCTACCTTGTTGCTGACACGCGCTTGCTCCTGCTTATGCCTACCCCCACTTCCGAAGAATTCTCCCCCGCCGTGCTGGCCCAGCTACGCCGCCTGCAAGAGAAATACGCCGCCGATGGCCAGGACCTGGCCGCCTACCTCGAAGGCCTCTACTATGCCGACTACGTCAATTACTGGGACTACATTGAGTTGGACACGCTGCTGAGCCTGCAACGCCCACTCACGCAGATTCCCGACGAGCGAATTTTCATCATGTACCACCAGATCACAGAGCTGTATTTCAAGCTCTGCCTCTGCGAGTACGAGCAAATCGGCGACCTGCAAGCGCCTACCCTCCAAGAAGTGGTGCTACGGGTAGGGCGCATCAACCGCTACTTCGAAAACCTGATCGACTCGTTTGATGTGATGGTGGACGGCATGGACAAGCAGCAGTTCCTGCAATTCCGGATGGCGCTGATGCCAGCCTCGGGTTTTCAGAGCGTGCAGTACCGCATGATTGAGCTGGCCTCTACCTCCCTCGACAACTTGGTAGACAAGGAAAAGCGCCGCCTCCTGGGCGAATCGGCCGACGCGACGGAGCTGATGGGCTGCATTTACTGGAAAGCCGGGGCTACTGTGGAAGAAACCGGGGCCAAGGCGCTTACGCTCACGCAGTTTGAAGAGAAATACACCAAGCAGCTGCACCAGCACGCCGCCGAGTACCAGCACCGCAATGTGTGGAGTGTAGTGCAACGCCTACCCCAGGAAGACCAGCGCCACCCCCGCCTGGTGCGCGCCCTGCGCCAGCTCGACGTAAGCGTGAACGTGAACTGGCCCTTGATGCACTTCAAATCGGCGGTGCGCTACCTCCAGCGCGACCCCACCGACGTGCCCGCTACGGGCGGCACCAACTGGCGTAATTACCTACCCCCCAAGTTTCAGCGCCGCATCTTCTACCCCCAGCTCTGGACCGAGCAAGAGCAAGCCGACTGGGGCAAGGCGTGGGTGGAAGAGGTGCTGGGTGAGGAAATGTAAAGTAGCGGCTGAATAATTATAAATCCCTATGCGCTGAAATGATATGAAATCCTTATTCGCCGATAAAAGCTTCCGCACGGCCGCTATTATTTCATTTGTTTTTCTATCGCTCGGCTTTCTTCTCCTTCATTATGGGTTCGTGGCCTATGGTTGGGCCTTTTTTATTCTGCTACCCATTGTGACGGGGGTAGCCATTGGGGCACTGCCTAACCGCAGGTGGGCACACATTGGGTTACTTACGAGCTTGGCGATATTCTTTCTGCTACTGCTAATTGGTAAGCTGGAGGGCATGATTTGCGTTCTGATGGCCTTGCCCTTGGTGGTATCGTGCTTATTTCTAGGGAGCGTGGCCATGCACTTGGTACAGCGCCGGCAACAGCTGCTTGATCGGAATAGCCTGCCGGTTCTATTCCTCCCATTCCTGCTTTTTCTACTAAGTGCCCCCGCCGAAAAAGCGCTGGAAAGTCGTCCCGCCATCGTCGCGGTTCGCACGGATATTCTCCTACCATACTCGGCGGCCCAGGTGTATGAGCAGATAAAATCGGTGGATACGCTGGATGCGCCGAAGCCCTTTTTGTTACAAATAGGCCTACCCATTCCGCAAAAGTGTGTACTAGAGCGCGAAGCAGTGGGTGCCCGTCGCATCTGCTACTTCAGTGGTGGTCAGATAGTGGAGCGCGTCACGGAACTGCGCCCAGGAGAAATCCTGCGCATGGATGTGGTGAAGTACCAGTTGACAGGGCGAAAGTGGCTGGGATTCAAGGAAGCTATCTACCTATTTGAACAAGTAGATGCGCACCAAACGCGTCTTAGCCGCATCACTACCTACACCTCCGAGCTAAAACCCCGTGCTTATTGGCAGCCGCTGGAGCAACTCGGCATTTCGCAGGAACACCAGTACGTATTCGATAATCTGCGGCAGGATTTAGAACGAGCGTATGGGCAAGTCAAGCCTTAATTTACTAAAATAATTAGCAAAATACTTCTGCCATCTTGCTAATATCCTTATCTTTGAACTAACGTACGGTTGTCACCCCGCCAACACGGCTGCTTCTGAAACAGCGAAGCCCGTGTTGCGAGCACGGGCTTCTGGATAAGTAGGGTGTTTTGGCCACCCTCAAATCCACTGGACTATGGGTAAGAGACGTATGCCGCTGGATGGCCTGAAGCTCAGCTTCGACATCCAGGTAAGCAGCACATTCGTTGTGAAAGTGCTGGCAGCCTGCGGCGGCGGGAGCGGGTTGTACCTGCTACTGTCGCACTGGCTGAAGTAGTGAAGGTGGCAGTCAGCCCAAGTGGTTGGCTGCCATTTTCGCTACACAAACATACGTGATATTTTCAATATGTAACGGGAACTGACAAGGTAAGGACAGCGCCAGAATGTTAGCTGTATATAACTGGTTTGCTACGCGTTGTCTCTACTTTACCATGAACTCTACTCCGGTAGTGGCCCACTGCATGGTTACTTTACCGGAATTGGCGGCCGTGATGGTGAAGCGCTCCACGGGCTGGCTCAGTGTGGTGGGCTTCACTTTTACGCGCAGAACGTCCTGCTTCTCGTCGTATTCGTAGGCGCCCCATTGTTTAGCTGTTTTGTTGAAGATGATGGTCCACTCATCTTTGCCGGGGATGGAGAACAAGCCATACGTACCGGCCGGCAGCGCCTGACCGTTGATTTTCACGTCTTTGCTCACCATAAAAGTGGTGGCCTCGTTGGCACCGGTGCGCCATACTTTTCCATACGGCTCCAGCGCACCAAATATTTCCCGGCCTTTCACGGATGGCTGGCTGTAGTCAATCATGACCTTGGTGCCGCCCACGGTGGCCGAGGCAGTAGCGGGTGGACTGGGTCGCTTCGACTTGTCTTCCGGCGCTTTGGTTTTGGTGGCTGGCGTGGTCGTTTGGGCGTGGCTGTGGGTAGGGGCCGCCAGCAACAGGACGGCGCAGGCGCCTACCCAGAAGGAAATGCGTTTCATGGGAAAGTTGGTTGAGATGAGTACTGCGGCTATAAGCTAAAACAGTCGGGCTTTGTTTCCCGCCATTTGCTTTCGCTCGTATGAGTAGACCACTAGATAAGTAGCTTTTCGTTATTTGCGGCCGCTGACCTTCTTTTCATCCCTACCCTCATGACTACCCCTTATCACCCCAACCCCGACCGCTACCACCAAATGGAGTACCGCCGCTGCGGGCGCAGCGGCCTGAAACTGCCCGCTATATCGCTGGGCCTGTGGCACAACTTCGGCGATGTGGACGTGCCGGCCACGTTTCGTGAAACGCTCCGCACGGCCTTCGACCACGGCATCACGCACTTCGACCTGGCCAACAACTACGGCCCGCCATACGGCACCGCTGAAACCAACTTCGGCCGTATTCTGAAAGAGGACTTCCTACCCTACCGCGACGAGTTGATCATCTCCACCAAAGCTGGCTACGACATGTGGCCTGGTCCCTATGGCGAATGGGGTTCCCGCAAATACCTCATTGCCAGCCTCGACCAAAGCCTAAAACGCATGGGGCTGGAGTACGTGGATATTTTCTACTCGCACCGCCCCGACCCCGAAACGCCCCTGGAAGAAACCATGGGTGCCCTCGACCATGTGGTACGCCAGGGCAAAGCCCTGTACGTGGGCATCAGCAACTACCAGCCCCAGGAAGCCGCCGAGGCTATTCGTATTCTGCGCGAGCTGGGCACGCCCTGCCTGATTCATCAGCCTAAGTACTCGCTGTTTGAGCGCTGGGTGGAAGATGGCTTGCTCGATTTGTTGGAAGAAAAAGGCGTGGGCTGTATTCCGTTTTCGCCGCTGGCCCAGGGCATGCTCACGGATAAGTACCTGCACGGCATCCCGGCCGACTCGCGGGCCGGCCGCGAGGGGCGCCACCTCACGCCCGAGCAGCTGACGCCCGAGCGCCTGGAGCAGATTCGGCAGCTGAACGAACTGGCTCAGGAGCGCGGACAGAGCCTGGCCCAACTGGCGCTGTCGTGGCTGCTAAAGGACCCGCGCGTGACGTCGGTGCTTATTGGCGCCAGCCGCCCCGCCCAGCTCCTCGATTCGTTGCAGTGCCTGCGCAACACCGGTTTTCAGGACGACGAGCTGCAACGCATTGAGCAAATTTTGGGGGCGCGGTAACTACCCGCATCCATAGCGCTTCTGCTTTGTCTGAACGCACAAAGACAGCAAAACCACTGTTTTGCTGTCTTTGTGCGTTTTGCTTTATTTCGATACCATACTACTACATTTCAGCTTATTGAATAAAAGCACTTTTCCGGGAAACATCACCGCCGTTATTCTTCTATGCACCTCAGTATTGGACAGTTGTAAATTGAAGTGCAATCTAAAGGATTTTAGTACAAGTTATCTGATTGAATAATAGTATTTTATCCATCTTTTTTATTCTAAAAAACACATGAAAATCTCTATCTTCGGTGCATCCATCCGCACGTTCTACGTCTTACAGCCATGGGAAAAAGTTTACTTCAAACGGTGAAAAGCTGCTTCACCGCGCAGCAGATCAGCCAGATTAGCGCCACAGTTCGGGAGAACGAAGCGGGCGTTGAGCAGGTCGTCAACCAAGCGTCTACTCTGGTGGTGCAGCACCTGATAGCGCGCACCGAGCGGCCGGGCGGCACTGAGGTGCTGGCCACGCTGGCACAGGAAGCCTACCGGGCCGACGTGTTGCACCACCTGGCCGACCTACACACCACCAACTGGCAGCGCCGCGGCCTCGACCTGATGCAGGGCCTACTGGGCGATGCTTACGCTCTCACCCTCAATCGGTTGTCAGTATCGGCCTACGTGGAGCCCACGGCGGCCCGCACGCTGCTGGGCACTGTAGCGGCGGCTACGCTGGCAGCGCTGGGGCGCTACGCCGCCGAGCAGGAGCTGAGCGTACAGCAGCTCAGCGCCTACCTGCAAAATCAGCCCGAGGAACTGGGGGCTATGGGGACGGCCGCGTGGCATCCCGTTAGCGCCGGCACGCCTGAGCTGGCACCCCGGCCAGCGGCCGAGCTGGTGCGAGCCGGCGTGGGTAGCTGGGGCACCTCCCCTACTCCTGAGCCCGTTGATAGTGGGCGTGCGGCTACCTCGCTGCGCTGGCAGTGGGGCCTGCTGTTGCTGTTGGCCGTTAGCCTAGGGTACTATTTCGGACACGAGCGCCTGTCGGCTGTGCCGGGTACTGCGGCCTATGCGGGCACCACCCCTACTCCTTCTGCCACTACATATGCAGCCAATGAAAATACGGCGTCGGCTACGGCTACCGACCCTGCCGCTACCGGCCACTACGACAGCGAGAGCGACAGCTACATCTATGACACAGGCCAGCCGGTTATCCTACAACTGACGAATGGCACCACCCAGAAGGTAGGCGCCCGCTCCACCGAAAACCGCCTGTATACTTTCCTGTCCGAACCCAGTATTCAGGTGGATCCGGTGAACCGCACAAAGGGCTGGATCAACTTCGACCGGGTGTATTTTGAGCCGGCCAAAGCCGTGCTTACGACGGAGTCGCACCAGCAGCTGGTGAACGTGGCCGGCATTCTAAAGTCGTTCCCGAACGCCGTGGTGAAGATAGGTGGCTACACCGACAGCCTCGGCAACGACCTGCAAAATCTGCACTTAAGTGAGGAGCGTGCCCGCGCCGCCATGTTCGCCCTGGCCGATATGGGTATTCCCGTGGCCCGGCTGCAAGCCAAAGGCTACGGTGCCAAGCACTCCCTCACCAGCAACGAAACCGTAGAGGGCCGCGCCCTCAACCGCCGCATCAGCATTCGGGTAGTGAAGAAGTAACCGCCTCTTTCTTCGCTTACAACACGACGCCTCTTCTGCCCCCGCGGAAGAGGCGTCGTAACTTATTGGAGGGCGTGCTGTTTTCTCTACCCCGGCAGTTGTGGCTTGGCCGCTGCCGGGGCGAGAGTTTCCGTTAACGCTTTTCCTACCTATGTCTACGCTTCTTTTTTCCCCGCTGCATCTGCGCGGACTTGAACTTAAAAACCGCATTGTGGTGTCGCCGATGTGCCAGTATTCCTCAGAAGACGGCTTCGCCAACGATTGGCACCTGGTGCACCTGGGCAGCCGCGCCGTGGGCGGGGTAGGCCTCATTATCTCGGAGGCCGCCGCCGTGGCGCCCGAGGGCCGTATCACGCCTCAGGACCTGGGTATCTGGAAAGACGAGCACGTGCCCTTCCTGAAGCGCATCAACGACTTTGTGCGCCAGCAGGGCACCGCCATTGGCGTGCAACTGGCCCACGCCGGCCGCAAGGCCAGCACCACGCCCCCGTGGGACGGCGGCAAAGCCATTGCGGCCACGCAGCCCAACGGTTGGGAGGTGGTAGCGCCCAGCGCCCTACCCTTCGCCCCCGACAAAGCCACCCCGCACGCCCTCACCGAGGAGGAAATCCAGCAGGTTGTCGCTGATTTTCGGGCCGCCGCCCGCCGCAGCCTTGCAGCTGGTTTTCAGCTCATTGAGGTACACGCTGCCCACGGCTATCTGCTGCACGAGTTTCTATCGCCGCTCAGCAACGAGCGCACCGACCACTACGGCGGCTCCTTCGAGAACCGCAGCCGTCTGCTACTGGATGTGGTAGCCGCCATCCGCGCCGAGGTGCCCGACGACTACCCCGTTATCGTGCGCGTGTCGGCTACCGACTGGACCGAGGGTGGCTGGACCAAAGACGATTCGGTGCAGCTAGCCCGCGTACTCCAGGCAAACGGCGTTGACCTGCTGGATGCCTCTACCGGCGGCAACGTGCCCGATGCCAAAATTCCGACTGGCCCAGGCTACCAGGTGGAGTTTGCCGAGGCCGTGAAACAGCAAACCGGGATGCTCACGGGTGCTGTGGGCATCATTACCACCGCCCAGCAAGCCGAGGACATCCTCCAAAAAGGCCAGGCCGATTTGGTGTTGCTGGCCCGCGAATTCCTTCGCGACCCGTACTTCCCCCTACATGCCGCCTCTGATTTAGACGTGGAGATGGCCTGGCCTGTGCAATACGAGCGCGCCAAGCGCCCTAAGCGGGCGGATAAGTAGTTTCCTCCCATAATAGGGCAATCTTCTATTAGAACCCTGGCTGCTATAGTATAGTGGCCAGGGTTTCTTGTTTATTGCTAGTGCATTAGCCCTTTTTTCCAAAATAAAAAAGTCAGTATCATATTGATGCGACCTACTATACTCTATATCTTTGTAACTGTACTTTTGCTTATACAAAACGTGATTATACGCACTATATCTGATTTTTATTTGCAATATGACGAGGTAGCAACTGTATTACGAGTCGAATGGATAAGCGGACGCAACGTACGGCAACTGCGTCGCAGCGCTGGGCAACTGCTCATGCTGCTACAGCAATTAGCCGTGCGGCGGTTGCTACTTGATATGAATAGTGTGCCCGACTTATCGTTAGAAGATGAGGTATGGTTGGGCACACACTGGATGCCTGGCTTGGTGGTTCTACCCTTGGAGCGACTAGTATTGGTGCTGGATAGTGGGCAGACGCATAACCAGTTGGCCATTAATGCGCTGCATAGCCTGGTGCAGCCCGCCATCCGCTTCGATGCGCAGTATTTTTCTGATACGAAATCAGCTATGGGTTGGCTGACAGATGACTCGGACCGCCTTCCGGCTCTCGCCGCCGAATGGAACGCCCGGCATGCGCAGTAGCCGGCCTTTACGCTTGGTTCATGCGCGACGTATGCCGGGTATCAGCCATGCGTAGGTAGGTGATAAGGGAAATACTGGCGCAAGCCGTTACGTACCAGTAAAACCACGCTTCCACGTTGTAGCCCTTGGCCAGCAGCGCCACGTACTCGGCCGTGCCTCCGAAGATGGCAACCGTGAGGGCATACGGAAGCCCTACCCCTAAGGCCCGGATTTCGGTCGGAAACAGCTCGGCTTTCACTACGGCGTTGATGGCCGTGTAGCCGCTCATAATCAGCATGGCGATGACCAGCAGGCCGAATGCGCCCCAGGTGGTGGTAGCGTGGCCCAAGGCTGTCATCAGTGGTACAGTGCCCAGCGTAGCGCCTACCCCAAAGGCCAGCAGCACCGGCCGCCGCCCTATCCTATCCGATAGCGCCCCTACCACGGGTTGCAGCACCATAGCCACGGCTAGCGCCCCAAACGACACTAGTGTAGCCTGGTCCTTAGTGAACCCCGCCGTGTTCACTAGAAATTTCTGCGTGTACGTGGTGAATGTGTAGAACACAATGGTGCCGCCCAGTGTGAGGCCCACCACCGTGAGCACCTCGCGAGGGTAATGCATCAGCACGCGCAGCTTGCTTTCTTCTTTCTTTAGCGCTGCTCCCGTAGGCTGATCATTCTTCACAAAGGCGTCGGTTTCCTCCATGTGCCGGCGCAGAAACAAGGCGACTACCGCTGCCCCGGCCCCAATAACGAAGGGCACACGCCAGCCCCACGCATGCAACTGCTCAGTTGTGAGCACGGCCTGCAAACCCAATTGCACCAGTAGCGCCACCAGTTGACCGGCAATCAGGGTCACATACTGAAAGCTGGAAAAGAACCCTCTGTTCTTCTGATCGGCCATCTCGCTGAGGTAGGTGGCCGAGGTACCGTATTCGCCGCCCACACTCAGGCCTTGTAGTAGCCGCGCCACCACTAGCAGCACTGGCGCAAACACCCCGATGCTGGCATAGCCGGGCGTGAGGGCAATGAGTAGGGAGCCGGCGCACATCAGCAGCACCGATAGCAACAGGGCTGCTTTCCTACCCCGACGGTCGGCGTAGAGGCCCAGCAGCCAGCCACCCAACGGCCGCATCAGAAAGCCCACCGCAAAGATGGCTGCCGAGTTCAGCAGCTGCGCCGTTTGGTTGCCTTTGGGGAAAAACGCCGGCGCGAAATACAGCGCAAACGCCGAGTAGATGTACCAATCGTACCACTCCACTAGGTTGCCGATGGAGCCGCTGAAGATGGATTTCACCCGCGAGGCCATCGTGCGGGCAGGAGCTGTTGTCATGCAAATAGTCGTCGGAGGCTTTGTTTTTGGGAGACGTTGAAATGGCGTATCACACCAATTCAGATGCTACGCCTGCAACCATTCTTGCCTTATCAGTTCTCTAGTATCTGTGGTGTAGTTTTCTCCGAAAGCCCCCACTAGTTAGTATTCTATATTGATAAACCCTGCCGCCATGATACGTTATTTGCTATTGCTGAGCATTCTACTCGTAGCGTTTGGCTGCCAGAAAGACGATGTTGCACCGAAGGAATACGAGGTAATAGCCCAAGGTATCGGCGGTGACTGCCGCTTGCCCTTGCTACACTTTTCCAATACTCAGCAAAATGAAGAAGTAGGGAGAATGTTCGGCTCGTCACTTAGCGCTGCTTCCGCTAGTGGCAGCTACTACGGCCTGAATCTGCCCACTACACTGGCCAAAGGCACTACCTTATATGTTACTATTCGTAAGGCCAAAGCGAGCGAAGACCGCGCTTGCACAACGATGTTGCCGGCATATAATGCAGTTTTTGTGACTACATACCGCGTTCAATAGCAGGTTGCTTTTGGTACGACGCGGGCGTCTGCTGCTATTCCCGCGCCAGCGCCTACCTTTGCCGACAGTTGTTCTTTGCCTGTTTTCCATCAGACAACGGAAGGTGGCCGCCCCTGGGAGTGGCCTGAAAAGGGAATCGGGTGCAACTCCCGAACAGACGCGCTACTGTAAGTACCACCGCAGGGTCCCCGCTTGCTACCCATTGCCTGGCCCCACGGCCGGGCGAGAAGAGTTGGGCGATTAGGAGGTATAAGTCAGAAAATCTGCCTGCCGCTGACTGACAATGCGTAGCCCCCGCGCCTGGGGCCGTTGTCGGGTATTGAGGAAGCATACGACCCGCCCCGGAGCGCCCCGCGCCGCCGGCCAGGAGTCGTGCGCGTATCTCCCTACCCCCCTATCGGCTTGGTTGTGGTTTGGCTTCCTGCGGAAAGCTGTCGAAGGGCGTTTCACCCTTTCACTCCGTTGTGATGACCCTCGAAGAAAAAATTACCCGCGCCGAGACGCGCATCTTCAAAGCCGTATTCCCCAACACTACTAACCACTACGACACGCTGTTCGGCGGGGCTACCCTGCACATGATGGACGAGGTAGCGTTCATCGCAGCCACCCGCTTTTCGCGCCTGAAAATGGTAACCGTCTCGTCCGAGCGGGTTGATTTCACCCATCCCATTCCCGGCGGCACGCTGGTGGAGCTGATTGGCCGCGTGGAGCACGTGGGCAACACCAGCCTGAAAGTACGCGTGGACCTGTTTGTGGAGCAGATGTACTCCGAGGAGCGCGAAAAGGCCGTTTCGGGCGTATTCACGTTCGTGGCCATTGATGAAAACAAGCGCCCCGTCCGTATTCTGGACACGCCCGTGGAGGCGGTAGGGTAGCTGCTTGTCATTTCGAACGCAGTAAGAAATCTGAAACACATCAGACTACTCTACCCATCAGGCAGACAGGAAAAATCTTGCGTGTGCTTGCAATCCGATCAGCAGGAATACTTCAGATTTCGCACTGCGTTCGAAATGACAAGCTCCCACTCCTGCCGTATCTTTGCAATCCTTTTCCTACTTCGGTTTAAAGGTTAACT
>NZ_JAHWGL010000180.1 GCF_019334315.1 Hymenobacter profundi
GCCTGGGGGCCCAAGTTTGACGGGCAGCAGTTCTACCAGTACGACCCCGCCACCAACACCACCGCCACCGAGCGCACGCCCTGGGTACCTTACAAAAATAACCGTAAGGACTTCTTCGAGACGGGCAAAACCTTCGTGAACACGGTTTCCATCGACGGCGGCACCGACAAGACGACGGCCCGCCTGTCGCTGACCAACTTACAGAACACCTGGATTATCCCGAACACGGGCTACAAGCGCAACACGGTGGCCTTGTCCTTGAACCACAAGCTGACCGACCGCCTACGCATTTCGGCCAAGGCCAACTACACCAACCGCTACAGCGACAACCTACCCAGCACCGGCTACAACAACCAGACGATTATGTACTGGAACATGTTTCAGGTGCCCAACGCCAACCTGAACTGGTGGAAGGACTACTGGCTGCCGGGCGCCGAGAACATCACCCAGCGCAGCCCCTTCAGCAGCCTCATCGACAATCCCTACCTGATTGCCTACGAGATGCTGAACAAGAGCAACCGCAACACGCTGACCGGCAATGTGCAGGTGAACTACAAGTTTGGGCAGCACTGGAACCTGATGCTGCGCTCGGCGCTGGACTACTCCTACGAGGCCCGCTCGCAGCAGCGCCCCAAAGACACGGAGCGCTACAAAGAGGGCATGTACCGCACGCAGAACATCTTTTCGCAGGAAATCAACCACGATTTTCTGCTGCAATATGCCCGCAACGTGGGCAAGTTTGAGCTGACGGCCTCGGGTGGGGGCAGCCGCCTGCGCAACCGCTACGTGAAGGACGAGCTGCGCGCCGAGCGCCTGCTCTACCCCGGCATTTTCTCCTTCGCCAACAGCCGCGACCTACCCATCACCCTACCCTACCGCGCCGAGTTTGCCGTGAACAGCTTCTACGGCCTGGCGACGGTAGCCTTCAACAAGTTTTTGTACCTGGATCTGACCGCCCGCAAGGACTGGAGCAGCACGCTGGCCAGCGTGAACGGCGTGACGGAAATCCCGATCTACCCCTCGGCCAGCCTCAGCGGCATTGTATCGGAGGTGGTGAAGCTGCCGGAGGTGATATCCTTTGCGAAGGTGCGCGGCTCGTGGGCCGAGGTGGGTAGCGGCACCACGGTGCCCTACCGCACGGCCTACACCTACGCCGTGGCCACGGGCTTTCCATCGGGCCTGAGCAACCCCGGCTCCATTGCCAACCCCGGCCTGAAACCGCGCCGCACCCGCAGCACCGAGCTGGGCCTGGACCTGCGCTTCCTGCAAAACCGCATTGGGCTGGACGTGGCCGTGTACCGCAACAACACCTACGACCAGATTCTGGAAGTGCCCGTAGACCGGGCTTCGGGCTACAACTACTCGGTGCTGAACGCCGGCCTGGTGCGCAACCAGGGGCTTGAAATTCAGGCCAATGCCGAAATCCTTACGCGGCCTTCGGGCTTTGGCTGGAAGGTGTTTGGCACCTACACCGCCAACCGCAACAAGGTGGTAGAGCTGGCCGACAGCGTGTTTACCTACCAGCTCCAGCGCGGCCCCGGCGGGCGCGGCACGGTGGAGGCCCGGCCCGGCGGCAACATGGGCGCCATCTACGGCCGCGGCTACCTGCGCGCCCCCGACGGCCAGATCATCTACCGCAACGGCCTACCCCAGCTTACCAACGACGTGATGCTGCTGGGCTCGGCCCTACCCAAGTGGAAGGCCAGCATCGGCAACGAGTTTCGCTACAAGCAGGTGCGCCTAAACGTGCTGGTAGACGGGCAGTTCGGCGCCAAAGCCTACTCCATGACCAACGCCGTGCTGGCCGAACAGGGCAAAACCAAGCTCACCCTACCCGGCCGCTACAACGGCATCATCGGCAATGGGGTGATTGACAACGGCGACGGTACTTTCCGCCCCAACGACGTGGTGGCCGAAAACGTACCCGCCTACTACTCACAGCACTACGGCCGCGACAACATCGAGGCCAACCTGTTCCGCACCGATTTCCTGAAGCTGCGCGAGGTGCGCATCGACTACTCCCTACCCGCCAGCCTGTTGCAGCGCTTCAAGCTCACGCAGGCCACCATCGGCCTCTACGGCCGCGACCTGTACATCCTGACCAAGTGGCCCGCCTACGACCCCGAGTTCGGCACCCTGAACGACGACACCGTAAGCCTGGGCTACGAGTTGGGCCAGTTCCCCAGCACCCGCACCATTGGGCTGAACCTGACGGTGGGGATATAGCGGAATGCGCTGCAAATCAAACAAGAACGTCATGCTGAGCGGAGTCGAAGCATCTCTACCGCAACACTAATTCCAACCGATAGCAACGAAGCGGTAGAGATGCTTCAGCTACGGCTGCGCCTTCACTCAGCATGACGGTCTTTTAGCTACAACACTTCATGAAAACCATCAAACTACTCGCTTGGCTGCTGCTGGCTACTACCAGCGCAGCTACCCTACCCGCCTGCACCGACGGCTTTGAGGAGCTGAACGTGAACCCCAACCAGAACCCCAACGTGATACCGGAAACGCTGCTGGCCCCGGCCCTCACGGACCTGGTAAAGCGCAACATGGACCGCGCCAAGCGCATCACCAACGAGCTGATGCAGGTGCAGGTGACGCGCAACGAGGGCGACGCCATTCACCGCTACGTGGTGCGCCCCGCCGAGGCCGACTATATGTGGAATGGCTGGTACACCCAGCTCACCGACTTCCGCGACCTGTACCGCAGCGCCGAGGCGGTGAACAGCCCTACCTTCAAGGCCATTGCCCGCATCCTGGAGGTCTGGACGGTGTCGCTCTTGACGGATACGTTTGGCGACGTGCCCTACTCCCAGGCCATTCGGGGGCGCGAGGGGCTGTTGCAGCCGGCCTTCGATAAGCAGGAAGACATCTACAAAGACCTGTTTACCAAGCTCGAAGAAGCCAACGAGCTGCTGAAAGCCGGCACCGACCTCTCGGCCGACCAAAGCCAGCTCGACCCGCTTTACGCCGGCAAAGCGCTGAAATGGCGCAAGTTTGGCAACTCGCTCTACCTGCGCCTGCTCCTGCGCGTGTCGAACCGCACCAATGCCATTGCCAACGGCATGAGCCCGCAGGACAAGCTCCGCGACCTAGTGAACACCAACGCCGCGGCATACCCTCTCATCAGCAACAACGACGAATCGGCCATTTTGCGTTGGACCGGCACGGCGCCCTACCAGTCGCCGTTTGCCACCTTCCGCACGGCCGATTTTTCGTCGTTCAGCTCGCTGAGTCAGTTCTTTGTGAACAACCTGAACGAGTGGAACGACCCGCGCCGCGCCAAGTGGATGACGCTCTACCAGGGGGTGTACGAGGGCATTCCGAGCGGCTACGACCCCATCACGCAGGGCCAGCCGGTGGGCTCCACCTACCCTGCGGCCCTCATGACGGAGCCGCTGCTGGGCAACATCCTCAACTACGGCGAAGTGCAGTTACTGCTGGCCGAAGCCGCCGCGCGGGGCTGGGTGTCGGGCAACGCCCAAACCTATTACGAGGCCGGGACTACGGCCGGCATCACGCTCTGGGGCTACACCGTGCCCACGGGCTACTTCGACAATTCCGACGTGCAGTGGAACCCCGCCAGCTCCCTAGACCGCAAGCTGGAGCAGATTCACTTGCAGAAATACTACGCTCTGTTTTTCACCGATTTCCAGCAGTGGTTTGAGTACCGCCGCACGGGCCACCCGGTGCTACCCC
The DNA here is from genome assembly GCF_019334315.1 of Hymenobacter profundi. Lineage (GTDB taxonomy): Bacteria > Bacteroidota > Bacteroidia > Cytophagales > Hymenobacteraceae > Hymenobacter > Hymenobacter profundi. Next base: position 3,706 of record NZ_JAHWGL010000180.1, read on the forward strand.
GCGGCGCCGGCGTGCGCAACGACGGTAAGATGCCCGCCCGCCTCAACTACCCTGTGTACGTGCAAAGCCTAAACCAGCAGAGCTACCAAGCCGCCGTAGCCGACCAGGGAACAGATGATGTGAATACCAAGGTGTGGTGGCAGAACTAGGTTTTTTTAGCTGTTAGCTGATGGCTGATAGCTGTTAGCTCGCCGCTAGAAGAAACTCAAATGCTCCATACTAGAACGAAAAAAGCTAACAGCTATCAGCCATCAGCTAACAGCTCAAAACATGAAACGCACCCTACCATTCGCTCTGCTGCTCAGCGCTTTCGCGCTAGGCGG
>NZ_JAHWGL010000181.1 GCF_019334315.1 Hymenobacter profundi
ATAAGGTCCTTCGACACTGGCTTGATGCGCCACATGCTCAGGATGACAAACTTTTTTTTATTACTAACCCTACGCCATCTGATTGCACCCGCGCACGTCGGAATTATCCATCCTACCCAGCACCTCAAACGAACCATCGGGGTGCATACGCGCCAGGTCTTTGGTTTCGATGAAGGCGCAACTGTCCACATTAGCGAGGTCGATGACGTTGAGGGCACCGTCGGGGCGGTCGTTGCTGACAGCAAACGGGTCGCTGGGGTCGCGCAGGAGGATGCGCAGCTGGGCGGGGGCGTGGAAGCGGCCGTCGCCGAAGCTGTAGGCTTGGCTCAGCAGTTCAGTCATGCCATACTCGGAGTGGATGCCACTGGGGCCGAAAGCTTGTTGCAGTTCCTGGTGCAGCTCTTCCCGAATCATCTCGCGGCGCCTACCCTTCATGCCGCCGGTTTCCAGCACGGTAAGGTCTTGCAACTCGGGCGCCGGGCCGTACTCGGCCGCCAGATCCAGCAGGGCGTAGCTCACACCGAAAAGCATGATGCGGCGGTTCGAGTCACGTTTCGCCTCTGCCAGGGTAGCAAGCAGGGCGGCGTGGTCGCGCAGGAAAAATGCCTCGTGCATCTGCCCCGAGCGGCGGGCAAAATCGTCAATCATGGCAACGAGCGACGAGTTGCCCTGCTCCAGGTAGGACGGCAGCAAGGCCAAAAACGTCCAGCTAGTAAGCGGACCGTAGTATTGCTCGAAGATGCGGGCGGCGTTGTCGCGGTAGAGTTGCGGGTCGCGGAGTTGGTGGCGGCTACGCTGTTGCAGGGTGGTGCCGCTGCTCAAGAATAGCTCCTGCCCTTCCCAGGCGTGCGACTCGGTGCGCACGTCGTGGGTTTTGAAGAATTCGATGGGTAGGAAGGGAATATCGGTGAGCTGCTGCACGGCCTGCGGGTCGCGGCCGAGCTGGGCCAAGTAGGTGGCGTAGGGCGGGCAGTGTACGGCCTGATAACGAAAGAGTGCAAGAGCGGTTTCTTCTGCCTGCTCTACCGTTAATTGAGGTAGGGCGCGCAGGTAGGTTTGCCGGAAACTCATTGGGGTAAGTTGGGGTTAGAAGCGTACAACAAACAAACGCCCGCTTCGTTGGGAAATTTGTACCTTGTTGCCATCTGAAACGTCTTTTTCGGGTCTTCTTAGCCGCCTCTTATGCTCACTATTCGTACGCTTGTGCTAGGAGCTTCCTTTTTGCTGGCCGGGGCTGGCGTGTCGTCGTGCCTTACCGCGCCCGACTACCCGGATACGCCCAGTATCGAGTTTGAAAATATCCGTTCGGAACGTGTTGTGGCGGATATTGGCAACTATGATACAGTGACGGTAACGGTATCTTTCCGGGATGGCGACGGCGACTTAGGCCTAGACAATTCAGAAACCAACGCGCCGTATAACCTTAATGACGCTAGCGGGCAGCCGAACAAATTCTATAATAACTACTTCTTTCAGCCGCAAATTCTGCGTGACGGAACATTCGTTGATTTTAACTTCACCGGTTCATTCCGGTACGACAGCCGCTTTCCTCGCATCCCTCCTATCGACCGCAACGAGCCAAAACGCGGCAATCTGAGCTTCGGTCTCCAGATTTTTCAGGGCACTTTCCCGGCCGGCTCCCAAGTGCGTTTCAAGGTTTCCATTGCCGACCGCGCCCTGAACGTAAGCAACGAAGTGATTACGGATCCGATTACGATTCAGTAGGCAATGCCGAAATCGGCCTCTCTAGAACGTCGTTTCGACCAGCGGGAGAAATCTCGCGTGCTCCGGTAATTACCTTCCGGACTCAGTACGCGAGATTTCTCCCGCTGGTCAAAACGACGTTTTGCTTTTCAGCCGTCAGCTGGTAACAGCACCCTAATAAATCGCCGGAAACTGCTTCGGGTTGGCTTCGTGCAGCAGTTCGTACACCGTATCAAACACGTCCTCGGCGTTAGGCTTGCTGAAGTAGTCGCCGTCGGAGCCGTAGGGTGGGCGGTGGGCCTGGGCCGAGAGGCAGCGCGGCTGGGCATCGAGGTAGCGGTAGGCTTGCTGCTGATCCAACACTTGCTGCATCATATACGAAGTAGCGCCGCTGGGCACGTCTTCGTCGGCAAATACCACGCGGCTGGTCTTGCGCACGCTGTCGGCAATGCTGTGCTGGGTGTCGAAGGGTAGCAGCGTCTGCACATCAATCACCTCCACCGAAATTCCTACCTCGGCTAGCTGCTGGGCCGCGTCCATCACAATGCGGCACATAGAACCGTAGGTTACCACCGTCACGTCGGTGCCTTCGCGCAGCACCTCGGGTATGCCCAAGGGTAGGGTAAACTCACCTACGTTGGTTGGAATCTGCTCTTTGAGGCGGTAGCCATTCAGGCACTCAATCACCAGGGCCGGCTCGTCGGAGCGAAGCAGGGTATTGTAGAAGCCTGCGGCCTGTGTCATGTTGCGCGGCACCAGCAGCTTCATCCCCCGAATAGCGCCCAAAATCATCTGTATGGGCGAGCCGGAGTGCCAGATGCCTTCCAGGCGGTGCCCGCGCGTGCGCACGATCAGGGGTGCTTTCTGGCCGCCTTTGGTGCGGTATTGCAGGCTGGCAAGGTCGTCGGAGAGAATCTGAATGGCGTAGAGTAAATAGTCGAGGTACTGCACCTCGGCAATGGGCCGCAGCCCGCGCAGAGCCGCGCCAATGCCTTGGCCCACAATCGTGCACTCGCGAATGCCCGTGTCCGTTACGCGCAACTCGCCAAACTTGGCCTGCAAGCCAGCAAAGGCTTGGTTTACATCGCCGATGCGGCCTACGTCTTCACCGATAGCAAAGATGGTAGGGTCGCGGCGGAAGTTGGCCTCGAAGCACGCTTGCAGCACCTCGCGGCCGTCTACGGGTGGGGCGTTGCGGGCAAACTCGGCGGGCACTTCCTCAATATTAGGCGTGGCCTGCTCACTCTGGCTGTTCAGGTAGGAGTTGTAGCGGTCGGCGTTGTCGGCTTCGGCTTGCTCCAACCAGTTCAGCAGGTCGCGGCGGGCGGCGCTACGCTGGCCGCGCACTTGGCGCAGCACCCGGCGCACCGTACGTACCATATCGGCCCGGATGGGCGCCGGGTTGAATTGCAGCCCCGACACCATTTCGCGCAGCTCATTCTCGGTGTTGGTTTCGAGCAGGAGTACGTCAAGAAGTTTCACGGCCTCGTCGCGCTCCTGCTTGATGGGATTGAAGAAGGCGTTCCAGGAAGCGGTGCGCGCCTGCTTCACAGTTTCTCTAGCTTCATTTTCCAGCTGGTCCAGTTCGGCTTCGGAGGCGTGGCCTTCTACCAGCAGCCACTCGCGCATTTTGCGCAGGCAGTCGTGCTCCTCTTCCCAGCCCAGGCGCTCCTGGCTCTTATACCGCTCGTGCGAGCCGCTGGTACTATGGCCCTGGGGCTGCGTCACCTCCGTGACGTGGATGAGCACGGGCACGTGCTGCGTGCGGCATACCTCGGCGGCGCGCTGGTAGGTATCAATGAGGGCGGGGTAGTCCCAGCCTTTCACCACAAAAATCTCGAAGCCGTCTTGGCCTTCACCATCGCGCTGAAAACCAGCTAGAATAGCCGAAATACTCTGTTTGGTAGTCTGATACTCGGCCGGCACCGAAATGCCGTAGTGGTCGTCCCACACCGATACCAGCATCGGAATCTGCAACACGCCGGCCGCGTTGATGGCCTCAAAAAACACGCCCTCCGAGGTGCTGGCGTTGCCGATGGTGCCAAAGGCTACCTCGTTGCCCTTATTAGAAAACTGCGTGAATTGGTGTAG
>NZ_JAHWGL010000182.1 GCF_019334315.1 Hymenobacter profundi
ACAATGCACTCAAGCGTTCCTAGTGGCGCAGACGACGGCAGGCCAGAGGCCTGCGAATAGTAGACACGGGGCACAGCTCCGCGCCATTACTGTACCTCAACCCTACCCTACGCCTCCTTCGGCTCGGGGCCGCGGAAGACGTCAGTGCCCTGCACGGGAGTCAGCTTCACGGGCCTACCCTCGCGGGCCGACTGGTAGATGGCTGCCATAATGCGGTGGTCTTGTAAACCTTCTTCGCCGGGCGTGTGGGGCTTCTTGTTGTCCAGAATGCACTCCGAGAAGTGGTCCATTTCGGCGGCAAACTGGTTTTTGGAGGGAATGGTGATGTGATTTTCCATCCGGGCTTTACCCTCGGCGTGCGAGGTTTGCAGCTGCTGCCCGGTGTAGGCGTAGGCGTTGTTCAGGTGCAGCCAGCCCCGCTGCGTGTTCACGCGGTAGAAGCGCGAGTCGTGGGTGTTGTAGTGCGTGATGTTATCGACGACCACGCCGTTGGGGAAGCGCAGCTGAAACGACATCATCTCCTCTACCTCCTTAAATAACGGGTTGCCGGGCGTGCTGTAGGAGTAGGCAAACACCTCGGTTGGCTCGGTGCCCAGCAGGAAGCGCGAGGTGTTCAGGCAGTACAGGCCAATGTCGGGGAGGGCGCCGCCGCCAGCCAGGGCTTTTTTGTGGCGCCAGTGGTCGGGGTTGGCCGAGCTTTGGCTGTTTTGGGCTTGTATGTATTGCACCTCGCCGTATTTCTTGTCGCGTATCATGTCGCGCACTTGGCGGTTGTAAGGCTCGTACTGAATGCGGTACGCAATCATCAGCTTCACTTTGGCCTTGTTACAGGCATCAATCATGGCCTGGCACTCTTCGGGCGAGGTAGCCATGGGCTTTTCGCAGAGAATGTGCTTGCCGGTTTGCGCCCCTCGAATCACGTACTCGGCGTGCATGGAGTTGGGCAGCACAATGTAAATGGCCTGCACCTCGGGGTTGTCCTTCAGCTTTTCGTAGTTCTCGTAGCTGTAGCAGCTTTCAGGCTTGATGCCGTACTGCGCGGCCACCTTTTTCAGCTTCTCGGGCGAGCCGCTGACCAAGGCCACCGGTTTCGATTTCTTGCACTCCCCAAACGCGGGCAGCAATTCCTCCAGCGTGAGGTGGCCCAGGCCCACCAACGCGTAGCCTACCCGACGGTCGGGGGGCAGGGGGGTAGGGGTGGGGCCGGACTGGGGGTCTACATCCGATTTCCAAGCTTCCAACTCAATGGGCTTTTCCACATCGGCGGGCACCTTGGCGGGCGGCGACACGGCTTCCGACGACGGAATTTTCTGCCCATCGGGAGCAGTGTAAGTAGTAGCGGCGTCTACCTGAGAGGCCGGTGTGCCGGTGGTGGGCACAGTAGCCGCGGCAGTGCCGCCACTTGCAGCCCCCGATTTATCCTGGCAGCTGGCCAGGGTGCCGGCCGCCACGCCCACGGCCAGGCCGCGGCCCGCCAGATTCAGAAATTCCTTGCGTGATACTTCCCGCCCGGCTTCGCGCAGCACGGTGTTCAATAGCTCGTTGGTGAAAGACATAGGGTGATAGGTGAAATGGAGAAGACAGGATACAAGGGAAGTGTACGAGGATCTGCCAAAAAGAAATGCCCGCCCCACTGCCTTGCGTGGTACATAACTTTCGGGTAGCGGCGCGGTTGATGGGACGAAGCGCCCCGCAAGCACGAGCGTAGAGCATAGTTTTTGTTTGATTTTGCCGTATGGTTTTGCCGTTGTTTTCGAGCTGGTGGTGGGTGCTGAGTGGACTGTTGCTGGCGGGCGTAGTGCCGACGCGTGCCCAAACGGCTGATACGCTGCGGCAGCAACCCGGCGCGCCCGCGGCCGCTACCTCCGATGAAGACCGGCGCGACCTGGGCGACGTGCTGACGTATTTCTTCCCGCGCCTGCGTCCTGCCGCCCGCGACACCACCGTGACGCTGGAAAGCGGCCACCGCTTTGTTTCTATTATTCCCGTTGTCAGCTACACGCTGCAAACCCGCGGGCTGCTGCAAGTAGCTGGTAATGTGGCGTATCAAAAACCCGGTGCCAACATCTCCACGCTGGTGTCGGCCCTGGCCGTAACGCAGAACAAGCAGGTGATTCTGACGGCCACGTCCTCTATCTGGACGCCCGACAACCGCATCAACTGGATTGGCGACTGGCGCCTGATGCACTACCCCCAAAACACCTATGGCCTGGGCACGCGCACCAGCACCCGCCGCGGCGTGGTGAACATGGAGTTCGACTACCTGCGCATCTACCAAACCATGCTGCGCCGCATCTTGCCCAACTTCTACGGCGGCCTGGGCTACCAGCTCGATTATCATTGGGGCATCGAAAGCACCAGCGACGGGCAGGAGGTAGCCCGCATTTCGGGCTACGAGCAAGGTATTACGGGCTCGTCGGTGTCATCGGGGGTGGCCCTGAACCTGCTCTACGACTCGCGCGGCAACGCCATCAACCCCCAGCCGGGCGGCGCCTATGTGAACTTGCTGTACCGCCCCAACCTGAAGCTGTTGGGAAGCACCGTTACCTATCAAACGCTACTCTTGGAGGCCCGCCGCTACCTGCGCCTGCGTGAAGGCTCCGGCAATATGCTAGCCCTGTGGTCGTATAATAGCATCACGCTGCAAGGCACGCCGCCCTACCTCGACCTGCCCAGTACGGGCTGGGATACCTACAACAATACTGGCCGTGGCTTCATTCAGGGGCGCTTTCGGGGCAAAGACATGCTGTATGCCGAGGCCGAGTATCGGTTTCGCATCACGCGCAACCGGCTGCTAGGCGGCGTAGCGTTCGGCAATGCACAAACCATATCGGAGCCCGCTACCAACCAATTCGAGAAGGTGGTGCCCGCCGTGGGGGTAGGGCTGCGCGTGGCCATGAACAAGCTCTCGCGCACCAACCTGTCCATCGATTACGGCTTTGGGTTTGACGGCTCGCGGGCGCTGTCATTCAATGTGGGCGAGGTGTTTTAGGCGGTAGCTTATCCTGAAAATAGTGCTAATTGGCCGCATTTTTGGTGGCCTGCCAACGATTACTATACCGCACTGTTTTCCTGCCCTTCACTTATGGATAAGCTACTATCGCCGGACTACTTAGACCTCACGTATCGGGCCGATCTGGACCTGCTGGTAGGCCGGTGGATGCGCAATCCTGCTTTGGCAGAAATGCAGCAAGGCTACAACCTGATGCTGAATGCCGCTACCACCTGCGGGTGCATGCGCTGGCTGATTGATGCCCGCCGCCGCGACCATACCAACCAGAACGGTATTCCATGGATGATGGAGGTGTTTTATCCGCAGCTGGCAAGCCGGCTGCAAGGCCGGGTGCATCTGGCTTTTCTGCTGGCGCCCGTGCATTTGCAGGCATTGGAAGCCGATACGTCGCTTTTGCCGCTGTCCTACTTCGATACCCTACCCTACCAGATAGGTCGCTTTCTGGAGGAGCAAGCCGCCATCGCTTGGCTCGACTCCCACTGCCCGATGAGGAAGGGTGAAATGGTGAGGTTGTGAGGTTTTGAAGTAGTGAGAGGTGAGGTGGTGAGTAAAAAAACGTCTGTCATCCTGAGCCTGCGAAGGGCCTTCTCACGTTAGAACGACAAGCGTACCAACGACTCGTATCAGCGTGAGAAGGTCCTTCGCTCAGGATGACAGACGGATTTCATTCACAACTTCACCACTACTATGCCGAGCCCTACCTACACCAACCCCATCCTC
>NZ_JAHWGL010000183.1 GCF_019334315.1 Hymenobacter profundi
ATGCGTCTCTACACCGTTCCTATACCGCTTGTGAAGAATCGCGCACCAGCAAATCAGGGCGGAGCACTACGCGGCGGGGCGAGAAGTCGCCGGAGGGCTCGGCCAGAATCTCCAGAAACAGGCGCACGGCGGCCTGGCCCATCTGCTCGCAGCGCTGGTCGATGGTGGTGAGCATGGGTTCAGTGAGAGACGTGAAGGTTTCGTTGCTGAAACCGGCCAGGGCCATGTCCTGGGGCACGCGCAGGCCACGCTGCTTGAGCGCTTGCAAGGCACCCACAGCCGCAAAGTCGCTGGCCGAAAACACGGCGTCGGGTGGGTTGGGTAGGGCGAGCAGGTGCGCAATGCCAGCTGCGCCATCTTCCATTTTCATGTTGCCGATGTGGATTAGGTCTTCCTCCACGGGCAGGTCGTGCTCCCGCAGGGCATCGAGGTAGCCCTGGCGCCGGTCTTTGTAAATATTGAGGTGCTGCGGGCCGCCGAAGTGCGCAATACGACGGTACCCTTGCTGGATGAGGTGCTTGGTGGACTGGTAGCCGCCGGCGCGGTCATCGAGTACCACGGCACTCACATCCAGCCCATCCAGCACACGATCAAAAAATACCAGCGGAATCTGCTGCCGCTGCACCTTCTCGAAGTGCCGGAAGTCGCGCGTGGTGCGCGATAACGACACCAAAATACCTTCTACCTGCGCCCCCAGCAGGGTTTCGATGTTCTGGCGCTCATGGGCCACATCTTCGTTCGACTGGCAGATGAGCACGTTGAAACCGGCCTTGGTAGCCACCGTTTCTATGCCCTTCACCACCAGCGTAAAGAAGTGGCCATCAATGTGTGGCACAATCACGCCCAGTAACTTGCTGCGGCCTTTGCGCAGGCCAGCGGCTAGGTGGTTGGGCTGGTAATGCAGCTCTTTCGCCAGCTTCCAGACACGCTGCTTGGTGGCGTCGCTGATGCTGGGGTGGTTGCTGAGCGCCCGCGAAACAGTGGAAACGGAGATGCCCAACTGCTGCGCTAGGTCGGTAATGGAGGCTTTCGTGCGGGCCAAGGGAGGGAGGGTAAAGAAGCACAACGGTTGTCGCAAAGTTGCGCAAATTGTTGCGCAATCTCACGAATAAAAACCTGCGAATGGATGCGCTGCTGGCTCAGTTACGGGCGCACATCATCGCCAACAACACGGCAGATACTGCTACCGAGGTGCTGGCTGGGGCGTGTAGGTAGGGCCCTGGCAGCGTGGGCCCTGATCGGTCCAAAGCAACTTGTCGATACACAGTTGTCGTTCGGTCATGCCTTCGTTCCAGGCGTGGTACACTAGGTACTCGGTTCTGCCATTGGGGCTCATGGTGTGCGAGTGGTGGCCGGGGCCGCGCACTTTGCCCGGAATGGAGTGGAGCACGCGGGCACCCTTGTCGGAGCCGGTATCCTGGTAAGGTCCCATGATGGTATCGGCCACGCAGTAGTCCACGCCGTAGCGGTCAGTTAGGAAATTGGCACCGCTGTAGAAGCAGTAATATTTGCCCTTGTGCCGACGCACGAAGGGGCCTTCCAGCGTGTGCCACTCCGCAAAGGTGCGGTTGTCGTAGAGCGGCATGGTGCGATTTTTCTCGAACACAGTCCAGTCGTGGCGGGCGCGCATCACGGTGCGGCTTTCGCCGGCCAGCTTGGTCATGCCCACGAGGCGGTCTACGGCCAGGCCGGTGCCGGGGCGGTAGCCATTGTCGGTGTCCGTGAAGTCGCGGGCGTAGAACAGGTACCATTGCCCATCGGTGTCGCGGAAAGCGTGGGCGTCAATGGTGAACTTGCTCTCAGGCACGTCCAGCATGGCCACCTGCTGGTAGGGGCCTTCGGGCTTCTGGCTGGTGGCCACGTAGAGGCGGTGACCCACGGAGGAAGCAATGGCCCCGCCGCCTTTGGAGTAGTACATATAAAAAGTGCCCGCATGCTCTACCACTTCCGGCGCCCAGAAGTCTGCGCCTTCGGCCTCGGGCGGGGGGAGAAGGGCACCACCCGTTGGCTGCCAATCAATTAGATTTTCAGAAGTAAGCAGCGAGAAAATACGGCCATCACTCGTGCGGCTTTGGCCAGTGGTACCAAAAGCATAATAGCGCTTGCCGTGGCGTAGCACAAAAGGGTCGGGGAAAGAGCCAGAGTAGACGGGGTTGGTATACGTGCGAGCCGCACCCATAACCTGTTGGTGAGCAAGGGCCAGCGCAACCAAGCCAGCAGCTGACTGTTGCAGAAAATGACGACGAGAAAGCATAAAAGGCAAGAAGTGATGTAGATACTCTCAGCAAATAGGCGCATTTTTCACCGGATATGCAAACGTTTGCATCATTGGGTAAAGTCGATTAGCTTGCAGATTCTTATCTGGATAGGACTCCACAAATAGAAATATGCATCCTGATTAGCACGGGTAGTAATGTAATGCAAAATCTCATCAGACAGTTTCTATAAACAGTCAACTTGTTGTTCCGATACGCTATTGTTCTTGGGTTTTCAGACAAACGTTTGCATGAAATATAGCACAGTTCAATCTTCCACTAGCCTGTCCCATCATCATGGCCAACCCAGCAAGCCGGTTGCCCGGCATGTATGGCAGGCACTGCGGTATGGGGTAGCTCTGAGCCTGCTAGCAGTGTTGTTGCCAGCAAAAGCGTGGGCCCAACAAACGTTCACGAACCCATTGCAAACCAATGGCCCCGATCCGTGGGTAGCGCAACGCAATGGGTACTACTATTACACCAATACGCTCGGCAACCGCATCGCACTCTGGAAAACCCAGCAGCTAAGCGAGGTAGGGAAAGCGCAGCCCGTTACGGTCTGGATGCCACCAGCCACCGGTCCTAACTCCACCCAGATATGGGCGCCAGAGCTGCATTACCTCCAGGGCAAGTGGTACCTCTACTACACCGCCGCCGACAAAGCCCACCCCGACGATGACCACCGCTACGTGTTTGTGCTGGAAAATGCCTCGGCCGACCCTACCCAGGGTCAATGGGTAGACAAAGGCAAAGTGAACACGAAGTATACTGGCCTCGATGGCTCGGTGTTCGAACACGGCGGCAAGCAGTATTTTCTCTACTCGGCCTACGTGGGGCCGCAGAGCGTGCTCTGCATTGCGCCTCTGCAAAACCCCTGGACGATTGATCAAAACAAAGAAGCCATCATCGCCCGTCCTACCCACGCGTGGGAAAAAGGCGGGGGTAGGCAGATTCTGGAAGGACCGGAGTTCTTGCAGGGCAAAAAAGGTCAGTTGTTTATTGTGTACTCGGCCAGCGCCTGCTGGGACGACAACTACTCGCTGGGCATGCTGACCGCCGCCAAAGGCCAAGACCCACTCCAGACCGAGTCGTGGACCAAGGCGCCGCAGCCGGTGTTCAAACCCTCGCCCGAAAACCACGTGTGGGGCACCGGGCACAATGGCTTTGCCAAATCGCCCGACGGTCGGGACTGGCTAGTGTACCACGCCAAAGCACAGGCCGATGGCAAATGTGAAGGTCGTGGTTCCCGTATGCAGCCCTTCACCTGGCGCCCCGATGGCTCGCCCGATTTCGGCGTGCCGGTTTCGTTGCAAACGCCCTTGCGCTGGCCCGCTGGCCGGTAGGGTAGGGATTGTCATTTCGAACGCAGTGAGAAA
>NZ_JAHWGL010000184.1 GCF_019334315.1 Hymenobacter profundi
GGAAGGGAAGGGAAGGGAAGGGAAGGGAAGGGAAGGGAAGGGAAGGGAAGGGAAGGGAAGGGAAGGGAAGGGAAGGGGAAGGGAAGGGTAGGGTAGGGTAGGGTAGGCACAAAAAACGCCTGTCATCCTGAGCGGAGCGAAGGACCTTCTCACAGTAGAAAAACCATCGTACCAACGACTCGTTCTACCGTGAGAAGGTCCTTCGCTCCGCTCAGGATGACAGGCGAAAAAAGTTGCCTAATAGCAGCTATTAGCTAGGGCAGGAATAGCTAGAATTAAAAATCCTCGTCCAGCGAGAAAACGTTGTCGTTTCGCTCGCTCATCACGCCGGCTTTCTGGTATTCAGCCACGCGCTTCTCGAAGAAGTTAGTCTTACCCTGCAACGAAATCATCTCCATGAAATCGAAGGGGTTGGTGGCGTTGTAGATCTTGCCGCAGCCCAACGCCACCAGCAGGCGGTCGGCCACAAACTCGATGTACTGCGACATGGTAGTGGAGTTCATACCAATCAGGTTGACGGGTAAGGCGTCGGTCACGAACTCCTGCTCAATGCTCACCGCGTCGCGGATGATTTCCTGCACGCGGGCCTCAGGCAGCTTGTTGTTGAGGTGGTCACGGTAGAGCAAGCAGGCGAAGTCGCAGTGCAGGCCTTCGTCGCGCGAAATCAGCTCGTTGCTGAAGGTCAGGCCGGGCATCAAACCACGCTTTTTCAACCAGAAAATAGAGCAGAACGAGCCCGAGAAGAAGATGCCTTCCACGGCCGCAAAGGCAATCAGGCGCTCGGTGAAATTCTCGGAGTTGATCCATTTGATGGCCCAGTCACCCTTCTTCTTCACGCACGGCACAGTTTCTAAGGCGTTGAACAGGCGGTCTTTTTCCTGCGGATTTTTCACGTAGGTGTCAATCAGCAGCGAGTAGGTTTCGGAGTGGATGTTTTCCATCATCACCTGGAAGCCATAGAAGCAGCGCGCCTCTGCCGATTGCACTTCCTGCATGAAGTTGACGGCCAGGTTTTCGTTTACGATGCCGTCGGAAGCGGCGAAGAAGGCCAGCACGTGAGAGATGAAGTGCCGCTCGCCATCATTCAAATTATCCCAGTCCTTTTGGTCTTGACCCAGGTCAATTTCCTCGGCAGTCCAAAACGAGGCTTCTGCCTGCTTGTACATCTGCCACATATCGTTGTGCTGAATGGGAAACAGCACGAAACGGTTGGGATTTTCGGTCAGTAAGGGTTCCATAAGCTGAAGTAAGTAGTAGCAGAGTAAGGATACAATACCAGCCAAGCTGGTCGGTAATGCAACACGCCAAAAAGCACAAGGTTGTTGCAAAAATGGTGAGTGGGGCACTTACCATTTCTTCAAAGATAGGCGACCTGCTTCCGAACCGGGCCGTGGAACGTTATTTTTTGTATGTTAATTTTTTAGTATGGTCTATTTCAACTGATGAGCGTTTTTCTCAAAATGGGATGGTGAAAAAAGCCAATCTTATCAAATAGAGAATAGTTATCCACATTTTGAGTGTGGACAATGTAGTTTATCCACAAAATTCGTATTCGCGTGTTCCTTAATAGAAGGTTTACACATAACGACCGGGTAAAAAGGAGCGCTGGCAAAAGGCGAGTAAATGAAGATTAGCGAGTTAGGCTTGCAATTATGAATTTAACGGCGTACTTTTGCCTTCCATTTTTCAGAAACCGCGAAGACACTGATGTACGCAATCGTCGATATAGCTGGCAAGCAGACCAAGGTCGAAGCCGACAAGTTCGTTTACACCCACAAGCTGGCTGGCAACGTCGGCGACTCGGTAGAGCTGGGCAATGCCCTGCTGACCGATGATAACGGCACCATCTCCATTGGTGCTCCCACCCTGGACGTGAAAGTAACGGGTACCATCCTGGCGCACGTAAAGAGCGACAAAGTATTGGTATTCAAGAAGAAGCGTCGTAAAGGTCACCGCAAGTTGAACGGTCACCGTCAGGACTACACCAAAGTACAAATCAACAGCATCGGCTAGTTTTTCAATAGCTGTTAGCTGATGGCTTTTAGCCGTTAGCAGGCAATTTGACTAGCTTGCGCTTTACACAGAAAGCTAACGGCCTACAGCCACTAGCTAAAAGCTTAAAAAAACATGGCACACAAGAAAGGTGTCGGCTCGTCTAACAACGGCCGCGAATCGCATAGCAAGCGCCTTGGCGTGAAAATCTACGGTGGTCAGAGCATCATCTCCGGCAATATCATCGTGCGTCAGCGTGGTACCAAGCACCACCCCGGCCAGAACGTGGGTATCGGCAAGGACCACACCCTGTTCGCTATGATCGACGGCACGGTACAGTTCCGCAAGGGCCGTGGCGACCGTTCGTTCGTATCGGTTGTTCCTGGTGAGGTAGTTGCTTCGGAAGTAACCACTTCGGCCAACGCCGCTGCTGCCGAATAGGTAGTAACAGTTGATTATACTCAAAGGGGCCATCCACACGGATGGCCCCTTTGCGCATTGTGGGCTTACCAAGTGCTATTTCAAAAGTGCGTAGAGGATGGGTTTGCTGGGACTGGCGTCCAGCACCAGACTTGTAATTTGCAGATTGAGTAGGTAGAGGCCATCCTCCACCGCATCGGGCACAAAGATCAGTTCCGTGATGGTGGCCGTATGCCGCGTAGCGTGAGGATACTGCCAAAAGGCATGGTGGGCCAGTAACTGGCCGCCATCCTCTTCGCGGTCTACGCTGGGCAAGTCTACTAATAGATGCTCTGTGTGGCGCTCGGCTAAGTAGTGTGCTAAGGCAGGCTCCAGATAGGTAGGGTTGGTGCCAGAGTAATGACGAGTACGCTTTGCCCGATGGTTGGGCAAGGTGCGCAATACAAGCGCCTCGGGCATGATGGCTGCGTCGGGGCCTTTCTCCAACTCGCGCTGCACGTCGGCCAGCAGCACTACCTGGTCGCCGTTGGGTAGAGGGCGCGGCTGCACCGATACCAGCCGGGCCACAAACAGAAAGCGGCGTAAGCAATTGCTGAGTAATGCATCCGGCTCGGCCGAGATATGGCCGTAACACTCCGTATGCGTGCCGTTGCCATGGGGCGTGAGGTGTACGCGCTTATAGTTGGTGCTACCCCCTTCGGCTACGCTGCCTACAAAATCGCCTACTCGGATGGTTTCTACCTCCACCGGCTCGGCCCAGAAACAGTTCACCTGCTCTAGGCCAGGCGCCAAGGGGAGGGAAACATCCAACGGCGCGCTAGGGTCGAAAGAGTATGTGCGGCCGTGGTAAGGGTAGGTAGCGAGCATGTGGTGGAATAGTGAAACTGTAAATTGCCTGTCATTCTCTAGTTGTCATCCTGAGCTTGCGAAGGACCTTATCACGCCTGAACGAGTCGTTGTTATGACCATCGTTCTAACGTAATAAGGTCCTTCGCAAGCTCAGGATGACAATTAGAGAATGACAGGCAATTTTTACGACAAGCGGCCTTCTGACTTCA
>NZ_JAHWGL010000185.1 GCF_019334315.1 Hymenobacter profundi
AAGGCACGACGCGCGGCTGAGGCGGTGCGGCGAAGTTCGGCTTTCAGCATATGCGAGGCGATAGGGTAGGGGCAGCTTGCGGCCGCCTGTTGTTAGCAGGCACAACATTGAAATAGAAAAGGCTCCTTCAAAATCAGATGGTGCAATAAGCGGTTACGAGCTGCCCCTACCTCATTCTACTCTTCTTCCAGCACCGTAAACTCCAGCGCCAGCGGCTCAAACGTATCAAGGAGTTGCTGTAAAAAGTTTGGGTTGTTGATGTAGACGCTCAGCACGTTGTCGGTACGCTCCTGCATGCCGCCGTCGGGGAAGAGCTTGTCTTTGAGGCCGCTGAGTTGAGAATAAGACGTTTCGTGCCTGGCTTCGGCGGCTTTCGAGAGGCGCTTTTCTAGCCCCGCCACGCTGCCGGCCACCTTGCTACCCTCGGCGGCCACGGCTTTCACCAGGGTAGGATCGAGGCGCTCGGCCAGTGCTTTTATCTGCTTAAACGCTTCCTCTAATGTATGCTGCTGCTCGGACAGACTCACTTCTTCTTGCCCCAAAGCAGCGCCCACCTGCTTCTTCAGCTCGGGTAGGGGCTGAAAGATATCCGTAGCCGTAAGGCCCAGTTTGCGCAGCTTGCCCGCATTAGATTTGCTGATATACAGCCCCGAGTTGCGCAGCAGCACAATCGGGAAAGGCACCTGATACTCGGCAAATACTTGTTTTAATTGAAACCAGTAGGCCACCTCCGCGCCACCGCCAATGTAGCACAGGTTGGGCAGCAAGATTTCCTGATACAGAGGCCGCAACACCACGTTTGGGCTGAACCGCTCCGGTTGTTGGCGTGCCAGGTCGAGTAGTTCTTCCTGGCTATAACAGAGGTCGGCGTTCAGTACGGCCACACAGCCGCGGGCCTCGTCGGCCTCCAGTCGTTCACGCTTACCAGTATCTGTTATGTAAAACAGGTTGAGCGGCCGCGAATACACCTGCGGGGAATACCCGGCAGCTTCCAGATCGGCATTGGTGGCCTGCACGGCGCGGTGTGAGGCTTGCGCCTGAATTTCCTTTTCTATCACCGGTACCAATGCCTGCTTCAGCGCGGGCGTGTCGGCATCCATGCTCACCAAGCCAAACTCACCAAACAGCGCGTGCGTGAGGCGACGCGTGGCCTCGGTGAGGGTAGAGGCTTGCTCGTAAGCCTCCCGGAAGAGGGCGGGTACGTCGGCCGGCAGCTGGTCGAGGAACTGCTCCGGCAGCCCTTCCAGGCTCAAGCGTCCTACCGGGCCGCCGGTTTCGGAGGCTTGCCAGGAGTACGTATTGCCAAACAGCTGAAAATGATTGATTTCAGCAAAATCGTGGTCCTCCGTGGCCATCCAGTATACCGGCACAAAATCGTATTGCGGGTACTGCTCTTTCAGCTGTCGGCTCAGCTTAACGGCCGTGATAATCTTGTAGATGAAGTACAGCGGCCCGGTCATCAGGTTGAGCTGGTGACCGGTGGTGATGGTGAACGTGGTGTCTTTTGCCAGTAAGTCAATACTAGCCTGCACTGCTGGATGTATCTCCAGGCCGGTGTATTGCTCTCGCAAGGTCTCCACTAGCCGTTGCCGGGCTTCGGGCGAATAGGCTGCCTGCTTTTCTTTTAGTTGCGCCGCAAAGTTCTCCAGGGTCGGGAAACGGTGGTAGAACGCTTGCAAGGTAGACTCCTGGTTCAGGTAGTCTGTAAGTAATGACGAGAAAGCACCGGTAGCAGCGTACGAAAGCGTGTGGACAGGCATAATGACGAATGAGGGCGGGCGCAAGTTTGAGAAAAAAGGTGACCTGCCATAAAGCGGCCAACACACCTGCATCTGCCTCTAACCCGTAAGTAGGGTAGGAGTTTTGAGAAGGGCATAAAAAAGCCGCTCGGCGCGTTGGCCGAGCGGCAAATATTTCCTGGGAGCAGAGTGTCTGCTACACCAACTGGCCGTACAAGTCAAAGTCCGATGCCTCGTTGATACGCACGTGGGCAAAGTCGCCCAAGCGTACATGGGTATCGGGGGTGGCGGGCACCAGCACCTCGTTGTCTACCTCGGGCGAGTCGTACTGGGTGCGGCCCACAAAGTAGCCGCTCTCCTTGCGGTCAAACAACACCTTATAGGTCTGGCCCACCTTCTGCTCATTCAGCTCCAGCGAAATGCCCTGTTGCAGCTCCATAATCTGGTCGGCTCGGTCCTGCTTCGTCTCGGCAGGCACGTTGTCTTCCAGCGTATAAGCGTGGGTGCTTTCCTCGTGCGAGTAAGTGAAGATGCCCAAGCGGTCAAACTTGGTATCGGCTACCCACTGATACAGTTCCTCGAAATCCTGCTGGGTCTCGCCGGGGTGGCCGGCAATGAGGGTAGTGCGCAGGGCAATGTCCGGCACGCGCTGGCGCATGGTGTCCACCAGCTCAATGGTGCGGCGCTTGCTGATGCCACGGCGCATGGTTTTCAGCATATTATCCGAAATATGCTGCAAGGGCATATCCAGGTACTTGCAGATGTTGTCGCGCTCAGCCATCACCGTCAGAGCCTCCATTGGAAACTGCGAAGGGTAGGCGTACTGCATCCGAATCCACTCAATGCCCTCCACATCGGAGAGGTGGCGCAGCAGGTCGGGCAGCTTCCGCTCGCCGTAGGCTTGCAGGCCGTAGTAGGTCAGGTCTTGGGCAATGAGAATCAGTTCCTTAGTGCCCATGCTAGCCAGACGCTTGGCCTCGCGCACTAGGTCTTCAATAGATCGGTCAGTGTGCTTGCCGCGCATCAATGGGATGGCGCAGAACGAGCACGGCCGGTTGCAGCCTTCGGCAATTTTGAAGTAGGCGTAGTGCGACGGTGTGGTAATCAACCGCTCGCCTACTAGCTCGTGCTGATAGTTGGCTTCCAGCTTCTTCATCAGCTGGGGCATTTCCAGCGTGCCGAAGTAGGCATCCACTTGCGGAATCTCTACCTCCAGCTCGTCTTTGTAGCGCTGCGAGAGGCAGCCCATCACGTAGAGCTTATCCAGGCGGCCGGCCTCCTTCTCGTCGGCATAGCGCAGAATGGTATCGATGCTTTCCTGCTTGGCATTATCGATGAAGCCGCAGGTGTTCACAATCACGATGTTGGCGTCGTTGGTTTCCGCCTCGTGCGTCACATCAAACTGGTTGGCGCGCAACTGTCCCATCAGCACCTCCGAATCGACCAGATTCTTGGAGCAGCCCAGGGTAATCACGTTGACCTTATTGGCTTTTTGGCCTCTTACTTTCATGCTTACTTGATATTGCGATTTGTCATCCTGAGCGGAGCGAAGGACCTTCTCACGTTGAACGATTGTCGTTGTTACGCCAGTTGTGCAACGTG
>NZ_JAHWGL010000186.1 GCF_019334315.1 Hymenobacter profundi
AGGCCAGAGGCCTACGCATAGTCGGCACGGGGCACAGCCCCGCGCCAGTATCACTTCACAAACTCACTTCATCGCCCGGAACTTCCGCTGCATAATCTCCTGCACTGGCACATTTTCAATCTTGCTTTCCAGCCAGGAAATAATGTCGAGGTAGAGGAAAGGCCGGCGCTCCAGTGGGTTCACGGCAATGGCGATGAGTTGGTTTTTGAGGTTGGTGAACGCGCCTTTCAGTTCGCCGGGCGTGAGGTCGCCCGCAGTGCGCAGGAAGCGGAAGATAGCGACCTGCATCTGCTGCTGCTCGTTCATCTTGCCCAGGAAGCGGTACACCGACTTAATCTGATAGTCCAGGGCCTCATCTTGGCCGGCTTCGTAGTGGGCAATCAGGTTTAGGATGCGGGCAAAGCATTGGATGTCCTCGCGCAGGCTCACCTCCTTGAATTGGATGATTTTGGTGAGGTACTCAATGGCCTTCTCGTTGTCGCCACTGCCGAAGTAGAGGCTGGCAATCTTGTAGTAGAACACTAGGCGGCGGTGCATGTCGAGTTGCAGCCGGTACTCGTCTAGCTGCCCCAACAAGCCCGGAATCAACGTCAATCCCTCTGTGAAGCGACCTTCCAAGAAGTGCAGGTTGATTTCGTTGGTGGCGATGTACTGAAACAGCAGCGCCTCAATGTTGGGGGTAGAGCGCCGGTTAGGGTCGGCGGCAAACGCTTTCAACGTAGCCAGTACTTCCCGAAAGCGGCTATAGTATAAGGTGTTGAACAGATACGCCAGCAGGTTGTGCACGCCCTTGATGTAGAGCATGGTCTGCTGGTTTTTCATATCCGGCGTGTGCTCAAACAACTCTACCCACTTGTAGGCGTAGCGGTAGCCAGCTCTGAAATCCTGCACAATGGTGTAGTACCACACGTGCGCCTGGTAGTAGTATAGCTGCTCAAAGAAGCCACCCCGCTGCACGTTGGTAGGAGGTAGGGTGGTCCGGAAAAACGCCGTTACCTGCTCGTAGTCCTGCTGGTTGCGAGCATGGCCGGTTTTCAGGTAGAGCCCATACATCTGCAACGCCGCATTCGACAGTGTGTGGAGCTGGCTCACCTGCCCCGCCGTACCGGCCGACTCACTCGCCAATTCCTCAGCCCTACCCTCTAGGCTACGCGTGATGAACTGCGATTCAATCAGCTTCTCGAAATCCAGGGCCAGCAGGGCAATGTGGGAGAGTTGTTGTTGGTAGGCAATATTCTTCACCTTGTCCAGCATTTTTAGGCTCTGTTGATAGAAGCCTTTGTTGTAGAGCACGCGGGCGTAGCCCAACTGCTCGTGCAACTGAATATCCACGTTCTGGCCCGCGTGATAGAGGCGCAAATCGGATAATAATTGCCGGTAAAGATTAGCCTTGAGGTTGGCGAGTTGCACCTTTTTTATGGCTGGTGCCAGCGTCAGAATTCGTTCTTCGTCGTAGTGTGGGAGCTGATCGAGAGCGTCGAACAGCTGCAAAAACTTCAAATCTTCGGCCGCCCCGGGGCGGTCGGCCGATAGTCGGAAATGCCGTTTTTCGGAGCGCGTCAGCGACTTGATGAGCTGAAATACCGATTCGCCTGCTTCGTTTGGCATTGTAAGAATGCGGAAGTTAATAGTATGGTAATCAAACGCTTTTGGAAATGTTCAAGGCATTAGAAATAGTAACAATTTCCAATGTCCTTTTCCGAAGCCCAACTTTCCCGCCGTAGTTAGTAGACTGAAATCTGCTCACAATTTTCGCATCTACTATGGGAGCGCACAACATCCAGATATTTGATACCACGCTGCGCGACGGCGAGCAAGTGCCGGGCTGCAAGCTAAACAAGGAAGAGAAACTTGTAATTGCCCGGCAGCTGGAACTACTCGGCGTGGATGTTATCGAGGCGGGCTTTCCGGTGTCGAGTCCTGGCGATTTTGCCGCCGTGGAGGCCATTGCCGCCCAAACCCGCGAAGCCACCGTGTGCGGTCTGACCCGCGCCGTGGAAAACGATATTCGCGTGGCCGCCGATGCCCTGCGCAAGGCCCGCTACCCCCGCATTCATACCGGCATCGGTACCTCCGAGCTGCACGTGCTGCACAAGCTACGCACCACCCAACAGGACGTAGTGGAGCGCGCCGTAGCCGCCGTGAAACTGGCTAAATCTTTTGTGGAGGACGTGGAGTTCTACGCCGAAGACGCCGGCCGCACCGACAACGAATTCCTGGCCCGCGTGTGCGAAGCGGCTATCAAAGCCGGCGCCACCGTCCTCAACATCCCCGACACCACCGGCTACTGCCTACCCTCCGAGTACGGCGCCAAGATTAAGTACCTAGCTGATAACGTGCGCGGTATCGAGAATGTGACCCTTTCCACCCACTGCCACAACGACCTGGGCATGGCCACCGCCAACTCCATTGCGGGCGTCATCAACGGGGCTCGGCAGATTGAGTGCACCATCAACGGGGTAGGGGAGCGGGCCGGCAACACGGCCCTGGAAGAAGTGGTGATGGTACTGCGCCAGCACGGCGACCTGGGCCTGACTACAGGCGTGAACACCAAGCTGCTCACCGAAACCTCGGCCATGGTGTCGCACCTGATGCAGATGCCGGTGCAGGCCAACAAGGCCATCGTGGGCGCCAACGCCTTTGCGCACTCCAGCGGCATCCACCAAGATGGCGTGATTAAGCACCGCGCTACCTACGAAATCATTGATCCGCAGGAGGTAGGTGCCCCCGACTCGGCTATTGTGCTTACTGCCCGCTCAGGCCGCGCCGCGCTGGCCTACCGTTTGCAGAAGCTCGGCTACGCCTTCGGCGGCCAGTCGCTCAACAAAGCTTACGCCTCGTTCCTGGTGCTGGCCGACTGCCAAAAGGAAGTGCAAGACCACGATTTGCACGCGCTGGTAGAGCAGGAGAAGTTGGTGGCCGTTGAGTAAGTTTTTGAAGTGAAGTGAGAAATAAAGCAGAGCAAAGCAGCCCGTCATGCTGAGCGAAGCGGAGCGTAGTCGAAGCATCTCTACCGTGAGTAATCCTAATCGGCTACAACGAAGCGGTAGAGATGCTTCGACTACGCTCCGCTTCGCTCAGCATGACGGGCTGATGAAATAGACCACCCCACCCCATGCCCAAGTCCTTATTTGATAAAATCTGGGA
>NZ_JAHWGL010000187.1 GCF_019334315.1 Hymenobacter profundi
GAAGGTCTTTCGCTGCGCTCAGGATGACAGCCGTTTTGCATTCACACCTTCACAATTCACTTCCCTGCCAGATACACCCGGAACGTAGTGCCCTCGCCTACTGTGCTTTCCACTACAATGCGGCCGCCGGCTTGTTCTACCAGCCGGTTTACCAGGTAGAGACCCACGCCGGTGCCGTGCACGTGGTCGTGGAAGCGGCGGAACATCTGGAACAGGTCGGCGCCGTAGCGGGCCAGGTCCATGCCCAGGCCGTTGTCTTGCACCACCAATATGGGCATGCCTTCCGGCGTACGTTCCGTCGCTACCCGAATGAGGGGCGGCCGGTCGGGGTGGGCATATTTCAGGGCGTTGCTGAGCAGGTTATAGAGGATGCTTTGCAGGCTGAGCTGGGCAAAATCGAGGGTAGGTACCTCGTCGAACTCAAGGGTAAACACGGCGCCGGAGGCAGCTACCTGGTGGTGCATGCTCTGGATAATGGCCTGCGTGAGCGGTAGCAGCTGCACCGTGTCGGTGGAGAGCTGGCCGTGATAGCGCTCTACCTGCACAATTTCGGCCAAGCCTCCCACAGTATTATGAATCTGGGTGAGGGCACTCTCAAACATACCCAGTAGCAGCGGCGCGTCGGGGTCGTGGAAGGTGGCCGTGCGCTTCAGCTCCTCAAAGATGCCCGCCATGTTATTAACCGGCTGCTTGAGGTCGTGCGAGGCCGTGTATACAAAGTTGTCGAGGTCTTGGTTGATGCGGGTGAGTTGCTGGTTGGTGGTGCTCAACTCGCGGTTAGCCTCGTCAATTTGGTTGCGGGCTACCACCTGTTCGGTTACCTCGTAGGCAAATGTCATAATGCCATCAATTGTCCCGTCGGCTCCGTGGCGCGCCTGATACACGAAGTTGAAATAGATATCTTCCATTGGCCCATCATCCGTGCGCGCCGCCCGAATCAGCCATTCATTTCCTTCATACGGCTCCCCCGTCTGATACACGCGCTGCAAGATTTGCCAAACAGACTGCTGGGTTAACTCCGGAATGGCCTCCGAAATGGGTAGGCCCAACAGGCGGCGCCCCGGGAAAAACCGCTGATAGGCCGGGTTTACCAGCTCGTATACCAATTCGGGACCATTCAGGATACAGATGGCTCCGGGGGCCTGCATAAACAGCCGCTCCAGACGGGCGCGCTGCCGCTCGGCCTCGGCCTGGGCTGCCTGTAGTTCGCGGGTGCGGTGCTGCACCCGGCTTTCCAGCTCCTGGTTGAGGCGGCGCAATGCCAGCTGCGCGCTGAATAGTGCGTCGTTGTTGGATCTGATTTCTTCGTTGGCGGCCTGCAATTCTTCGTTGGCGGCCGCCAGTTCTTCGTTTAGAACGCGTTGCTGCTGCTCGCTGGCTTCTATGCGGAGGCGGGCCACTACCTGCGCCGTTACCTCGTAGGCAAATACCTGAATACCATCAATATCGCCCTTGTGGTTGTGCGTGGGCTGGTAGATGAAGTTGTAGTAGTTGTGCCCCAGCGTGCCGGAGTTGCAGGGACAGCCGATCTTTGATCTGCTCGACAAAGTGTACCAGACCGGTGAGCCGTTTCACGCCACTGAGATGCTAGTGCAGCTCGACCACGGCAACTCCGGCACGCTGGGGCACAACTACTACAACTTCATCTACCAGCCCACGCACAACCACAAGGGCGATATTGATGGTATTCAGGTATTTGCCTACGAGGTAACGGCGCAGGTAGTGGCCCGCCTCCGCATAGAAGCCAGCGAGCAGCAGCAACGCGTTCTAAACGAAGAACTGGCGGCCGCCAACGAAGAATTGCAGGCCGCCAACGAAGAAATCAGATCCAACAACGACGCACTATTCAGCGCGCAGCTGGCATTGCGCCGCCTCAACCAGGAGCTGGAAAGCCGGGTGCAGCACCGCACCCGCGAACTACAGGCAGCCCAGGCCGAGGCCGAGCGGCAGCGCGCCCGTCTGGAGCGGCTGTTTATGCAGGCCCCCGGAGCCATCTGTATCCTGAATGGTCCCGAATTGGTATACGAGCTGGTAAACCCGGCCTATCAGCGGTTTTTCCCGGGGCGCCGCCTGTTGGGCCTACCCATTTCGGAGGCCATTCCGGAGTTAACCCAGCAGTCTGTTTGGCAAATCTTGCAGCGCGTGTATCAGACGGGGGAGCCGTATGAAGGAAATGAATGGCTGATTCGGGCGGCGCGCACGGATGATGGGCCAATGGAAGATATCTATTTCAACTTCGTGTATCAGGCGCGCCACGGAGCCGACGGGACAATTGATGGCATTATGACATTTGCCTACGAGGTAACCGAACAGGTGGTAGCCCGCAACCAAATTGACGAGGCTAACCGCGAGTTGAGCACCACCAACCAGCAACTCACCCGCATCAACCAAGACCTCGACAACTTTGTATACACGGCCTCGCACGACCTCAAGCAGCCGGTTAATAACATGGCGGGCATCTTTGAGGAGCTGAAGCGCACGGCCACCTTCCACGACCCCGACGCGCCGCTGCTACTGGGTATGTTTGAGAGTGCCCTCACCCAGATTCATAATACTGTGGGAGGCTTGGCCGAAATTGTGCAGGTAGAGCGCTATCACGGCCAGCTCTCCACCGACACGGTGCAGCTGCTACCGCTCACGCAGGCCATTATCCAGAGCATGCACCACCAGGTAGCTGCCTCCGGCGCCGTGTTTACCCTTGAGTTCGACGAGGTACCTACCCTCGATTTTGCCCAGCTCAGCCTGCAAAGCATCCTCTATAACCTGCTCAGCAACGCCCTGAAATATGCCCACCCCGACCGGCCGCCCCTCATTCGGGTAGCGACGGAACGTACGCCGGAAGGCATGCCCATATTGGTGGTGCAAGACAACGGCCTGGGCATGGACCTGGCCCGCTACGGCGCCGACCTGTTCCAGATGTTCCGCCGCTTCCACGACCACGTGCACGGCACCGGCGTGGGTCTCTACCTGGTAAACCGGCTGGTAGAACAAGCCGGCGGCCGCATTGTAGTGGAAAGCACAGTAGGCGAGGGCACTACGTTCCGGGTGTATCTGGCAGGGAAGTGAATTGTGAAGGTGTGAATGCAAAACGGCTGTCATCCTGAGCGCAGCGAAAGACCTTC
>NZ_JAHWGL010000188.1 GCF_019334315.1 Hymenobacter profundi
CTTCCCTTCCTCCCCCCGGAAACCCGGGAAAGGGGACCGGCAGAAGCCCCCCCTCTTTCAGAAAGAAATAAAACGGCCGCGGGCCCCGCCCTCCAGCACACCCAAACCCCCCACCCCTGTGGCTAACTGGCTGGCTGTGGCTTTTCTACAGCAGCTCCAAAGCCGCTTCGTTGCCTTGCTGGATGGCTAGATCGTGGGCCGATAGGCCACGCACGTCGCGGATGCTGGCGTCAGCACCTGCTTCCAGCAAAATGGGTATCAACTGGTTGCGGCCAAACAGGGTGGCAAACATGAGGGCTGTGCCGCCGTTGCCGTTCTGCAAATCCAGGTTGGCGCCGTGGGCAATGAGCTGCCGTGCAATTTCGGGGTAGCCTTTGAAGCATACGCCCATCAGGGCGGTGTTGCCAGCGCGGTCTTGCACGTTTACATCGGCGCCGGCCTCTAACAGCAGTTTCGTAGCCTCTAGGTGGTCGTCGTAGGCGGCAATGATAAGCGGCGTGAAGCCTTTGGCATCCTGCGTATTAACGTCGACGCCCGTGGCGAGCAGTTCGCGCAGGTAGGCTACGTCGCCCCGACGGGCGGCATCAAACAACAGGTCTTCGGGGCGAGCGGAGGTGAATGTATTTTCCAAGGAAAAAAGCTTAGTGATGATGCTGATACGATGGCCTACGCGGCTGGTTGTACCAACCAAGCGTAGCAGCAGGATGTTTTAGCGGGCGGGCACCGGGTAGCGCGCAAACAGTTCGTCCACACTGTTGTTGATCTGCTCTACCTGCCGGTGGGGCTTTTTGGTGAGGGCGCCGGCTACGTTGCCCTGCCACACCAGCGTATTGCGGGCGGCATCTACCACATCTACAGTAGTGGTGCCCTCGCGGTAGGCCCGCACAGGCACTTGCTGGCTTTGCCAGCCGTAGCGGCGCTGCCCCGCATACGGAGGGGCCTCCCAAATTTGCGTTTCGCGGGTTTGCATCTTATCGGCTACCACTACCCCCACGTGCACCCACACATCGGGCTGGGGGGCGCGGCGGTAGCCCCGCTGCTCTAGCTGGCGGGCAATAGCTGCCTGCCAGATGGGTAGGGTGGGACTCATTACCTGGTAGCCGGCCTCATTGCGGGCGTCGGTGGTTGGAAAGTTGTAGGTGTGGTAGACCGTAAAATCGGTTCCGGCCATTTGGTCAACAGCCGTAACCTGTGCGCTGGGAGCACAGGCGCCCAACCCCAGCAAGAGTGGCAGTAGCTTCTTCATGTACCCGTGTACGCAACACGGCCTTGGGCGGCCTACCCAGAGCGTCACTACAATGCACAAAGCCCCCACCACCAGACTTAGCTGATGGTGGGGGCTTTGGCTAACTTCTCCAACTGCCTAGCGCCGGGCAAACAAGCCGCGTGTGCCGTTTCCTTTGTACTGTTTGCAATACGGACGATGTACGTAGCCATGTCCACGCTTGAGCGCCCGGGTAAATGGGGTACCTGCTAGGGCATCTCCCATCGAAAGAAGTACGGCAACCAACACAAAAAGAACAGCACGCAGGGCAGTAGAAGAGAGCATGATTAGGGCAATAAATAAGGTGTAGAAAAGAGCTGTACTGCCGGGCTTACCCCCGTAGTAGTTCTTTAAAACAACCCAATTAAATAGCGAAAAACCTATTTTCTCGATGTTTGCACTCTTCTTATAGCTGAAGTGATTTATTGAGCCGATGAATTGATTCAATATTGGACATTTTTCCAATATTGAGAATAAGGTTTTCTGATTGCACATCGAAAATGGGATGCAGCCAGTATCTCGCTCTTAGTGCAAGGGCCTCCGTTTCACCATCCCGCCCTTGGTATCGCGCACGCTGCTCATCACTACAAAAGCATTGGGGTCAATCTTGTCGATTTCGTCGGTGAGGCGGGTCACCTCCAGGCGCGTCACTAGCGTAAAGATGATATCGATAGTACCC
The DNA here is from genome assembly GCF_019334315.1 of Hymenobacter profundi. Classification (GTDB taxonomy): domain Bacteria; phylum Bacteroidota; class Bacteroidia; order Cytophagales; family Hymenobacteraceae; genus Hymenobacter; species Hymenobacter profundi. The sequence goes on from NZ_JAHWGL010000188.1 coordinate 1,944, forward strand.
TGATCCTGCCCTTGTGTATTGTACCCGCTTTTGCCCACGTAGAGGGTAGCACCGCGGCCCAGCTTCTCGGTTACCATGCGCCGGATGGCTTCACTTTTGGGCGAAATGATGGTCACGCCCGTGTATTCCTCAATGCCTTCAATGATAAAATCGACCATCTTGGCAGCGGCCAGGTAGGCAAGAATGGAGTAAAGGGCCGTGGTGATGGAAAGCAGCAGCGCTGCCACGCCAAAGATGACGATGTTGATGAGCAGAATAATGTCTCCTACCGTCAGGGGGAGTTTCTTGCTGAGGTACACGGCCAGAATTTCGGTGCCATCGAGCACGGCGCCGCCACGCACAGCCAGTCCGATACCAGAACCCAGAAAGAAGCCCCCGAACACGGCGGCCAGCAACTTGTCTTCAGCCAGCACCGAAAAATGCACGGAGTACAGCACCGTGGCCAGCCCCAGAATAGCGGCTAGCGTACGCGCCGCGAAGCCGCGCCCCAGCTGAAAATACCCCATCACCACAAATGGAATGTTGAGCACCACAATCAGCAATGGCAACGAAAGATGGGTGGTGTGGTTGGTGAGCAGCGAAATACCCGTTACGCCTCCATCGATAAAGCCATTGGGTAGCAAGAAGCTTTCGAGCCCCAGCGCAGCCGAGAAAATACCGGCCACCATCATAAGGCCCTGTACTACCTGCTTACGCCACCAACGTGGCCCGTATACTGTCGGATGAGCCTCGTCTTCGTGCGGTGGAATGGTTTCGGTGGCCGCGGTGGCGGCAGCGCCTTTGGGCTGGTTTTGCAGCTCGGCGGGGGTAGGCTTAACAGGCATGCGAAAGGAAATATGGTCCCTATACGTAGGAACGGCTTGGAGTTGGGTGCCTACCGCACAATGCCTCTACTTCTCGTTGCGCATTTCCTGGCGGCGCATGGGCATTTTGTCGATGGTGCCGAACAGGGCATCGGGAGGTAGGGGCGTGGCGCTACGTTGTTTCACGCCGCCGTCTTTGCCGATTAACAGCACGGTGAAGCTGTCGGCGGACAGCTTCAGTTCCTGGCGGGCGTATTGGCGGTCGGCAGCGCTTAGCTGGCTTTCAATGACATCGAGCACCAG
>NZ_JAHWGL010000018.1 GCF_019334315.1 Hymenobacter profundi
GCTGCTGGCCGATTTTTAGAGATGGGTTCAGGGGTAGGCCGTTCCAGGCTTCCAGGTCGCGGGGGCTGATGTGGTAGAGGCGGGCAATACCGTAGAGCGTTTCCTTGGTGCGTACCGTGTGTAGGCCGTTCGGCGGAATGGCAGCAGGTGTGGCAGGCGCCGCCATCACGGGGTAGGGGGCAGCGGCCGGCGCAGCGGGAGCCTCCTCAGTAGCTGTTGCCGTAGCAGGGGTAGGGGAGTTGCTGGCTACCGGCGCTGGAGTGGTAGGGCGGGCAGGAGCCGGCCGGTATACGTTACGCGGGGCTGCCGGAGCTGCTGGGGCTGAGCTGGCTGCGGCGGGCATGACCGCGGTATCTGCTACGCCAGTGGTAGCAACTTCGTCGTTCAGCATAGCAGCCGTGTCGGCGGGAGCAGACGCAACTACGGGTGCTGGTGCTGGAGCCGGAGCGGCGGGCTGGGTAGAAGGTGGGAACGTTTTGGTAGACGGCACAGGGGCTGGACCAGGTGCGGCCAGGGTAGCGCGCGTTGGGCGGGCAAAAGCTGCCAGTGCCGCTTCGTTCTGTACCGTTTTGTACTCCACGGGCACGTCGCGGGGGCGGGTGTGCTGGAGCCACAGCACACGGCCAGGGCGCAACTCCTCGTTGCGGGCCATGCGGTTTTTGCTCAGAATAGAACGCACCCGTATGCCGTATTGCTGCGAAATGGTGGTGATGCTCTCGTTGGGCTGCGCTACGTGGTATTCTACGGCCGCTTTATCGCGCTTTTTCTGCACGAAGTAGGGCTGGCCAGCCACCACATTATCAAACGCATAGAGGTCATTATAACGCATGAAGCGGCGCAGCTTCATATCGGCACGCTGAGCCAGGGTCTCCTTGGTTTCGCTGGGTAGGGCAATGAGAGCCCGCAGCCCGTTGATGAGCACAAAGCCGGGGTGGCGCGGGTCGGGGGTAGGCTGGGCCGAAAGAGGGGCCGTGGAGGCCACCGGCTGCTGGGCGGCCAGGGTAGCCAGCTGGGTAGGGTCGGTGATGGGCACCAGCACGGTATACACTTTGTCCGACGGCACGGCCGAGGCTAGCAGCCAGCGGTTGTGCTTGGCTAGTTCCTCGGGCGTAGTCTGAAAGCTGGCGGCCATAGCAGCCAGCGGCTGACCCGCAACAGCCGGAAACTCCTGCAACGCCAGCGCGGGGTTGCCATTCAGCCCCACGGCCTGCTCAAAGGCTATCTTATGCGCCAGAAACGTGATGATGTACGGGTGCGAGCGTTCAGTCACCTCCATCTCGGTGGCTGCGGCGTCGGTGGGTAGGGTATAGGGCTTGGTGCCTCCAATGCCTAGGTTGTAGCTCAGCAGCACATCCAGCCAGTTATGGAAAGCGTTGTGGCTGCGTTTGAAGTACTTGGCTGCCGCGTGCGAGGCCGTGACAATGTGCTTGCGCTCGTCTACCTGGTCATTCATCAACAGGCCGAAGTCCGTGGCTGCCTCGCGCTTGAACTGCCAGTAGCCCACCGCGTCGTGGATGCTCTGCGCATCGCCCTGCAAGCCGCTTTCCTGCAACGCCAGGTAGCGAAAATCCAGCGGCACGCCTTCCTCCTGAAATACCCGGTCGATGATGGGAAAATACGCATCGGCCAGCAGCACGCGGGCCTGAAACGAGGCGGGGTGGCTGCGCAACGCATCTACTTTCTGCTGCACGGCGCGCTGGCCGCCGTTGCTGAGGCGCAGGGTAAGGTTGGCAAACGGTAGGGTAGCGGGCACCGAAGGGCTACCCGACTGTGCCGCCACCAGCAAGGGCAACAGGCACAGCAACAAAGCAAAAAGTCGTTTCATGGGCTACTACAGGGGCGCGCCGGACTGGTGGCGGCCCATCCAACCCCAAAATAGGCGAAAAAATCCGGGTTGGATGCAGACAATGGTAGTGCCTGTATCGAAGCAAGCAGGCCCGAAAAAAAACGGTGGTCATACAAACCACCGTTTTTCACGCAACTATTAGTTCGATGGCCTGCCACCACCGCCGGGCGGCCGACCACCAGCAGGACGACTACCGCCACCCGACGGACGACCACCTCCGCGGAAATCACCTCTACCCTCGCGGCCGCCCTCAGTAGGCATGTTCACGTTGCCACGGCGCAGGTTGTAGGTAAACATCAGCATGAAATACTGTTGCAGGTTGTTGGTTACCACCCGCTCGTTGTAGGCCACCGTGATGTTGTTTTGAATGCTCTGGTTTTGCTTCAGAATATCAAAGGCATACAGCTTAATCTCGCCGCGCTGGCCGGGTAGGATGCGCTTGCCGATGCTGGCATTCCAGAGCAAATACTGCTGGCTGGCCGCCGACAACCCCTGGTTGTACTGATGCGTCACGTTGGTTTGCAGGTTGATGCCCGGCCCAAACGTCCAGCTCAGGCGCACCGAGCTATTTTGCACATAATAGTTGGTGTTGAGGCGCACGTTGGTAGTGTTGCGTGCATACGTCAGCCGGCCATCCGTCGAAACCGTGAAATCGAGCGTGGTGCTGATATTGCTGCTCAGCGTGATGCCCAGTCCTACGTTCGGCGACTTTGAGTAGTTCAACACCCCGTTGTTGATGCCCGGCGTGCGCGAGTAGCCCACCGAGCCGTTGAGGTTCAGGTTGGTTTTGATGAAGTTCAGCGGCAAACCATAATTGCTGAACGCCCGCACCGAAAATTGTTGACCCAGGTTCACGGGGCGCGTGAGCTGCCCGCCCAGGGGTAGGGCCACCTCGCCACCGTTGATGGTCAATACCGTGTCGCGGGGCGTTACGAAGGTGCTGTTGGTGATGTAATCGTCGGTAATGGTGCCAAATATGCCAGCAAAAAAGGAGGTCGATTTTTCGGGCTTCGAGGCTGAGTAGCGTAGCGCCAATACGTGCTGGTATTGCTGGCGCAGGTTGGGATTACCGGTGGTCAGCTGGAGCGGATTGGCGTTGTTTACTACCTCCTGTAGCTGCCCAATGCCAGGCGCCGACGTGCGGCCGTTGTAGTTCAGGCGTAGGTTTTTCTCCCGCGAGAAGCGATACCGCACCTGCGCGTTGGGCAGAATATTATAGAACGTGCGGTTGATGCCCGGCCCGGCCGGAAACCGCTGGTCGCTGTCGAGGTCGGCCTTCTGGGCCGTTACGCCCGCCGAGGCTTGCAGCGTTTCGGTCTGGTGGCGGTAGCTGGCGCCTATTCCCTGCGTGAGGTAGGTATTGGTGAAAACGTTGCTCAGGCCTGCATTGATGTCGGAGTAAGCATTGTCGGTCTCCGAGAAATCGTAGGTTTTCTTGTCCGAGTCGTTGGGCGTGTAGGCCACGTTGTAGTTGAACTGCAACAGGTCCTTTTTGCTCAGCGGCTCCGTGTATGATACGCCCGAGTTTAGCTCCCAGCCTTGCTGGTTGAGGGTAGCATACTGGTCCAGCACCGTCGTATCCGAGAGGGAGTAGAGGTTGCTGTTGCCGTCTTTGCTGTTATAGTTGGCGTTGAGGTCCAGCGAAATCGTGCGACCGGCCTTGGCAAAGCGGTGGCGATACAGCAGTTGGTTGGATGAGTTGATGCCGGTGAGGCGCGAACGATAATCCGTCGATACCACGCCCCGCGGCACGTCGCCTACCAGGGTCTGGCCGTCCAGCGTACTATTGCCGGTGTTCTGCTGAAACGACAGGCGCGGAATAAACAGAATAGAATTGGCTGAGTCGATCTTGTGCTCCAGGCGCAGGTTTGCGCGGTGGTTGATGTTGCGACTGTTGACGAAAGAGTTTTCGAGGTAGCGTTGGTTTTGGGTAGCGTACTGGCGGTCGGTGCTGCTAGTAATGCGGTTATTAGTCTGATTGAAAAAGTAGCTGCCCGTCACCTGCGTTTTCTTACCCCATTGGTCGGAGTAGTTGAGGCCCACCGCATTAGTCGTGGAGATGCCCCCGCCTTGCGGCACCAGAAAATTTCCCCCGCCACCACCGCCGCGGCCCCCACGCCCGCCACCGCCGGCCCCTACCAGATCGGCCGAGGCAAAGTTCTGCATGTTGATGTTGTTGGACTGCGCCACCAGCGAAATGCGCTGGTCGCCGTTAAAGCTGTTCACGCTCACGCTGGCCTGGTAGCGCTCCGGTCCGGCCCCCAGCACTAGGCGTCCAAACTGCCCCTTGCGGTACTGCGGCTTGGTTACGATGTTGATGGTTTTCTGCGTGTTGCCGTCGTTGAAGCCCGAAAACTGCGACTGCTCACTCTGGCGGTCAAACACTTCAATCTTATCAATAATCTCAGCCGGAATATTTTTCATGGCCGCGTCGGGGTCGGTGCCGAAAAACTCCTTGCCGTCCACCAAAATCTTCTGCACCTGCTCGCCCTGCGCGTTCACCTTGCCATCTTGCACCGTAATGCCGGGCATTTTGGTCACTAGGTCGCGGGCGTCAGCGTCGGGGTTGGTCTTGAAGGCGTTGGCATTGTACTGGGCCGTGTCGCCTTTTTGCACGGCGGCGGGCGTTTTGCCTACCACTTCCACGCCCTTCAGCGTAATTCCACCGGCCTGTAAGGGTAGCGTGCCCAGCGTCCGGTTTGTTTGCGTAAGCTGCACCTGCCGCCGGATGGTCTGATAGCCCAGAAACGACACGGCCAAAATGTAGCGCCCGGCAGGCACATCGGCTATGCTGAAGTTGCCTTCCGTATCTACGGCCGCGCCGCGCCGCACCGAGTCGGGCACCTGAATCAGCACCACGTTGGCCCCAATCAGCGGTGATTTGTCGGCGGCATCTTCCACTCGGCCGGTTACTGGCAAGGTGGTCTGGGCCAAGGCGGAGCCGCTGAGCAGCAATAAGATAACGAAGAGAAAAAGTCGTTGCATATAGAGTAGGTAGCGGCTTATTGGACGAAGGTAGAGGGGGCGGGTTTAAGCCTTTGGCCTGTACTCTGCTGGAACTCTGCGGTTCGCCCGGAAATATCTATTAACTGGCAAAAGAGGCCGACGAAATATTCTGCTGAAACATCAGTGCTGAAGCAGACTCCGAAGCGTGCCGGAAGTTGCAGAGCGGTTTCTTCGAAGCACTCCTTTACTTTACATCTATGCCCGATTTTCGCCTTCGCGTTTTCCTGACGGTTGCCCGCCATTTAAGCTTCACCAAGGCTGCCCAAGAGTTATTTATTTCTCAGCCTGCCGTTACTAAGCACGTGCGGGAATTGGAGCGTGCCTATGGGCAACGATTGTTTGAGCGGCGCGGCAGCCGCATTCGCCTCACCGAGGCCGGCCAGGCGCTGCTGACCCATGCTACCGCCGTGGAACAGCTAGACGAACAGCTCCATCAACCCCTCCTAACCCTGCGCGATACTGAAAGTGGCCGCTTGCGCCTAGGCGCAAGCACTACCCTCATGCAATATGTGCTGCCACGCCTGCTGCCCAGGTTCCAGGCGCGCTACTCCAATGTGATGCTCAGCCTGCGCAACAGGAACGCCGAGCAGATTGCCGAGGCCCTACTCGATGGCCAAATTGACCTGGGCTTTGTGGATGGCCGCAGCAAAAGCCGCGACCTACATTTATAGATGCCTGATGCGCTTGTGCTGCACGAACACGCTTGCTTTAGAATAGCATAATGGCACTCAGCAACTACCTGTTTCAACAAATTCCTTTTTCTAAAACGTTGGTAAGCAGGGGTATTTGCTTAATGAGATTGTCTGCCAGTCTGAAATAGAACAGGGCCTTTTCGGTCTAGTCCTGTCTTGCAGAAAGGGGCCAACTTCTGTGTAGTAAAGTCGTTATAGTCTCTACTGTGTTATATTTGTATAATAATGGTTATAAAAAATATAATTATTACATTAATTCACCAACGTTGGCATTTGAACGAATCCAGCGTTGCACCAGCATAGAACAAGCATAAGCATCTTCGGATAGAAGAATTCCTGTTTTGCCTGCTGGTTGAAAAAACTCCTACATGATAAATGTTACAAAGCCTTTTCTGCCGCCTCAAGAGGAATACGACCACTACCTGCGGGGAATTTGGTCGAGAAAATGGCTGACTAACAATGGTCCGTTAGTCAATGAGCTGGAGCTTACGCTAAAAAACTATTTTGGCGTGCCACACTTGTTCTACGTGACCAATGGCACCATTGCTTTGCAGCTGGCTATTAAAGCGTTAGATCTGCAGGGGGAAGTTATTACCACCCCGTTTTCTTTCGTTGCCACCACCAGCAGCATTGTGTGGGAGGGGTGTACCCCGGTCTTTGTCGACATCGACCCCGCCACGTATAATATTGATCCAGCGCTGATTGAGGCCGCCATTACGCCCCAAACCACGGCCATTCTGGCTACGCACGTGTTTGGCAATCCGTGTGCCGCGAAGGAAATAGGCGCAATAGCCGCCAAGCACAAGCTGCGCGTGATTTACGATGCAGCCCACGCGTTTGGCACCCAGTATCAGGGGCGCTCTGTACTGCATCAGGGCGACATCAGCACCTTGAGCTTCCACTCCACCAAATTGTTCCACACCATTGAAGGTGGCGCGCTCATCACGCACGACGCGGGCTTGGCCAACAAAATTGCGCACATGCGCAACTTCGGCTTCCATGGCCCCGAAACGTTCCAGGGGGTAGGCATCAACGGCAAGAACAGCGAGTTTCACGCCGCCATGGGTTTGTGCAACCTTAAGTACGTGCAGCAAATCCTGGATCGGCGGCATGAACTGACCGAGGTCTACCACCGCATGCTGAAGTCTTTGCAGGTAGGCAAGCCTTTCCTGCACCCCAATGCCGGCTTCAACTACGCCTACTACCCGGTTGTGTTTGAAAGTGAGGCGGTTTTGTTGCGAATGATTGATGCCATGCACGGCGTGTACGTCTACCCCCGGCGGTATTTCTACCCCTCCCTGGAAAAGCTGAGCTACGTGCGGCCCGGCCAGGAGATGCATGTATCTTCCGATATTGCCTCCCGCGTGCTGTGCCTCCCGCTGTACCACGAGCTATCGGTGGAGGAAGTGAAGATGATTTGTCGGGCCATTCTTCGCGCTGAACGGTATTGAGGGCGGCCTACCCAAAACGGCGGCGGTTAGCTAGGCCAACTTCCCCGGCGCTTTTACTGGTTGGTAGCAAACTTTCCGCGGCTTTATGAAGGAAAAAACCCTAAAAGACCGCGCGGCCGTCAGCATGGTATGGCTCACGGGGGAGCGATTCGGGAGCCTGATCAGTGATTTTCTGATTTCCGTTTTCCTCGCCCGAATCCTGGGGCCCAGTGAGTTCGGCCTGATAGCCATGGTAGCGGTTTTCATTGCCCTGTTGCAGCCGTTTACGGATGCGGGCCTGGGTAGCGCGCTGCTTCGGAAAAAAGACGCCACTCCCGAAGATTACGACACCGTGTTCTGGAGCAATCTGGGCTTGTCTGTTGCCGCCTACGCCATTGTGTTTGCCTGCGCGCCGCTGGTGGCGCAGTTTTACAAGCAGCCGTTGCTCACGGACATTATCCGAGTATTGGGCATCAGCTTGATGCTGAACTCGTTGAACATCGTGCAGAACATCCGGCTGACGAAGCTGCTGGATTTTCGCACCATCAGCCTCCGCTCGCTGGTCAGTAATATTCTCTCCGGCGGTATTGGGTTGTATTTGGCCTATCGTGGGTGGAGCTACTGGGCACTGGTGATGCGGCAACTGCTCAACGCGCTCATTACCAATGTGCTGTATTGGGCGGCGCGGGCGTGGTTTCCGTCGTTTAATTTCTCTACGGCTTCGTTCAAGGATTTCTTCGGGTTCGGCTCCAAAATGCTGCTTTCCAGCCTGCTCGATACGGGTTTTCGCAACATATATCCGTTGCTGATCGGTAAGTTCTACTCGGCTTCTGCGCTGGGGTTCTACAACCGCGCCGTGAACCTGAAAGACATTCCGCAGACCCTGGTTTCGCAGGTCACCGGCCGGGTTTCCTACCCCGTTCTGATTGAGTTGCAGGACGACCCGCCCCGGTTGACGCAAGCCTACAAGCGCCTCATGCAGCTAGTGTCGTTTGCCTACTTCCCGATTCTGATGGGCCTGATGGGCCTGAGCAAGAGCGTGATACTGGTGCTGTTTACGGACAAATGGGCCAGCGCCATTCCCCTGCTGCAAGGCCTTGCGTTCGTGGGCTTGCTCTACCCCATTCACGCCCTGAACCTGAATATCCTGACGCTCAAAAAACGGTCTGATTTATTTCTCGTTCTCGAGATAATCAAGAAGGCATTGACGGTGGTGTTCCTGCTGCTCACCTATCGGTGGGGCGTGATGGGCCTGATCTACGGGCAAATTGCCTTGTCATTCGTGGCCCTGATAATCAATACGCATTACTCCAAGCAGCTGATTGCGTACGGCTTTGCGCATCAGCTGCGCGACTTGCTACCTAGTTTCTGCACATCGCTTGCTATGGGCATGGCCCTGCTGTGGGGTAGTGAGCAGCTACAGGTTTTCACTTGGTGGACCTTACTGATGTGGGTCGTAGTGGGCGGGGCCATTTACCTCACGCTGTCGGCCATCTTCAACCGGAAAAACCTGCGCTACCTATACGATTTCTCCAGGGAGAAGTACCTCACCATGCGGATGGCCGGTTGAAGGCTGCTTCGCTCCACCGCCAGAAGTCGCCCGCCTACCTACCCAGCCCAAATTAGTCTAGCCTATGAAAGTCGCCATCATGCAGCCGTATTTATTCCCCTACATCGGGTACTTCCAGCTGCTGGCCGCGGCCGACTTATTCGTGGTGTACGACGACGTGCACTACATCAAAAAAGGGTGGATCAACCGCAACCGCATTCTGCTACACGGAGCCGAGCATCTATTTACGTTGCCCTGCCTGAATGCCAGCCAAAACAAGCTCATTAATGAGGTAGAGGTAGACTGGGCAAGCAAAGAGGTGCGCAAAGTGCGCCTGACCATGGAAACGGCCTATCGGAAAGCGCCTTTTTTCGAACAGGTATACCCGTTGGTGCAACACGTATTGGAGGGTAGCGGCCCCGCTACCATTGCGGAGGTAGCTACCCACAGCATCCGGGCTGTGTGCGCCTACCTTGGCATTGATACGCCGATTGTCACCAGCTCGCAGCAGCCCTACCACAACACCCACCTCAGCAAAGGTGCCCGGCTGGTGGATATCGTGCAGCAAGAGGGCGGCGACCAGTACCTGAACCCCATCGGCGGCGAGGCGCTCTACACCAAAGAGTTATTTGCTGAGCACGGCATTGCGCTGCACTTCGTGAAATCCCTACCTATCCGGTACGCGCAACCCGTGCCAGACAACGGGTTTGTGCCCTGGCTTTCCATCCTGGATGTGCTGATGTACAACGAGAAAGAGACAGTTACAGCCTTTATACAAGACTACGAACTCCTATGAAAAACGTACTAATACTAGGCGGGCAGGGTAATGCCTCCGTTATTGGCAATGCCATATTGGATGCGGCCCAGCGGGGTAGCCAGGAATACCAGTTTTGCGGCTACGTAAACGACCGGGACGGTTGCGAAGAAATAGAAGGCTACCCCGTGAAGGGCGGGCTTCAGGACATTCCGCGTCTGCTGGAAGAAGGCTACTATTTCCTCAACACGATTTATAAGATAGACGGGCAGCGCGAGCGAATTGCGTTGTTCGAGTCGCTGAACATACCGGATGACCGGCTCGCTACCTTCGTGCACCCGACGGCTTATATCGCCGCCAACGTAGAGTTGGGGCCGGGGTGCGTGGTGATGCCCCACGCCATTATCTCGACCAGCGTGAAGCTGGGCAAGTGCACCCGCGTGATGATTGGGGCCATTGTCAGTCACAATTGCACCATTGGCGCCCACACGTTTGTGGCGGCCGGCTCTTGCTCGGGCTCCAACTTGCAGGTAGGCGAAGGCGTGCACATCAGCATGAACGCCACGGTGCGGGAGTTTCTGACCATCGGCAATTACTCTACCCTGGCCATGGGCAGTGTGCTGCTGAAGGATGTAGGCGAGCTGGAAATCTGGGCCGGTAACCCAGCTAAAATGCTGCGCAATGCACAGTGAGGTGCCGCTGGTAAGCGTGCGGGTCATTACCTACAACCACGGGCGCTTTCTGCGGGAGTGCCTGGATGGGATTATGGCCCAGGAAACGTCCTTCCCCTTTGAAGTGGTAATCGGGGAAGATTGCAGCACCGACAACACCCGCCAGATTTGCCAGGAGTTTCAGGCGCGTTACCCTGATACCATCAGGCTGCTGCTGCACGCGCAAAACGTAGGTGCGCAGGCCAACGCCCGGCTGGCCCGCGAGGCCTGTGCCGGCAAATACATTGCGTTCTGCGAGGGTGATGACTACTGGACCGACCCCACCAAGCTCCAGCAGCAGGTAGACTTCCTGGAGGCAAATCCGGCCTACGTGCTGTGCTTCCACAACTGCTGGATGAAGTTTGAGCAGCAGCCAGACCGGGAAATGGAGCTGTTTCATGACTACACCAAAGCCGACTACGCCATTCCGGACCTCATTGGAAAGTGGCTTATCCCTACTGCTTCCGTTGTATTTCGCAACCACCTCTTCACCGAGTATCCCGAGTGGCTGCGCAACGCGGTGGTAGGCGACACACCCTTTTATATTCTACTAGCTTCTTTTGGCTCGCTGAAACTAGTACCAGGTATTATGGCTGTATACCGTCGGCACGATGGGGGCGCCACTAACTTGCTACACGGATATCGCTACTGGGAGCGTATGATAGAATTGTATTGTGCTATAAATGAACATTTTAAACATCGGTACAGTAAAGAGATAATACCCGTTCTAAAGTGGTTTCACTACAAGCTAACTCAACTGGCCTTGCAAGACAACGACTTTGAAAAATATCGACATTATGCACAGCGCTCTTTGCTCTTTAACACAAAGATGTTGCTACGTTACCAGCATATCGGCATATTTCACTATCGTATTGCTTTCATGGGCCTGACAGCTATAAGTCCTCTATTTTTCAAAGTACGTGTCCAGCGACAAGTGCAAAATAAAGCGTAATAAAAGGCCTGGAATGCTCTGAAAGCAGTGATAGTCAGGACTAACTTTCATTGCTAGAGCTGACCTCAGGTTTCGACCTGCTTTTACGTCCATAAACTACCGCTTGCGCACTAGCAGGAGCCCGTCGCGCAAGGGTAGGAACACGTTTTCCACCCGCTCGTCCTGCTGCACCTTATCGTTGAAGGCACGCACGGCCCAGGCGTCTTTGTCGCCGGCCTTGATGGGGTAGGAGGATAGGACCTTGCCGCTCCAGAATACGTTGTCGATCAGGATAAAACCGCCCGGCCGTACTTGTGGGAGCACCAGCTCGTAATAGGCGTCGTTATTGATTTTATCGGCGTCGATAAACACCATATCCCACTCGCCGGGTAGGGTAGGGAGTATTTCCAGCGCTTTTCCGATGTGCAGGTGTACTTGGTTGCTGAGGCCGGCCTCGGCCACGTAGCGCCGAATGCGAGTTTCCAGCTCGGGGTTTTGCTCCACGGTGTGCAGCTCGCCGTCGGCGGGTAGGCCCTCGGCCAGGCAGAGAGCCGAGTAGCCCGTAAACGTGCCCAGTTCCAGCACCCGCTGCGGCCGGATCATGTGGCTGAGCATACTCAGCAACCGGCCCTGCAAGTGGCCTGACAGCATCCGGGGAGCCAGCACCTGCACGTGTGTTTCGCGGTTGAGGCGAGCTAGCAAAGGCGTTTCGGGGGAGGTGTGGGCTTCGGCGTAGAGGTCGGTTTCGTCGGTCATGAAGAAGGATAGGCGGTTTGCTCGGCGGGCCAGTCGTTGCGGAGTAGCCGTACGAAGGCCGAAGTAAGCACCACGGCCAGCACACTCGCGCTGATGCTTCCCACCAGCCCCGAAATAATGAAATTCATGCCGTAGTGATGGTGGCTGTACCAGGCAAAAATCAGCACAAACATACTGAACAACGTAGCGGTAATCAGCCAGAAAACAGCTTGCTGGCGGGTAGACACGCGCGGCGGCCGACGCGTAACCGGCAGCTGCCACACAAACCACAGCACTATCAGCACGCCTACCAGCGACGAGCCGTATTGCAGCCACACAAACAGCGGCCGGTTGTGCACAGTATCAATCAGAAAGGGGAGTTGGTGGGCAATGCGACCCCGCGTGTGTGTCACGCCATCCCACACCAGGTGCGACCCGGCACCAGTAATAATAGCCAGAAGCAAACGCAGACTCCATAGGTTGCTGAGCGGCCAACGCTGGGCGGCAAAGCGCCCAAATCGGCGGCGCAGAAAAACCGGCATGCTGCGTACTAGCGGCCGTTTCACCAACCCATGAAATAAGCTGGTGAGCACCAGCGCTAAGGGCAAGTCAAGCACAAAAATGCCCACCGTAGAGTGCCCAAACCCGCCGCCCGGCCGCAGCCGCAGGAAATATTCAAAATCGGGCGACATGCTGCCCAGAATCAGGCCCGTAGCAGACAGCCAGCGGCGGCTTTTATACAGCAGTGGTACTACAATAGCCGGGTGAGCAAGGGTAAACGGCATACAGGCGGAGGGTAGGACAGCAAGGCTGTAATAAGCCCGCAAAGTAACACGCAATCAGGTAGGGAAGGGGACCAGATGAAATTTCAACACCTGAAAGCCGGCTTTGCCTTGGGCGAAATAATGCTTTGTGACGCGGAATAATCCCTCGTAGCGAAACATCTCCCTACCCTCGTGCCTCACCTTATGTAGCACCCGTACGGGCCGGCCGGTTTCTTGGCTGCGACGCAGGGCTAGGTTACGCCCTGTCATTTCCTGGTTGGTCACCTGTCGACCAGTGCGTAGGTCGCGTCCGCCGCTGCCGGAATAGATGATTTCCTCCTCCGCAAACTCATCATCCTCGTACGCGCCAGCCAGCACAATCGAGTCAGCGCCTTCGGCTTGCGTGCCGCTTACGCCCGCCCGCCGTGGCCGGTGCATTCCTACCAGCGACAATGCTAAGCGGTTCTCAAATAAGTCGCCCGGCCGGTAGGAAGCAATGTGGCCGAAAATAGGCATGCTAATAAGTTGGTAAAGGGGTAAAAAGGTGGCTGTCTTAAAACGGCTGTCATCCTGAGCTTGCGAAGGACCTTATCACGCTAGAACGATAGACGTCCTGCCGTGATCACCCTACTCAGGCACGTACTGCAACACGCTCAAGTTATCCTCTCGCAGCACATCGTTGGCCATATCCAGCAACTCCGTAGCGGTGATAGTGCGCACCCGATCAAAGATTTCGGTGATGGGCTCCACGCGGTTCAGGTCCAGCGTACTCTTGGCGAGGAGCTGCATCAGGCCGCCGTTGCTTTCTTCGGCCATGGCCAATTGGCCCATGAGCTGCTCTTTGGCAGTGTGTAGCTGCAAGCCGCCGAGCGGCTTTTCACGCAGCCTTTTCAGTTCCTTTTGCACCAAGCCAATAGTACGGTTTACCTGCTTTTTCTCGGTGCCGAAGTAGATACCGAACATGCCCGTATCGGTGTAAGGCGAGTAAGTGGAGTCGATGGCGTAGACCAAGCCGAACTTCTCGCGCACACCCAGGTTCAGACGTGAGTTCATGCCGGGACCGCCCAGCACGTTGTTGAGCAGGAAAAATGGAATCCGGCGGTCATCATCAATAGCATAGGCCGGGCCACCAATGAGGCAGTGCGCCTGCGTGATAGGCTTACGCTCCAGCAGCTCGCGGCGCTGGTAGCCAGCAAAGCTGGTGCGGGGCCGGTCGCCCAGTTGGGCAGGTAGGGGCGCCAGGTATTTCTCGGCTAGGCGCTTCACCTCCTTAAATGGCAGGTTACTCACGGAACTGAACACCAGCCGGTCGGTGCGCACATTTTCGCTCAGGAACTGCCGGAAATCAGCCTGCTGGAAGCTGCTCACGCTCTGGCGTGTGCCTAGGATGTTGTGCCCTAGGGCATGCTGCCCAAAAATTACCTCGTCAAAATCATCAATAATAGCATCGTCGGGCGCGTCGAGGTACATCGACATTTCTTCCAAGATCACGCCGCGCTCCTTCTCGATTTCTTTCTCAGGGAATACTGAGTGGAAGGTGAGGTCAGTCAGCAGCTCGAAGGCCCGCTCGAAATGCGTGCTGAGCAGCGAGGCGTAGAAGCAGATTTTTTCCTTGGTGGTGTAGGCATTCAGCTCGCCGCCAACGGTTTCAAGGCGGTTGAGAATGTGGAAGCTCTTGCGGCGCTCAGTGCCTTTAAAGGCCATGTGCTCCCAGAAGTGCGCTAAGCCCTGCTGCTCGGGGCGCTCATCGCGCGAGCCAATATCAAGCAGAAAGCCGCAGTGCGCGATTTTAGTGTGAGGTACCTGTTTATGGAGTACCCGAATGCCGTTGGGCAGTTCGAGCAAATCGTAGTCGAGCATTCGTCGGGAAAAGCAGAAAAGTAGAAAGGCAAAAACCCCGGCGGGCCGGGGTAGGGGCCGGCCGGGCTACTATAACAGCCAAGCCCGGTGCGTAGTTGCAAAGGTACGTGCTGCATGAGGGCAACGTACAAAAAGAGCAACAAAAGCCAACGAAATACGCCGCTGCCTTAAGCCCGCATCAACTCGCGATATACCACTTCCTGGGGCGCGACCATACGCTTCAGCCGTTCTGCCTCGGCCAGTGGGGCCAACAGTTGGGCTGTGCCGATGCCCCGGCCGCACAGAAAATGCGTGAGCGGGCATTGGGCATACCCCGTCACGTCGCAGGAGCGGCACTCTAGGTCTGCTGCCGACTCCACCACCCAGGCCTGTGGGCTGAGCGGCCCGAAGCCGAAGGTGGGTGCCGTAGAGCAGTACACCGCGCAGGTAGGCGCCGCCACCGCCGAGCACAGGTGCAGCATGGCCGAATCGAGCACGTAGTTGAGTACGGCCCCGCGTAGCAGCGCCGCCGTAGCCAGCACCGATAACCGCCCGGCCAGATTAACAACTCCCGAACGGTGGCTACGTGCGGCTAGCTCCGCGCACAAGGCGGCGTCGTCGGTAGTACCTACCAAGTATACTGGGTAGCAGGAGGGTAGGGCGGCCAGCAGCTTCAGCCATTGCTCGGTGGGCAGCTGCCGGGTGCGCTGGTCGGCGCCGGGTGCCAGGCACAAGTAGTTACCCGACAGCGTATAGGGCATGGCTGCCTCCACATCGGCGAGGGTAGGGTAGAGGCGTGGCAGCGTGAGGGGCGTGTAGGCGGGTGGAGCCAGCAGTTGCAGGTTGCGCGCCACCTCGTGCGTATCAGTTGCAATGAAATACGGAACGGCCCGCGTGAAGCCCGTAGATAACGGATTTTTAGTAAATCCAATTCTTTCCTCGGCGCCAGAAAAAGCGGTTAGCAAGCCTGTGGCTGTAGAGTGCTGTAAATTAATGACCCGGTGGTAGTTAACCGCCCTGATCTGCCGCAGTAGCTGATGGGCAACGGGTAGTTTAATCTGTGATTTTTCTACTGTAAGTATCTGATTTATAAAAGGATGATTTTGTAACACATTAGTGTGTTCTTGCTGAATCAATACATCTAAAATACTGGTTGGTTCTATCAGGCGAAGGTATTCGATTAGAGCTGTGAGCAGAATAACATCAGCTAACGAGCCAGTTTGAATAAGTAGGGTAGAGCGGTTAGGGAGCATTGCTGTATCGGAAAAAGCCAACTGTATAGAAAAGCAACTTTATTGGTATAGTGCAAAATGACGGCCAAATTTTATTCCTTCCCTTATAACCCGTAACATCGATAGGCTATGCGTATTCCTGTTCGGCTTCCAAACTAGCTGGGCAACATGTTGATGCGTGCCGGTTTTATGCTCTCCTTGCGCCCATTTTACTCCCTCTACTCATCTGCATTTCGTTACAAAAGCCGAGGTGGCGTCACTGGTGCTACTGCTGTTGCCGGTTGGTGTATCTGCTGTTGTGCATTCTCTGCCTAAGTCTATGTGGGAAGGAGAAGTGGGCGTTTTAGTCGGTGGCTCCGGCGGCGGCACGGGCCATTTGCTGCCTACTACAACCTGCCTACTTCTTCTGCTACCCTATTAGGCGTTGCAAGCGCTGGCGGGCACCGCTTGCAACCCCCACGTGCATGCTCTCCTACTTCCATTTGGCCAGCACCGCGCCGACGAATACCTAGCACTGCTACCCCACCCGCCCTGCCTTATGCACCTCAGCAATGCCCAACTGGTGGCAGCGGCGTAGCGCTTGCTGGTGGGGTAGGGAATAGCTTTTCGGGACAATCGCCGGCTCAATCTGTTAACTTGCTGCGGCGCTATTTTGGCGTCGTCCTCATCTTCTATCCTGTCTTTTCCATGCGCTACGGCCCCATCGACCCACAGTTATTCATCGAAAACCGCCGCCATTTCAAGGTCTTATTACCCCCGGCGTCGCTGGCTATTTTCAATGCCAACGACATCATGCCCACCAATGCCGACGGCACCATGGCGTTTCGGCAAAACAACGATTTGTTCTACCTGTCCGGCGTCGATCAGGAGGAAAGCATCCTGGTAATATTCCCCGATGCCAAGTTGCCGCAGTACCGCGAAATTCTGTTCCTGCGCGAAACCAGCGAGCATATTTTGGTGTGGGAAGGCTACAAGCTCACCAAAGACCAGGCCCGCCAACAGTCGGGAGTGCCCACCATCATGTGGCTCGACTCGTTTAAATCGGTGCTGCCGGCCTTGATGAATGAGGCTGAAAATGTGTATTTAAACACCAACGAGCACATTCGGGCTGTGGTGGAGGTGGAAACTCGCGATGCTCGCTTTGGCAAGTGGTTGCGCGAAGCCTACCCCCTGCATCAGTACCGTCGCGTGGCTCCACTCATGCACCGGCTGCGCGCTATTAAAAGCGATGAGGAAATCCGGCTGATGCGCCAAGCTGCCGACATCACCGATAAAGCGTTTCGCCGCCTACTGGGCTTTGTGAAGCCGGGCGTGATGGAATACGAGATTGAGGCCGAAATCTTTCATGAGTTCCTGCGCAATGGCTCGCGCGGGCCAGCCTACAGCAGCATTATTGCCTCGGGCGAAAATGCCTGCATCCTGCACTACGTCAGCAACGAGCGTGAGTGCAAAGATGGCGATGTGCTGCTAATGGACTTTGGGGCTGAATACGCCAACTACGCCGCCGATTTGTCGCGCTCCATCCCGGTGAATGGCAAGTTCACCAAGCGCCAGCGCGATGTGTACGAGGCTGTGTTGAGCGTGATGAAGTTTGCCACCTCGCAGCTAGTGGCTGGCAACAACATTGAGGAGTACCACGCCGCCGTGGGGCGCCGCATGGAGCAGGAGCTGATTAAGCTGGACCTGCTCAACGCCAACGACGTGAAGAACCAAGACCCCGCCGCGCCCCTGTATAAGAAATACTTTATGCACGGCACCTCTCACTACTTGGGCCTCGATGTGCACGATGTAGGCGATAAATACCGGGTGTTTGAGCCGGGCATGGTGTATACCTGCGAGCCGGGTATTTACATCCGGGAAGAAGGCCTTGGCATACGCCTGGAAAATGATATTCTCATCACGGAAACCGGCAACGATGACCTGATGAAAAACATCCCGTTAGAGGCAGATGATATTGAGCGCCTGATGCAAGCCGGACGCTGATACAGCGCTATCACCAGCGTTCAACTGAAATTCCCGCCGTGCTGCCAACGTGTAGCATGACGGGAATTTTAATTTCTGATCGGAGTTTCTGAGGCTCTGTTTGTTATATTCAATGAATAAAATATATTTTTTTATGCTGGGAAATAAGGCCTAAAATGCGGTCGATTTGCTTGAAAATGGGCTTTATAGGGTAGTAAATCAGTGTAGGGTATACGTGACCGAATACGCACTTACTACAACTTTATTCTCCCTAGAACGGTATAGGCAGCATATTCCGCCTCATACTCTCTCCCATATTGAGCGGATCTACTACAAGTTTTACCCAATTTTTTCTCTTCTATGAGACACCTTTTAACCACAACGGCGGCACTCGGACTAGCCATGTTCGCAGCCGCCCCCAAAGCCCAGGCACAGACCTCTGACCACAAGACGGTGATTGGCCTCTCAGCCAATGCCTTCCAGTATAAAGGCAACCTGGGTTCTGATTATTGGGACTTCAGCCGCTCCAAGTGGGGCCCTGGTATCTCTATCAACCAGTACATCGCTCCCGGCCTCAGCATTGGTCTGCAAGGCAGCTATGCTGAGTTGAAGAAGTCCATCGGTACCAACAGCAGCACCTTCGCCACGAACATTGTGAGCGCCAATGTGCCGATTAAGCTGATGCTGAACAATGGCTGGGCCTTGAAGGAAGATGCCTTCGTGCAGCCCTACATCTTGTTGGCTCCTGGCATTCTGTACTACAGCCGTGAAGGTCAGTACCGTTCCAACAACGTAAATACCAACATCAACGCTGACGAGACCAAATTTGCTGGTCAGGCTGGCTTGGGTATCAACTTCCGCATCAGCGACAACATCGGCATCTTCGTGCAGACTTCGCAGGTAGTAGGCTACAAAGCCAACCTCGACGGTAGCGTAGGCGGCGACAATGATGGCTGGGATGACCGTTTCTTGCAGCACTCGGCTGGCCTGAACATCGCGTTTGGCAAGCCGAAGGATGAGGACATGGACGGTGTTCCAGACCGCAAAGACAAGTGCCCCGGCACTCCTGCTGGTGTAGCAGTAGACGAAAACGGCTGCCCACTTGATGGCGACGGCGACGGTGTTCCAGATTACCAAGATAAGTGCCCCACCGAGAAAGGCTTGGCTTCGCTGGAAGGCTGCCCCGACCGTGACGGTGATGGTGTACGTGACTCAGAAGACGAATGCCCCGACCAGGCTGGTCTGCCCGCACTGCGCGGCTGCCCTGACTCTGACGGCGACGGCGTAGCTGACAAAGATGACAAGTGCCCCAACACCCCTGCTGGTACCCAGGTTGACGCAACCGGCTGCCCAGTAGTAGTAGACTCTGACGGTGACGGCGTGAATGACGACGTGGATAAGTGCCCCGGTACTCCGGCTGGCGTAACGGTTGACTCGACTGGTTGCCCGCTGCCTATCCCCGCTGAAATCCGCAAGCTGGAGCAACCCATCCGCTTCGAAACCAACAGCACAGTAATCCAGCGCAGCTCGTACACCACCCTCGATAAGATGGTACAAGTACTGAACGACCACCCCGAGTATAGCCTCCGCATCTCGGGCTACGCTGACAGCCGCGGTACCGATGAGTACAACCAAGGCCTGTCGGAGCGTCGCGCTGAGTCGGCTAAGACGTACTTCACTGGCAAAGGCATCGACACGAACCGTATTCCAACGGAAGGTTTCGGCGAAAGCAAGCCAGTTGTTCCGAACACCTCGCGTGCTAACATGGCGAAAAACCGCCGCGCCGAGTTCAAGTTCGAATTCTACATCCCTAGCCAGCCGCAACCCTAATCCTGCACTGCGCTAAAGCAAAAGGGGCGAACCATTGGTTCGCCCCTTTTTTGTGTTGATTGAATTATCAGATTACAGTGCGGTTTCGCGTACCACATTGGGTAGGAACTCAGCCAGTCGCTCGGCCTGTGCCCGCGTAAAGTTGCCGCTTACATCGAGCAGCACAAACGAGTCGGGGGCGCTGTTGAGGTGGCCGGTGGCTACCATCTCCTGCACTTGGTCGCCCTGCTGCCGAACGGCGTAGCGCAATGCCGTATCGTTATCAGGGGCTGATACGGCCAAGGGGGTGTACCGCTCGTTTTTTAGCAAACCGTCTACTTCCTGGCTCAGCCCTTCGTCGGTAAGCTTCAGCGCCCCCGATGAAGTAGGTGTAAAGGCCAACACCTTACAGCTTCGGATAGCCGTCAGGGCCTGCGCTAGGTCGTTGTCGCCGCCTAGCTTGCCCAGGCGGCCTAGCAGTAGCCGCGTAGTCAGCCCCGCCGACCACTCGGTGGTGCGGAAGCCGGGGCGGCTATCGTACTTGCGAAAAAACTCGGCCACGGTACGGGCCGGCGTGCCGGGGCCACTGGCCCGGCAGCCACTTAGCAGCAGCGCCAGCGCGGCTACTAAGGAAAAAGCATAGCGTTTCATGCGCCTAAATTGCGCCAAATTCCGCTGCTATGCTTTGGGCAACTTACTTCGCAGTCATTTTGTCGAACGCCACGGCATTCAGGAAATACACGTCGCGGTTGGTACCATTGGTGGCTCTAATGTGCTGGTAGCCAAAGGCCAGAAAGCGGCTGCCGTACCAGGCCAGCATGCCTTGTTGGGTGGCGTTGTTGGCCTTTTCCTTATTGTCGCTGAGAGTGGTTTGCACGGGCACCATCAGGTCGTTGGAAGAGGCATTGGCACCGTCGATCAGCTTGTAGCGAATGCGATACTCATCGAGGTAGGCCAATACAAACCGCCGGCCATCGGGTAGGGGACGCAGCTGCACCATCTCCACCAAATCATAGCTGCGAGCATCTTTCAAGACAAACGTATTGTCCCACAACAGATTGCCCTCATGGTCGAAGCCGCAGACGATGGCGTGGGTAGTATAATAGCCCTCGGTGTTGTTGCCGTAAGCGCCCAGCGGAACACCTGAGTTGGGCTGGTAGGGCACCGTGTTGCGAAAGCGCTGATTGTATACCTCGCCTACCAGCACATACCCATAGGAGGTGGGCAATAGTTCGTGCGTGAGCAAACGGTAGTGCAGGCGGAGGTTGCGGTTGGTGGCGCGCATTTGCTCGCCACGTACTTTCAGCCGCACTGCTCGCTTGGGCGACACAAAATCGAAGAAGTGCTTCAGGTTCAGGAAATCGTAGAAGCGCAGGCTGCGGCGGCTGCCCGTGAGGGTAGGCGCCTCGTTCAGATCAGCCACAAACAGGCCCTGGGCGTAGCGCGTGTCGCGCAGGCTGTAGGTGCCCAGCAGCAGCCGGTCGCGGAGGCCAGGGCTGAGTTGGGCCATAAGCAGGTTCCGGTCGCTTTCGGCCTGCACAAACTCTGAGCGTAGCAGCTGGCCTTCCGCCGACAGCTCTTTCACTTGCAGGCGTGTTTTGTAACCGTTGGTCTGGCTGCTGATGAAATCGACGCGCTGCGCTAATGGGTCGACGGCAAAGGTGAAGTTGGTAGGCAGCTGCTCGTAGATGGCGGGCAGCGCGCTAATGCGGTTGCGGCGCAAGTTCAGCAGCAACGCTGTCAGATGATTTTCAACCATCACCGTCAGGAACGCCTGCCCGCGCAACACCCGAAAATCGTAGATACTGCGCACATCTTCCGCCTCAAACATGTGCGCGTACAATACGCCCGTCTGAGCATCCAGCTCGGCTATCCACAGCTGCTTGCCCAGCAAATCGGGCCGGAACAGCGCGTAGACTGTCATGCCATCGGAGGTGAGCCGATCAAAGGAAAAGCCCTTGGGCACCTCCAACGGCGACGACCACACGGGCCGCAACTGGTAGTCGTATTTTTGAAAGCTGAGCGTAGTAGTGAAAGCGCCGGGCTTCAGTTGCTCCACCAGCAACACCACACTACTATCGGCGGGTAGGGGCTGAATGCTGACTTCGCTGTTGTAGGCATCCAGGGGTAGCTCCAGACGGGCGGGCTGCGTGGGCTCCTCGGCGGCCAGCGCCGAGCCTATACACAGCCAGAGCAAGGGTAGTAAAAATAGCTTCATCGATAGGTGTAGAAAGGGCGTAGTGGTAGAATTACGATAAATCAACCAGAAAAGCCAGCGCCCACGGGTTGGTTTATTACTACCTGATGCTAATCGACACCGTTTTCCACAAAAAAGCCGGCCGTACGTGAAGTAAAGCCGGCTTAGATAACAGCTGGAAGGGCCTAGAGAGGTAGGTCTCTTACCTTGCGCCTAGCTCTAATAAGGTGTCAAACTCCTCGGGCCGAAGCGGCATCACCGACAGCCGCGACTGACGCAACAAGGCTATTTGAGTTAGGCGCTCATCGGCCTTGATTTGGGCCAGCGACACGGGTTGAGGTAGGGCCTCGCACGGGGCTAGGGCTACGGCTACCCACGGGCTGCCCGTTTCGGCAGTAGTGTCGGGGGCGGCGGGGGCTACTACTTCGGCTACGCCTACTATTTCTTTGTCGGATACGCTGTGGTAGAACAGCACCAGATCCTGAGGCTGCATCTGCTGCAAAAAGTTGCGGGCCTGGTAGTTGCGCACGCCCGTCCAGTCGGTGCGGCCTTCTTGCAAGAAGTCCTGCCAGGAGTATTTTTCGGGTTCAGATTTGACGAGCCAGTAGTTCATAGAAAGCAAACGGAAAATGAGAACTACAAACTTATAACAAAGCGGCCTACCCGGATTATGCCAGGTAGGCCGCTTCAGTAGGGTAGCAGTTGCTATCTTAGGTAGCGGGCGCGCAGCAACTCACTGGTGGCCGACACAATCTGCACCTGAAAATCGGGCCTGGAGTTGTCGTTGAGATGCACGTAGAAAATCGTTTTATCATCATTCTGCGACCAAACGCCCTGGTGTTGGGTAGGGCCAGGACCAATACCGGGCGCGATGTAGAGCAGGGTGCCATCTTTCTCAAAACGGAAGCCATCGCCACCTTCAAATGGCACGTTGTAGCGCACTGGTTGCTCAACCCACGTGTAGTCCTTCAGGCG
Organism: Hymenobacter profundi; assembly: GCF_019334315.1. Taxonomy (GTDB): domain Bacteria; phylum Bacteroidota; class Bacteroidia; order Cytophagales; family Hymenobacteraceae; genus Hymenobacter; species Hymenobacter profundi. The sequence continues at coordinate 22,432 of NZ_JAHWGL010000018.1, forward strand.
GTAGGTAGGCGTTTCGTCCGACTTGGCCTCGTAGGAATTCAGCCACAGTTGCCCAAACAAGTACGAATTCACTGCTTCCGGCGACACGGTATCATCATCCGTGGAGCAGGCACTGAAGAATAGGTTGGCAAGCAGAAAGCAGCCGAGGAGTGCTAAAAAGCGCATATATAGTAGTGAATCTAGACAAGCAATGGTGTAACGTAAAAAGGAGCTGCATCTTGCCCCAAACGTTGCATGCTACTTTTCCAGCCGTCGTATTTTCAACACATTATTCTCTAAAGAGACGATTTCCAGGCGGTAATCCGGTTCTTGTTTATCTTCCAAAGAAATGAGCACAGTGTTGTCGCCGTCCATTTTCCAAGTGCCTTCGTGGCCTTCCAACCCATCGGTGGGGGCAATGTCGTATTGCGTGAACAAGCCGGCGCGGTCGAAGGCAAAGCCAGTGCGGCCCCGTGAGGGCGGAAACGCATAGGTGTTGGGCCGGTAGACCAAGACGCCCTCCTGGTCTTCCTCATGGGCGTGGAGCCAGGTGCCTTCCAGTTTGCGCAGGTTGATACTGGACTGCGTGCAGGTAGCGGCCAAAAACAAGATGCTTAGGAAGGCAAGGAAAGTAAAAAGACGCATAATACTCAGAGCAAGGAGATGAAAACGGCACGGGCAACAAAAAACGCAGCGCCCGGCTCGAAACCTACGTAGTGTTGTATACGGTAACTACCGCGCTGGGGTCCGTTGGAGCAAAACCGGGCTTAAGCTACCAGTTTGCCCGTATCTTTACCGAGCTGCGTTCTGCCTGGCACCCGGCATCCGGCGCGACCCAAACTCCTAAGTTCCCTACCCCGTGACCAATCGTGACCTGATTCGGGCTTTCAAACTGGCGGCCCAGCTGCTGGAGCTGCACGACGAGAATCCGTTTAAAATCCGCGCCTACGAAGGCACCGCCAATGCCCTTGATCAGCTCAACTTTCAGGTGGCCGACATGGACCGCACCGGTCTGCCCGACCGCACCGGCCTGAGCAAAAGCGCCGCCGCCCGCGTGGCCGAGCTACTTGATACGGGCTCGTTCGATGAGCTGACGCGCTTGCTAGCCATTACGCCACCCGGCGTAGTGGAACTGCTGAACATCAAAGGCATCGGCCCCAAGAAAATCCGTCAGTTGTGGCGCGAGGCTGGTATTGAAAGCCCCGAGCAACTGCGCGAAGCTGCCGAGCAGGACCAAATCAGCAAACTGAAAGGTTTCGGTAAAAAGACCCAGGACCTGATTTTAGCCGCGCTGGAATTTACCAGTCAAAGCAAAGGCAAGCTGTTGTTTCCGCAGGCCGAGGCCCTGGCCACCGACCTGCAAGCCCGCCTCCGCGAGGCGCTACGCACCGAGCAGGTGGCCGTGGCCGGGGAGCTGCGCCGTTGCCTCGAAACCATCGAAACCATTGTGCTGGTGGCCGCTACCTCTACTCCCGACCGCGGCCACGATGCCCTGGATGCGCTAGAAGGCTTGGCCGCCGAGCCTGCCCAGTGCGGGGTATATTGCTGGCGCGGCACCACCACCGAATCGGGCGTGAAGGTGGAGGTGCATTTCGTGACCAAGGAAAACTTCACCAACCAGCTGTTCCTGCTTACTGGCAACGAAGCACACCTCACCGAGGCCCTACCCAGCGCCATGCCCGGTCAGCCGGCCACATTGCGCCAAGTGGTCAAGAAAGAGCGATTTTATCAAGAGGAAGCCATCTACGAGAAAGTCGGCCTGCAATACGTGGTGCCCGAATTGCGTGAGGGTAGGGGGGAGCTAACCCTAGCCAAAGAGCAGAAAATACCGCGCCTGCTGGAAGACACCGACCTGCGCGGCTCCCTGCACAACCACAGCAACCACTCCGACGGTGCCCACACCCTGCGCCAGATGGCCGAGTGGCTGCGCGACCACCAGTACCAGTACCTCGGCATCTGCGACCACTCGCAGGCGGCGCACTACGCCAATGGCCTCTCACCGGAGCGCGTGCGCCAGCAGCAACAGGAAATTGACCAGCTGAACCAGGAATTAGCACCGTTTCGCATTTTCAAAGGGATTGAGTGCGATATCTTGAGTGATGGGGCGCTGGACTACACGCCCGACGTGCTTAGCTCGTTCGATTTTGTGGTGACTTCCGTGCACAGCAACCTGCGTATGGATGAGCGCAAGGCCACCGAGCGAATGCTGCGCGCCATCGAAAACCCGTATTGCACCATGCTGGGCCACCCCACCGGCCGGCTGTTGCTGCGCCGCGAGGGCTACCCGCTCGATTTCAAAGCCATTATTGATGCCTGTGCCAAGCATGGCGTCATCATCGAAATCAACGCCAACCCCTGGCGCCTCGACCTGGACTGGCGCTGGGTGCGCTACGCCCTCGACCAAGGCGTGCGCCTCAGCATCAACCCCGACGCCCACCACACTGACGGCTACGCCGACATGCGCTACGGCGTGCTGATGGGGCGCAAAGGCATGCTGACGCCTGACATGACCTTTAATGCGTTATCGGTGGAAGAGGTAGCGGCATATTTCGCCGAGCGAAAAGCTAACATCAAACCGCCCCTGGAATATAAAAAGTCGTTGTTTGAGTAGGGGCGCGTGGCCCGCACCTATCGTTGCTGAGGTTGTTTTTCTAGTTTGATAACGTTGCCCACACCGTCGTTCAACGACGGGCGCGTGTAGCGCGTCCCTACCGCATGAAAATTCTGGTTCTGCGCTTTTCCTCCATCGGCGACATTGTGCTGACTACCCCCGTGGTGCGCGCCATCCGGCAGCAGGTGCCCGGTGCGGAGGTGCATTTCTGCACCAAGCCCGCCTACCGCGGCTTGGTCGAGTCAAACCCTTACATCAAGAAGGGGCACTACCTGACTGGTTCCCTGCGTGAGTTGGCAGCAGAGTTACGCGCCGAACGATTCGACTATATCGTTGATCTGCACAATAACCTGCGTACTAGGCTGTTGAAACTGCAACTCAACGTGCCCAACAGCAGCTTCGATAAGCTGAATTTTCAGAAGTGGCTATTGGTACGCTTCAAAATCAATCGCCTACCCCACCTGCACATCGTGGACCGCTACCTGGCCGCGGCCGCGCCCCTGGGCGTGCGCAACGACGGCAAGGGCCTCGATTACTTCATCCCCGAAAAAGATGAGGTAGACCTGGCCACGACGCTGCCGGCTCATTTCCAGCGCGGCTACGTGGCCTTCGCTATTGGGGCACAGCACGCCACCAAGCGCCTGCCCGTAGAGCGCATCATTGAGTTGTGCGGGCAACTAGGGCGGCCCGTGGTGCTACTTGGTGGACCCGAGGACGAAAGCACCGGCCACGTGGTGGAACTGGCTTTTGAAAAGGAAGCGGCTACAGCAGTACCGCCTACCACCCAAATTCCCGATAGCCCATACTATTTTCCTAAGACCCCAAGTCCCCAAGATCCTAAGACCCTCATCTACAACGCCTGCGGCAAGTTCAACTTGCATCAGTCGGCCTCGCTGGTGCGGCAGGCGCAGCTCATCATCAGCCACGATACGGGGCTGATGCACATTGCGGCGGCTTTCAAAAAAGAGATTTTCAGCGTGTGGGGCAATACGGTGCCGGCTTTTGGGATGTACCCCTACCGCACGGAGTTTCGGGTGCTGGAGGTGGGAGGGCTGGCGTGTCGGCCGTGTTCCAAAATCGGTTTCGGGCAGTGCCCGCAAGGACATTTCAAATGCATGCGCGACATTCGCTTCGATCTGGATTTGCCGCCCGCTCGGGATGGGCGGTAGGTACAGCTTTTCGTTGTTATAAATTGATGCAATCAGCGCATTCGTGGGTATGAAAAAGAAGAGGCCCGCTCGAAGCGGGCCTCTTTGCGCAAACAAGATGAACTTAGTAGCACGGATAAATCAGGATAGTCAGCAAGAAAAGCTGGAATTACCCAATCTTGCTGAATCCGCAATACGAATGCAATACCTCCGGCAACGCAATGCCATCTGTTGTTTGATTGTTTTCCAGCAGAGCCGCTACAATGCGGGGTAGGGCCAGCGCCGAGCCGTTGAGCGTGTGCAGCAGTTGCGTTTTGCCACCTTCGGCGCGGTAGCGCAGCTTAAGACGGTTGGCCTGGTAGGTTTCGAAGTTAGAAGCCGAGCTAACCTCCAACCACCGCTGCTGGGCGGCGCTCCACACCTCTAGGTCGTAGGTGAGGGCTGAGGTGAAGCCCATGTCGCCGCCGCAGAGGCGCAGCACACGGTAGGGCAGTTGCAGCTTTTGCAACAGGCTTTCGATATGCGCCACCATTTGCTCCAGAATAGCATAGCTTTCTTCAGGCTGCGTAATCTGCACGATTTCCACCTTGTCGAACTGGTGCAGACGGTTCAGGCCGCGCACATCGGCGCCCCAGCTGCCAGCTTCGCGGCGGAAACAGGGCGTGTAGGCGGTGTTGCGGATAGGTAGCTTTTCCGTCGGAATAATCTCGTCGCGGTAGAGGTTGGTGATGGGCACCTCCGAAGTCGGGATAAGGTAGAGATTATCCTGTGCATCGTGGTACATCTGGCCCTCTTTGTCGGGCAGCTGGCCGGTGCCATAGCCTGAGGCCTCGTTCACCAGAATCGGGGGCTGCATCTCGGTGTAGCCGGCGGCGCGGGCTTCGTCGAGGAAAAAGTTGATGAGTGCCCGCTGCAACCGCGCACCCTGGTTTTTATACACCGGAAAGCCTGCGCCAGTGATTTTTACCCCTAGCTCGAAGTCGATGATGTCATACTTCTTGATTAGCTCCCAATGGGGTAGGGCATCGGCGGGTAGCTCGGGTTTGTCGCCTACCTCGCGCACCACTTCGTTGTCCTGGGCTGTGCGGCCCTCAGGCACGCTGCTGTGGGGCAGGTTAGGCAGCTTCCAGAGCACTTGTTGCAAACCCTGCTCCACCTGGGCCAGCTCGTCGGCGTGCTGTTTGGTTTGCTGCTTGAGGGTAGCGGTGCGGACTTTCAGCTCCTCGGCTTCGGCCTTGTTGCCGGCCTTCATCAGGCCACCAATCTGGCGGGCCAGCTCGTTGGCTTCGGCCTGAGCTGAGTCGTGCTCGGTTTGGAGCTGGCGGCGGCGCTGGTCGAGGTCAAGAACGGCCTGCACGTCGGCTTCGGCAGTTTTGTAGTGCTTTTTGGCGAGGGCGGCCAGCGCCTCGGCGGTGTGCTCGCGCAGGACGGAAACTTGCAACATAAGACGGAGATATCGCGAAATGGGAGAACGCAAAAGTACGCAGCCGGAACGGAAGCTACGTGCCCAGCGTTAGACTGCCAGTACCCACACTAGTCCGGGTGGTCTGGATTTTTCAAAAATCCATGTATCTCATTTGGCAAAGTGCGCGTATTACCCTAACATTGCGTTAAACAAGCCGGCCGCTGTTGCCGGGCCTACAGGTAATTTGTACTGTTGTGAGGCCCATGCCGATTTTCCAGCGCCTCCCCAGTACCTCCATTCTTTCTTAGTCTGATTTCGCGTTTCGCGCCGCCCGGCGGTTGCCTTCGTTGCCCAACGTAAGCCTACGCGGCCGCGTGTTCGGTCCCGAGCCCGCCTTTTCGCCCCTACTACCTATTATGTACACTATTGACGAGTTGAAGAACCGTCTGCTGTCCGAGTTAAAGGAAATTGCAGAAGAGCTTAAGGTTGGTAACTTCCGTAGACTCAGCAAACAGGATCTGATTTACAAGATTCTCGATCAGCAGGCCATTCTGCCCGCCGATCAGCTACCTCAAAAAAACACAACTCCTGTCCCCGCAGAAGTAACTGAGGCACCGGCTGCGCCTCGTGCCAATGGCCGTGCTACTCGGGCTGCCGCGCCGCGTCGTGGTGGTGCCAAGGCAGCGGCTCCGGCGGCCAGCGCTCCGGAAGCGGAGGTGGCTGAAGCGGAAGCACCCGCTCCCGCAGCCGTAGCTGCGGCCCCTGCGCCGGAACCAGAAGCTGCCCCAGCACCCACACTGGAAGTTGCGGCACCTGCCCCTGCGCTGGAATCGGAAGCTACTCCTGCGCCCTCCGTAGAAACCCCTGCCGGCAACGACCGCCCCATTAAGCTCTATCAGCGCCCCGAACGCCGCCCCCGCAATGGGCAGAGCAGCCGGGAAAACGCGCCGGAAACGGCTGTTGCTGCCAGCGACGTAGCAGTGGCCGACGAGCCGGCAGCCGCCGAAACAGCCGCTGCACCTACACCCATTCTCCGCGACCAGCCTACGGCTTTTGTGCGGGAGGGCCGGGAGCCGCGCCCCGAGCGCGACCGTGACCAGAACCAGAACGGCCGCGATGGTCGCGAAAACCGGGAAGGCCAGCGCAACGACACGCCCCGCGAGTATCGTAGCAACGACCGTCCTCAGCGCAACGATGCCCCGCGTACCGATGGCCGGGAGCCGCGCCCCGAACGTGACCGTGACCAGAACGGCCGCGACAACCGTGAGCCGCGCCCCGACCGCGACCAGAGCCGTGCCGACCGTGACCAGCGCCGCGAAGAGCGGTTTGCTGCCCGCGAGCAACAGCGCCAGCAGCGCCGCGAGGAGCAGCAGCAGAACCCACGTCAGCAGCAGCCCGCACCTGCCCGCAACGATCTGGATATCACCATCCAGAGCGAAGGGACGCTGGAAATGATGCCCGACGGTGGCTATGGCTTCCTCCGCTCGCCGTTCTACAACTACCTGGCCTCGCCCGATGATATTTACGTGGCGCCCCAGCAGGTAAAGCAGTTTGCCCTGAAAGCCGGCGACACGGTGAAATGCACCATTCGTCCGCCCCGCGAAGGTGAGAAATACTTTGCCCTGGTAAACGTGGAAAACGTGAACGGCCGCTCACTGGAAGAAGCTCGTGACCGGATACCCTTCACCAACCTCACACCGCTGTTTGCGGAGGAACGCTTGAAACTGACCACCAAGCCTGGCCAGTATAGCACGCGTATTCTGGATCTGTTTGCCCCCATTGGCAAAGGCCAGCGCGGGTTGATTGTGGCTCAGCCCAAAACCGGTAAAACGGTACTGTTGCAGGAAATTGCAAACTCCATTTCCGAGAACCACCCCGAGGTCTACCTCATTATCCTGCTGATTGATGAGCGTCCGGAAGAGGTAACGGACATGGCCCGCTCGGTGAAAGCCGAAGTGCTCAGCTCGACCTTCGACGAAACCGCCGACCGCCACGTGAAAATTGCCAGCATTGCGCTGGAAAAGGCCAAGCGCTTGGTAGAGTGCGGCCACGACGTGGTGATTCTGCTGGACTCGATTACACGTCTGGCGCGTGCTTACAACACAGTACAGCCTGCTTCGGGTAAGATCCTCTCGGGTGGTGTGGATGCCAACGCGCTGCACAAACCCAAGCGTTTCTTTGGGGCGGCCCGCAACGTGGAAAATGGCGGCTCGCTCACCATCATTGCCACGGCTCTTATCGAAACCGGCTCCAAGATGGACGAGGTGATTTTCGAGGAATTCAAAGGTACCGGCAACATGGAATTGCAGTTGGACCGCAAGCTAGCCAACAAGCGCATCTTCCCGGCCATCGACGTACCAGCTTCTGGTACCCGTCGCGAAGATTTGCTGATGAGCAAAGAAGAACTGAACCGCATCTGGGTGCTGCGCAAGTTTATGTCCGACATGACGGCCTCCGAAGCCATGGAGTTCCTGAAAGACCGCATGAAAGGCACCAAGGACAACGACGAGTTCCTGATTTCGATGAACGGCTAACTTCTTACTGTAGCCAGAGTAGAAGAACGTCATTCCGACCAGCGGGAGGAATCTCGCGTGCTGACAGAGGGTAGTATCTTACCTCCGTCCTCCGCACGCGAGATTCCTCCCGCTGGTCGGAATGACGTTCTGTTTTGTTAATAGCTTACCCTATACTTTTGCCATATGGAACAGACCGCCGACCGCCCCGAAATCCTCTACCTCTTCGATCCGTTGTGTGGCTGGTGCTACGGCATGAGCCCCGTGATTCGGCAGGCGCAGCAGGCGTTTGCAGGCCGCGTAGACGTATCGGTGCTGTGCGGCGGCATGCTGACGGGCAACGACGTGACGTCCATTGGTGAAAGTTGGGACTTCTTGAGCGGGGCGGCCGCACAGATTGGTGAAGTAACAGGGGCGGAGTTTGGTGCCGCCTACCATACGGTAGGGGAAGAGGGCACACTGCGGCTTGACTCGGAGCCACCGAGCCGTGCCATCACTGTATTCCGCCAACTAGATGGCGACCAGCAGCGCACCATCCAGTTTGCCCACGACGTACAAACCGCCTTGTTCCGCGATGGCCAGAATCTAAAGGACCTCTCTACCTACTTACCATTGCTTGAGCCATACGGCATTGATGCAGCTACTTTTCAGCGCCTGTGGGCCGCGCCTGAAACAGCCCAGGTAGTGCAACAGGAATTTGCTACTGTTAATCGGCTCAACCTGGAAGGCCTACCCACTACTGTGCTGCGCGTGGGTAACGAGGGCTATATCCTGGCCAAAGGCTATCAACCCTACACAGTATTTGCGGCCGGGCTGGAGCAGGCATTAGCTGAGAAAGCCGGAGGGTAGAGAATAGGCGCTTCTAACTACCGAAGCCGCCTAACTGCACCACCTGCTTTTTGAGGGGCGAATATGCAATGCGGCGGCGGTCTTCTTTGCCTACCAGATATTGAAACCCGATGGTATCGGCGCGGCGCTGGATGTCGGCCCACGTGTTGCGGTCGAGGGGGTTGCCGGCGGGGAAAGGAGTAGCAGTGGGTAGGGCAGGCTGATGAAAATTCTGATCGGCAAAAAACTCATCCATGCGGCGGCGCACGTAGGCCTCGCGGGCCGCAGGGGTAGGGGGCGTGGTGCCAGCCATATCATACACCATTGCCGCCTCCAGATCAGCCGCCGACAATACCTCGTGAAAGATGATCTGCCCGGTATGGTCGGTGATAGTGAAATCGAGTTGCCCACTCAGCGCATCGTTGCCGCGCAATACCAGCCTGAACACATCGGGCATGCCGGGGGTAGAAAACTCGTGGCGTTTCTGCACTACCTTCAGCGTGTCGGACTGGGCCGAGACGCTGCCGGCGCGGGTGGTGTCAGGCGCTTCCAGCGACGTGTCGGCGGCCGTTGTATCGGCAGCCAGGGGCGAGGTACCCGAATATTGGCTGTTCTGCTGATAACATGCACTAGTGAGCAGCAGGCAAGAGAGAGCAACAAGAGGGCGCATACCGTGGAGGAGAACAGGAGGAGTTAGCTAATACGGCAAGTGCTTGGCCGACGTTTTCGGCGGCGCGTTACCACCAGCGCCAGAGCAACATTACTACAAACGCGGCGCTCAGGCACAACGACGATACCTGGTTCATGCGCATGGTATGGTCGAAGTTGGCGGCGCTGGCATCTTGCCACACCAACCAAGCCCAGCGGCCAAACAGCCCCACCACGGGTAGGGTAGCCGTTAGGAACAGCAGCGCGTGCGTCCACTCGTTGCGCTGTGCGTATACGGCCACCAGCAAGGCTGCCCCTACCCCCAGCGCCACGCCCGCAAACACAAACGTACCCCGTATGCCCAGGCGCAGGCTCAGCGTCCGGTCGCCGCGGCGGGCGTCTTCCTGGTGCTGATATACCTGCGTGAGCGGGTAGGAACCGCATAAGAACAGCGTACTCACCAAAGCCAGCAGGAGGTTATCAAAGGCCAAAATAGCCGCAGGAGAAGCGCCTACCCCCACCTGCGTCATCAGAAAGGTATAGGCACCCTGAAACACCACGACTACCAGCGTGCTCACGAGCGGGTATTTTTTCAGACGAATACCCTCGTAGCTATACGCCTTCGATACCAGCAGATACACGACTACCAGCCCCGCGAAGGGTAGGGACAGAAGCGCCCCGCCCAACACAGCCAGCCCATCGAACAGCCACACCAAATGCAGCAGTTCCCGCGATACGGGCGGCGGTTGGCGCAGGCCGCCAATGCTGCCCTCGTCGCGGTCGTAGTAGCTGTTGTAGCCGTTGGATGCGGGGTAGGCCAGCAGGTGCAGCACCACAAACACGCCCGCTGCCCGCCATGGGCTGAACGGCTCGCGTAAGGCGCTTAGCCCAAACCAGAACACTGGCATCAGGTACACCGAAAACGGAATCCGCAGCAGCGGCAACGCCCGACGGTACTTATTATACAGCAAGGAAGAAGCAAAATGAGAAGCAAGCATGTAGTTGCGCAGCTTCGGGTAGGTTTCTGTTTTCTCTACGGTGGTTGAGGTAAGGAAGGCCGCACCAGCCGTAAAGTTGACAGAATCGCCTTTAATTTTTACTTCTCAATCTGTAATTGACTTTTCGGCCAGCCCGTGAGGTAGAGCACCTGCGAGCCCGACCAATGGCGCGCCTTGCCCACGCGCCACTCAAAAGCGCCGCTAGGGTCGGCACGATGGGCCAAGGCCAGGAGTTGGTTGGGTGGATAAAGCCGCAGAATCGACACGACGCCATCCCAGATGGTGCACACCGGAATCAGGGGAATAAGATAAGTGAACAGCAGCCGGCTCCAGCGAAACGGGCGAATAAAGGGCGTGATGCATAGCAGCGCCATGGGCATTACCAGGGCCGCCAATGCTACTTCGTGCCAGTGCTTGCCGGCTCCCTCAAATACGCCAATGCCTGCCCGTTGCCGCACGGCATCGGCCAGAATAGCCTCGGCTACCGCGGGAGGAAAATGATGAAAGGCCGAAAATACTACCCGAAATCCCGGCAGGGTAGCCGGCACGCGGGTAGCATCTACGGGCGTAGGCAAAAAGGCAAGTCCACCGCTTGTGCGCTCGTGCAGGTGCTGCCAGGCGGCAGGCTGGGGATAGAGGTCGGTGAGAGTGACGTGCAACTGCGGCAAGTCCTGCGCTTGCAGCGCCCGCCATACGCCTTCTGTGCCGCCGCCAGCGCCGGCACACAGCTCCAGCAACTCGGTTTGGCTGGTGTGACGCAGTGCCTCACGCAGAATGGGCACAATGGGCTGATAGATTTTTAGCCCCGAAATCATGAAGCGTAGGTAGTCCATCATGCCCGCTCGCACTACCCTCGGAAACCACGGCAAGTCCTCAAACTCGAACAGTTGCAAGCGGAGCTTCATGCTGCAATTGAGTTTTGCAGCGCGTCGCGGTTGACGTACAGGGATGCTATTGAAGGCAAAATAAACGCTAGCACAGTGCCGTGCCATAGGTGACACCAGGCGCTGGTTTGTGCCAGGTTATTCTCCTGAGGAATTGCCTCAATTGCTAAATCATCTTCCATAAGCGGGAGGCATAACAGCAGTATATATGCTTACTGCTACGCCACCCCGCCCGAAACGTTGACCTTTACATGCCTAGGCGGCGTGCTGGAAACGTGGGGGAGCCGGCTCACACAGAAAGTAAACCGCGGCCAACGCTGCCGCCAGATACGGCAGCGACATAGTGAGCAGACTGCGCAGATCAACCACTGGCAAATGATGCATGACAAAGAAGTTGGTGAGCGCATAGCAACCCAATACGGCTGCTGTGCCAATGGTACGCCGGGCCGAGCAGGTAGGCAACTGGCCTAGCAAGCTGAAAAGAGGTACGCACAAGGGCAATACTACCAACGAAACTAAAGCCGCCAGCAAGCCGCTGAACAAGCCAATAGAGAAATCGGCCGGACGGTCGAGCGCGAAGTCGAGGGTTAGCAGTATAGTGCCGCCAAGGTTGCTGAGTAGCCACAGCGAAAGAGCCTTGCGTAGAGAATAGTTGGTTAGTGAGTTAAGAAATAGCATATAACAAAGGGTAAGAAAGTTGGGAGAAGCAGTGGGAGTAAAAAAATGTTGAAATTCTATTATTTGGAAACCTAGAACAGAAATGGGAAAAGTGAAACTGTATCTCGATTTAATATACGAAATGACGGTTTTGCAGGATTTTTATCAAGTGAACTTTTTTTATAAAACGTATTTCAGCGCTGGCTACGAGATATTTTCAAACGTATTTTTTGAAAAAGTAAAAACTGTCAACTAGGCTACAGCACTTACCTTGTAAGCACTTCCATGGCAAAGCCTGGGGATGGGGGATAGCATTTCCGTAAGGCCGTCTCATTTTGGTAGCAACTATAGGCATTGCTACCGCTCAGAAATGAGCTAGTGGTCATGAAGAGTTTGCCAAAGCGTTTAACCCACGATGGCGTTGTTAGGGAGACCAGTAAGACGATCAAGTCAGCAGAAATCTTCACAATGTTTGGAAATGGCGTGATGATTTACCAGCTTTGCAACACAAAGTGCTCTGTACGCTATGAAGCCAGTTACTGATCCGCTCGCCCAACTCACGGAAATTCGCGCTATTATGGAGCGCTCGTCGCGGTTCATCTCGCTTAGCGGCCTGTCGGGGGTAGGGGCGGGGGTAGTGGCGCTAGCCGGGGTAGGCGTGGGTAACTGGTACCTCAATAGCCAGTACGGGGAAGGTGGCTTTATGCGGCTAATGAATGGCGACTATGCCAGCCGACTGGAAGCGCTGCCGTTTCTGCTGGGTTTGGCGGCTGTCATTATTGTATTGGCACTCGGCGTGGCTTTCTTCTTCACCCAGCGCCGCGCCCGGCAAAACGGCATGGCCTTGTGGGGGCCACTCGGGCGACGGCTGGCAGTCAGCTTGGCCATTCCGCTGACAGCGGGTGGGTTGTTTTGCTTGATGCTCTACCTGCGTGGGGCCGCCGGACTGGTGATACCGGGCATGTTGCTGTTCTACGGGTTAGCCCTGCTCAACGCCAGCAAGTATACCTTAGACGAAATTCGGTGGCTGGGCCTCACCCAAATTGGGCTGGGACTGCTCGCAACCTTGCTTCCGGTTTGGGGGTTACTGTTCTTTGCCTTCGGGTTCGGACTGTGCCACATCGGCTATGGCCTGCTCATGTATAACCGTTACGAACGTTCCCGCCCCGCGTGAAGTACGCCATTCATACCCTTAATAAAGCGTTCGACAACCGCGTGAGGCTGGGCGTAATGGCCGTGCTCATGACCACCGACTCGGTGAGCTTCAACGACTTGAAAGAAGCCCTGGACCTCACCGATGGCAATCTAGCCAGCCACGTATCGGCCCTGGAAAAAGCCGGCTACGTGACCGTTAGTAAGCAGTTTGTGGGTAAGAAACCCAATACTACTTATACAGCCTCAAGCGAAGGCAAGCTAGCCTTTCAGGACCACCTGAATGCGTTGGAAAAGCTGCTGAAAGGAGGGTAGGCCCTTTTTTTTGTGTATAAACTTTGAAATACAAAGTACTTTAATAAAAATAAAATATGGCAACTTATTCACCCAGCGCCGCCTACCACTCCGCAACCGCGCCCGCCGTGCCACCTTTTCCGCTCACGGCTCTGCAAAAGCTGGCTTTGCCAGTAGGCGCCATCCTATTTGATATATTGTTCTGGCATGAGCGCATGGCGCTGAACATGCTGGTATACACGCTATTTGTGCTGGGCGTGAGTGTAGCCGGACTGCCGCGCACAGCGCCACAGTGGCGCTCAGGCTACTGCTGGCTGCTACTGGCGGGTACCGTGCTGAGCGCCGGCCTGGTGGCCGTGTATGCTTCCAGCGCAGCGCAGTTAGCGGCGGTGGTATCGCTTGCCGGATGGTTGGGCTACCGCAACCAGCCTCACCTGCGCTTGGTGCTCTATGCTGTACTCACGGGCGTGCTGAACCTGGCGCCGGCCACGCAACGCCTACTCCAACTGCTGCGCCTGCCGGCTAACCTGAGCGGTAGGGTAGGGCGCGGCTGGTTCTACGGCCGGTTGCTGCTGTTGCCACTGGTCGCGCTGGCGGGCTTTCATTTGCTGTTTGTACTGGCTAATCCGAAGTATGCAGCTCTCACCACTCGCTTTTGGGAATTGGTAGGTGAAGCGCTGGATATGCTATTTAGCCGCTTATCGGTGCCGCACGTGCTGTTTTTTCTGTTGGGGTTGGTGCTCACGGCGGGCGCGCTGCTCATCCTGCCGATACACTACTTCGCAGATCATGAGTCGCGCTTCGGGGAGTTTGTGCAACGGCAGCGCGACCGGGTAGCTTCGCTGGGCGTGCGCCGCCCCGATTTCCGCGCCGACCGTTTTCCGCCCCTGGGCCTGCGCCGCGAGTACCTGATGGCCATGAGCCTACTGGTGCTGGTGAACCTGCTGCTGCTCGTGGTCAACCTCATCGACATCAGCTGGATCTGGATCGACTTCCGGCCTGCCGCCGACTTCGACCTCACGCAATTTGTGCATGAGGGCACCTATGTGCTCATCCTAAGCATCTTGGTGGCGATGGGGATTGTGCTGTGGTATTTCCGGCGCAACCTCAACTTCTACCCTAAGGGTCTGCCTACCCTGCGGTGGCTGGCTACTGTGTGGGTGGTGCAGAATGCGGTGCTGGCTGTGTCGGTGGGACTGCGCAACTACTATTATATTGTATACACGGGCTTAGCCTACAAGCGCATCGGTGTATATGGCTTTCTGCTGCTGACTTTCTTCGGCCTGCTCACGGTGCTGCTGAAAATCTGGCAGCGGCGCTCGGCCTACTCTCTGGTTCGCCTGAACGCGCTGGCGGCCTACGCGGTGGTGCTCCTGCTGGCCGCCGGCAACTGGGAAATCTGGATGGTGCGCTACAACCTGCAACCCCGTTTCCACCGCGTCGACTACGGTTTCTTGCTGGATATGCCCGACCGCGTGCTGCCCGAGCTAACCGCTGCGGCACCTACCCTCGCCGGCCGCGAGCTAGTGCAGGAAAACGACTACAGCCAGTGGGTAGCCCTACCCGAAGCTGAAGCGCAAGCCCGCCTGCGCCAGCGCATCCAGGACTTTCGAGCACTGGAAACGCAGCGCCACTGGCCTAGCCGCTCCTTGGCCGACTGGCAAGCTATTCGTTCCCTTCCACTTCACGCCACTATCCATGCTAACGAACCTCGCCCTTAGTCTGCTCGCGCTGCTGAGCTGCGGCGGCGGGGTAGTGGCCCTGGCCGTAGTACTCACGTGGCAGGAACACGCCGCCACCCCCGATGTGCGCTGGCGGCGCCTGGTATACCTGGTGCTACCCGTTACGGCGCTGGTAGTCGGCCTCATGCTCGGGTCGTTGACCTTGTTGTTTCGGTATTGGACGCCGGCCACGGCTGGGTAGTAGAATAGTATGAGAAATTTAGTAGGTCAAAGCGGCCAGTTTGTGTGGAGAGTGCTGTGCTTGGCACCGGCACTGGTGTGGTGGGCGTTGGTAGGGCTATTATTT
The DNA here is from genome assembly GCF_019334315.1 of Hymenobacter profundi. Lineage (GTDB taxonomy): Bacteria > Bacteroidota > Bacteroidia > Cytophagales > Hymenobacteraceae > Hymenobacter > Hymenobacter profundi. Next base: position 37,577 of record NZ_JAHWGL010000018.1, read on the forward strand.
GCCGCAGTTAACGAGTTACTAATCGAAGAACTATGGCCCGGTACGCCCAAGGCCGGGATGTTTTTTGTGATGGTAGCCTGTATATGCGGCATCTTGTTCATCTGGTCGATACCACTAATGGTGCGTGCGCTCTACCGTACAGCTACTCATTATGTGTGGCGTGCATTATTGTGGTGGTTATGGGTCGGAAGTATAATAAGCGCGATTGGAGCAAGTTGCGTATTGGTATTTGGACTATTGCTCAGTTTTGCAGAATGGACAGTTAAGGGATCTTGATAAGACTGTGGCATGCGTAGTCGTTATAGAAATGCTTTCGCTTCCTAACAGCTCATCTTACGCCTGCCCGCGCCTAATCTGGTATATTTGTTCCTGCCAGGCCCCTGCCCGTTGCGCGGGCCGGTCCCAACGCGCTCCGCATGTCCGCTCCCGACCTTCCGAAACAAGAGAATTCTGCTCCTGCCCCGCCTCGCCGCCGTTGGCCCAACCGCTTGTCGCGCTTTATGTGGGCGCTGTTCATCATTGGGGTAGGCGTATTTCTGCTCTACCCTATTTTGGTGAGCACCAACTTCCTGTTTTTGTTCGGAAAGTCGCCGAGCCTGGAGGAGCTAGAAGATCCTAAAGTAGAGCAAGCCTCGGAGCTGTACTCGTCCGATGGCGTGCTGATGGGCACGTACTTCCGCGAAAACCGTTCGCCGGTAGCGTATAATAAAATTTCGCCTTTGCTCATCAAAGCTCTCATTGCCACCGAGGACGTGCGTTTCTACGAGCACTCCGGCATTGATGCCACCGCCTTGGCCCGCGCCGTTGCGGGCGTGCTCAGCGGCGACACCCGCAGCGGCGGCGGCTCCACCATCACCCAGCAGCTCGCCAAAAACCTCTACAAAACCCGCCGCGGCGAAACCCGCGGCGGCCTGGGCCACATTCCCGGCGTAAGCACTATCATCAGCAAAACCAAGGAATGGCTGACGGCTGTGGAGCTGGAAAAGCGCTATACCAAAGAAGAAATTCTGCGCATGTACCTCAATACCGTGGAGTATGGCTCCAATGCCTTCGGTATCAAGGTAGCAGCTAAAACCTTTTTCAGCACCTCGCCCGATAGCCTGGCGCCCCAGGAAGCGGCCATGCTGGTAGGCCTGCTCAACAACCCTACTGCTTTCAACCCCCGCTTTCACCCCGAAGCGGCTCTTAAGCGCCGCAACTTGGTGCTTACGCGCATGGGGCAGGCGGGCTTTCTGCGACCCGCTGCCGCCGATTCTCTGCAAGAGCTGCCTATTGCGCTGCAATACCACGTGGAGCGCCACATCGATGGGCCGTCTACCTATTTCCGGGGGGCCATCAGCCAGGCGCTGAACACGTGGTGCGAGCAAAACGGCTACGACCTCTACCGCGACGGCCTGCGCGTGTACAGCACCATTGACTCGCGCATGCAGGAGCATGCTGAGTATGCGGTGGAAAAGCACATGAAGAACTTGCAACGGCGCTTCGACGCATTCTGGCGCAACCGCAATCAGAATCCTTGGGTGAACGAAAAGGGCAAGGAGATTCCCGATTTCATTGAAACCCAGATGAAGCGCACCCAGCAGTACAAGATGCTGGCCGCGCAGTTCAAAGGGCAACCCGCCCGCCTAGATTCGGCTTTGCACGCCAAGCGGCCCATGAAAGTGTTCACCTGGAAAGGCGACAAGGACACCACGTTGGTGCTCTCGCCGCTGGACTCGCTGGCTTACTACAAGCACTTTTTGCAGGCCGGCATGATGACCATGGACCCCTTCACCGGTCAGGTGAAAGCCTGGGTAGGTGGCCTCGATTACCGCTTTTTCCAATATGACCATGTAAAGCAGGGCAAGCGCCAGGCGGGCTCCACGTTCAAGCCCTTCGTCTACCTCACGGCCCTCGACAACGGCTATGCGCCCTGCGACCGAATTCGGGATGAGCGCATCACCATTAAATACGTGGAAGACGGCAAGCCCATGGAATGGAAGCCCGACAACGTAACGCGCTCCTACACCGGCATGAATATGACGCTCCGCTACGCCATGGCCCGCTCCGTGAACTCCGTAACGGCCCAACTCACGGAGTTGGTGGGCTGGGATAAGGTAGCCGAGTACGCGCATAAGGTAGGCATCCGGAGCAAGCTGCTGGGTGTGCCCAGCATTGGCTTGGGCTCGGGGGGCGATGTGAGCGTGTACGAGATGGTGAATGCCTATAGCACCTTCGTGAACCAGGGTTTCCGCCCTGAGCCGCGCCTGATTACGCGCATCGAGGACCGCAACGGCAACGTCATTGCCCAGTTCGATCCGCGCCAGAAACGGGTTATTTCGGCTGAAACTGCTTGGCTGATGACGTATATGTTGCGCGGGGGTATGGAAGAGCCCGGTGGCACCTCACAGGCCCTGTGGGATTACGAACTCTGGAAAAATAACAACCAGATTGGCGGTAAAACTGGTACTACCTCCAACTATTCCGATGGCTGGTATATGGGCGTCACCAAGGACCTCGTAACCGGCGTATGGGTAGGCGGCGAGGACCGCAGCATCCACTTCCTGCATTCCGAGCAGGGCGAAGGCGGCCGCATGGCCCTTCCCATTTTCGGCCTCTACATGGAGAAAGTCTATCAGGACAAGGAACTGGACTACAAAATGGGGCCGTTTCCAAAGCCCACGGTCAAGATCAACAAGAAGTACCAGTGCGTGACGGAAGCCCCCCGCCGCCAGCGCGAAGCCGTGGACTCGCTACGGATTGACAACCTGTTGGATCAGATAAATTCTGGTAGGAGTAGCGTGCCTGATAGTTTGTAGCATCTCCATAAATCAAAAAAAGACCGTCATTTCTAGCGCAGAAATGACGGTCTTTTTTATTTATCTAGGTCTTACTCCTCCGGCTCGTAAATCTCTTCCAGTGCCTCTTGCAAGTGCGGATACTCAAACTGAAAGCCGTGTTGCAATACCTTATCGGCGCTTACGCGCTGGGAGGCTAGCACAATCTCGCTCATCTCACCCATTAGCAGTTTCAGGCCGAAGGCGGGTACTTTAGGAAGTACTAAGGGGCGGTGCAGTACCTCGGCCAGCGTTTCGGTGAACTCGCGGTTGGTGACTGGGTGAGGCGCCACGCCGTTGTAGACACCGCGCCACTCGTTTTCCTCCATGGCTTGGATGAACAGGCGGCACAGATCATCAATGTGAATCCAGGACATATACTGCTTGCCCGAACCCAGTGGTGCGCCCGCGCCTAACTTGGTGGGCTTGGCAATAGCGGGTAGGGCGCCGCCGTCGGCGCTCAACACAATGCCAATGCGAATAACAACCGTACGAATGCCCAAGGCCTGCACGCGCTGGGCTGCTGTTTCCCACTGCCGGGCCACTTCAGCCAAAAAGTCGTCGGGGTCGGGGGGGAAGTTCTCGTCTACTGTGTCGCTACCCTGGTCGCCGTAGATGCCGATGGCTGAAGCCGACAGGAACGTCTGCACGCGGTGGTTGTCGCGGGCCAGGGTGCGGGCCAGCAGGTTGGTGCCCTGCAAGCGGCTATCAATAATCTCCTTCTTTCGCTCATCCGTCCACTTTCCATCCGACACGCTGGCCCCGGCCAGGTTAATCACGTAATCAGCATAGGGAACAGCGTTTTCGTCGATATCGTCGTGGCGTGGGTCCCAATGAAAGCGGCGGAACCGCTCGGCGTGGGCCTCGCGGCTCAGTAGCGCCACTTCGTAGCCAGCATCAATCAGCATTTCGGCCAGTCGGGTGCCAATCAGGCCAGTGCCGCCCGAGATGAGTACTTTTCGCGACATGCAGAAGGGAATTGCAGAGTGTAAGGAAGGGTCGTAATACAAACAAACGGCTGTCGAGCGGCAGAGTTGTAGCCGCCCGACAGCCGCAAGCTAATCCATAGGCTGTAATTGGCAACGAGGATGCCGGCTTACTTGCCAATCAGGCGCAGAAACTCCTGACGCAATTGGGCATCCTGGCCAAAGGCGCCGCCGTACTCGGCCGTGAGCGTACCGCTGCTGGTGTCGTTCACGCCCCGGCTCATCACGCACAGGTGGTCGGCTTCAATGAGCACCGCCACGTCATCGGTGTGCAGCGCATTCTTTAGCTCCTCCGCAATCTGGCGCGTCAGGCGCTCCTGCACCTGCGGGCGGCGGGCATAGTATTGCACCACCCGGTTGAGCTTAGATAGCCCTACCACATGTTCACCGGGTAGGTAGGCCACGTGGGCTTTACCAATGATGGGCACGAAATGGTGCTCGCAGCACGAGAAAACCGTGATGTCGCGTTCTACCAGCATCTGCTGATAGTTATAACGATTCTCAAACAAGCGTACCTCCGGCCGGTGCTCAGGGTTCAGCCCCCGGAACCACTCCTGCACGTACATTTTTGCTACCCGGTGGGGCGTGCCTTTTAGGCTATCGTCGGTGAGGTCGAGGCCCAGCAAGTGCATAATCTCGCGAAAATGACCGGCAATGGCGTCAATTTTAGTGTCGTCGGTCAGCGCAAAGGCATCGTCGCGCAGGGGAGTGCGCAGCTCGGGTGCCAGATGGGTATCGGGGCCGTCGGAGTGGGACGAAACCGGCTCCGTCGGGTTAAAGTTGTCCATGATATTCTACAAAGTTGCGGTCGGTTTCGTAGAGCGTTACCGACAGGTGCAGGTCAGCGGCGAGGTGTGGGCGCAGCCGATTCCAGATAACGACGGCAATGTTTTCGGCCGTAGGATTGAGGTGGCTGAACTCTGCCACATCCAGGTTAAGGTTTCGATGGTCAAAGATACCCAGAATCTCGCGTTTCAATAGCTGGCTCAGATCCTTCATATCATACACATACCCGGTTTCGGGGTCCACCGCACCGCGCAGGCGCACGGTAAGCTCGTAGTTGTGCCCGTGGTAGTGTGGGTTGTTGCACGCGCCAAAAACCTGTTGGTTTTGCTCGTCGCTCCAGGTAGCGTTATATAAACGATGCGCGGCGTTGAAATGCTCTGTGCGGCAAACTGTGACTTGCATAGGATAGGTACAACCGGTGGGAGTAGTAGAAGTTTTGGGCTGCTTGGCCAGTAGTAAAAAGCAAATGGCGAACAAAAAGTGCTGATAAGACTAGAGTTGAATTGTTTTTGGCAGTTAAATAATATGCTATAGTATTTATTGAACAAAATTCAAGAATCACTGAAAAAATCAATTGTGGCGTAGCATTTGTAGTAGTAGAGGAGGTTAGATTTGGTCAGTTAAAATAGCTAATAACCACGTTTACAATACTGAAACCTCTTCATTTCAACATACTTTGCCGCATATGAAACGAAGCCTACTTCTCTCTTTCTTGCTATTGGCTTTGACCGTTACGGGCTATGCTCAACGCTCGCCCGTAGATGAAACGGAAATGGCTGTGAAAGGCATTCCCCGCAAAGGCCAACGCGTAACAGTGCAGTTGGACAACAAGCGGGTGGAAGATGCCTGGGCCAAACAATTAAACGAAAAGTTTGGTAGCAAGCTGAAAAACGACAAGGGTATTTACACACTTGACGGCGTAGTGATTGAGGAAATATCCAAAACACCTATTCGCGTAATCAGCAAGGTAGATGCTGCACCGACTGGTACCGCCGTGTGGTGGTCCGTCGACCTAGGCAACGCCTACCTCAGCAAAGAGTCGACCCCAGCGCAGTGGAAAGCCTCGGAGGATTATCTAAAGACGTTTGCCCGCATGCTTTACCGCCAAGACTTGGCTGTGCAGGTGCAGGAGGCTGAGAAAGCACTTTTGGCTTCGCAAAACAACCACAGCGCGGTAATTTCCAAGCAGGATAACATCAAGAAAGATATTGAAAAGAACAAAGCGAAGAAAATAGAGATTCAGCAGCAGTTGGCGCAAAACGCCGCCGAGCTGCTGAACCTCAACAACCAGGTAGACATCAACCTGAAAGAGCAGGAAGCTGCCCGCGCCGACATTGTGAATATGCGCGTAGCACTGGAAGCAGTGAAAGACCGCATGAACAAGCTGGAGTAAGCTAGTGCTACGTAAGAATATGAGAACCCCGCCTAACCAGGCGGGGTTTTTTGTTGCCCTTGCATGAGAGTACGATTCTTAATACCTAGCTTCTTGTACCTGTTGTTGCGCAAACTGCTCATCCTTCCAGCCAGCTACGCGCACGCTCCCGGCGGCGGTGCCCGTTTGCCGGAACCACTGCTCCAGCATTGGCCGCACATGGGGGTAGTCTCGCTGTATTGCTGCCCATGTAGTAGCGCCAGGTAAAATGCGCAGACTCGGGCGTGCGGGCACTGCCAGGAGTACCTGCCGGGGTATACCGCCCTCATCGAGCCGCAATAGCGCCACGGGCAAAATCTCCAACACAGTGCCAGTCGGTTGGCTTTCAGCCAGGATAAGCGCAGCGAGGGGCTGGCCGTGGGGGTGGCGTTTGGTAGGAGTAGTATGGGTACCGGGCACAAAGGCCAGATTGCCGGGGTAGGGGAGGAACTCCACCATGCGGTCGGTGCCAGCGCGCTGTACTTTGCGGAAGGTGCGCGTGGTGGGGTCGTACTGTTGTATGTGGTTGGTGCCAGCCGGAATTTCGACTACGGCTTGCAACAGGTGATGCTCAGTGGAAAAGGTGGGGAGGTCGGCGTAGTCGGTGCGGCAACTGCATAACAGGTTCAGCGTGCCCAAAAGCAAAGAAAGAAGGGGTAGGCGCATAGGCAAAGGGTAGGAAATGGTGGGTAGCCATTTGGCAAGCGAAGAAGGTCAAGTTTACGGAATACTGCTCAACTACAGTATCCCAACCTTTCCCTACCAGTCGCGTTTGCATAAGCACTTTCCACCTGCTGCCTTGGCAGCATAACGCCTACAACCCATGTCTTTTCATAAAGAACCCAAAAGCGATACTCAGCACCAAAACCACTTGGACGGCTCTACCAAAATCCTGAATTCTGATTTGCAGGAAGAAGCCAACCGCGCCGGCCTGGACAACACGCTCCAGAACTGGATTCAAGATATAAAGGATGCAGACAATCCCGAATTTCACCAGATTGTTACGGACTTACAGGATTTGAAAGCCCATTTCGGCTCGGGCACGCTCGATAAAAGCATCATCAAGCGCCTACTTAATCGCTTAGGCGAAAATACGGTGAAGGCAGCTGTATTTGCCGAAAATCCTAACACAGCCGAGCGCGTGACAAAATTAGGCGAGGCGCTGCTATCAGCTAGCAAGCAAGTGCAGAGCAACGAGAACACGCCCGCACAAGACCTGGCAGAAGATTCGGCTACCAATAAATAGTTGGTGCAAGCCCAATAAAAAAGCCTACCCCGCGAAGGGTAGGCTTTTTTATGGATGCTATACAAGCACGCCTTATTTCATGCGGCGCTCCTTGATACGAGCAGCTTTGCCCGACAGGCCACGCAGGTAGAACAGACGAGCGCGACGTACTTTACCACGACGAATCAGCTCAATCTTCTCAATGTTGGGCGACAACAGCGGGAAAATACGCTCGGTACCGATCTGGTTCGAAATTTTACGCACAGTGAACGTCTCGCCGTTCGAGCTGGCGTTCTTGCGCTGAATTACTACGCCCTGGAACTGCTGAACGCGTTCCTTGTTGCCCTCGCGGATTTTCACGTGGACGTTGATGGTGTCGCCGGCGGCGAAAACGGGGAAGCTGGCGCGGCGCTCCTGGGATTCCTGCTGGATAAAATCGAGTAGTACGCTCATGACTGAAAAAAAATCAAATGGACGGCGCCGCCGTCCGGCTAGGTTTCGGGTAAAGAGGCGCAAATATAGCCCTCTATTTTGAAGATTGCAAGTATGGAGGATAAATGACTGATTTGTTAAATGGTTGAAAGGCTGTGTGATTGGCTGTTTTGCCATTCAATAGGCAAACCAACAACTCACCTTTTCGCTGAGTAGCTATTCAATCGTTTAACAATTCAATCATTTAATTCAATAAATCGGGCCGGCGCTGCTGGGTGCGGGCTAACGCTTGCTCGTGCCGCCACTCTTCCACGCGTGGGGTATTGCCGGAAAGCAAGATATCGGGCACAGAATGTCCGCGCCACTCGGCTGGCCGGGTATATACGGGCGGCGCTAGCAGGTTGTCTTGGAAAGAGTCGCTAAGAGCCGATTCTTCATTGCCGAGTACGCCCGGCAGTAGGCGCACCACGGCGTCTACCAAAACCGCCGCCCCTAGCTCGCCGCCACTCAGTACATAGTCGCCAATGCTGATTTCGTGGGTGATGTATTCCTGCCGGATGCGCTCATCAACGCCCTTGTAGTGGCCGCAGAGCAGCAGCAGGTTCTCACCCAACGACAAACGGTTGACCAACGGCTGACGTAAGGTTTCACCATCGGGCGTGAGGTAGATGATGGCATCGTAGGAGCGCTGGGCCATCAATTCATCAAAGCACGCCGCAATGGGCTCCACACGCAGCACCATGCCCGCACCACCGCCAAATACGTAGTCGTCGATTTGGCCGTGCTTGTTGATGGCGTAGCGCCGCAAATCGTGCACGTGCAACTCTGCCAATCCCTTCTCCTGCGCCCGCTTCATGATGGAATAGGCAAAAGGACTCGTCAGTAACTCGGGTTGGCAGGTGACAATATCGATACGCATGATGAATGAATTGGCGGTTAGCTGATGGCTTTCGCTTTAGTAGAAAGCCATCAGCTAAGCTGAGCTAAGAACCCAGGTAAATATCGAGTAGCCCTTCGGGCAGGGTTACGTAGAGCTTCTTGGTGGCTTGGTCGGCGCGGGAGATGAGTTCGTCGGCCACCGGAATAAGCACCTCCTGCTCTTTGTAGCGCATACCCATGACATCCTGTTGCGGAAGCTCGTAAAAGGCCTCCACAATGCCCAGCTCGCCCAGGTTTTCGTCTACTACTGTGTAACCTATTACATCGTGGAAGTAGAACTGGTCTTCCTCCAGCTGAGGCAAATCGGCCAGCGGGCGGTAGAGCACGGCATTGCGGAGCGGCTCGGCATCTTCTACCCGCTCAATGCCCTTTAGCTTCAGCAACACCCGATCGGCGGTTTGAGGCTGCACACGCTCCACGGTGTATTCCTGGGGCTGGTTGGGAGTAGCAGGTAGAGCCAACCACACCGCTTTCAGCTTGCGGTAGTCGTTCACGTCGTCTACGTCCAGAAAAGCCACCACCATGCCGCGTAGGCCGTGGGGCTTCACCACGGTGCCTAGCTGATAATATTCGTCGAGATTCATAAGAAAGGGCTAAACGTAAAAAGCAGAAGGCTTAGAAGGAAGGTTACGCGGGAAAGCCCGTCATCACCTTCTTCCAAGCCTTCCGACTTTTACCTACGTAGCAGCGGGCAATTAGGCGCCAGCTTCTTCTGTGGTTTCGGCAGCAGCTTCAGTTGCTTCCGAAGCTTCTGCCTCAACAGCAGGAGCGGCGGCAGCAGCAGCGGCAGCCTGACGCTGACGGATAGCCTCAGCACGCGCTTCACGCACTTTGGTTTCGGCAGCTAGTTGAGCCTGACGCTTCTCGGCTTGGGCAGTACCCAGGCTCGTGCGCTTGTCCTCAATCTTGGCGTTCTTCTGCTCCATCCACTCGTTGTAGCGCTGGTCGGCAGTTTCTTGCGAGATGGCGCCTTTGATTACGCCAAGTTGCAGGTGCTTGCGGTAGAGCACACCACGGTACGAAAGCATAGCCCGAACCGTGTCGGTAGGCTGAGCGCCCTTCATGATCCAATCGAAAGCTTTGTCGCCGTCGAAGTTGATGCTGGCAGGGTTAGTGTTGGGGTCGTATGTGCCGAGCTTCTCAATGAAACGGCCGTCGCGGGGAGCGCGGGCGTCGGCTACTACGATGTCAAACTGAGCGGCCTTTTTACGGCCGCGGCGGGCGAGGCGGATTTTAACTGCCATAAACCGGGTTGGTTAAGCGACGCAACTCGTGCGTCTGGTTGAAAGTGAGGCGCAAAGGTACTCACAGATTTTGCAGATTGAAAGTATTGCGCCGAAATAGATTCTACGTCTGTAGTATAATGGCTATTGCCTCGTAATCAACACAAAAGAAAAGGCTACTACCAGAGAGTAGCAGCCTTTTCAGGGAAGGTAGCAACGCACTAAGCAGCAACGCGCAGCTTGCTTCTGGTAGGCGTTTTGCGCTTGATTTTGATGATGCGGGCCTTATCCAACGTCCAGATGAACATATAGGTAGGATCAAACTCCCACCACTTCACACCGAAGTTGACGCGCATGGGCAGCTTGTGGTGGTTGTTTTGGAACAGCTCACCGAAAGCCAGGAAGTCCAGCGCCAGCGTGTTCTTAGAATGGTCGTGGTTGTCGAAGTTCTGGTAGCCGTATTTGTGGCCGCCCCAGTTCACGATGGCACCGTGCAACGGACCCATCAGGAAGTGCAAGGGTAGGAGCAGGTACATCCACCAGGCCGTAGCAAAGTTGATGTAGAACAGCACATAGGCCGTGCCCCAGCCCAGACGCGACATCCAGGAATCGCCGATTTTCTCGATCAGGCGCCACTCAGGATAATTGCCTTCGAAGCGCTCCGCCAGCTCGTAGTTGCGATTGAGCACGTCGTTGTAAATATTCTTGGTTTTCCACATCATCGTGAAAGCGTTCGATGAGTAGAGCGGTGAGTGCGGGTCCAGCTCCGTGTCGGAGAAGGCATGGTGCATACGGTGCAGCAGCGCATAAGCACGCGGCGACAGGAACGATGAGCCCTGGCAGATGTACGTGAACAGGAAGAAGAACTTCTCCCAGAACTTGTTCATCGTGAACATCTTGTGCGCCGCATACCGGTGCAGGTAAAACGTCTGCGTGAACAGCGACAGATAATAGTGGGCAACGAAGAAAATAAGGATCGGCATGGATCAAAAGAGTTAGAAACGCCGTGAAAAATCGAGGTGAGTTGCCCGAACAAAGCAAACGGGCTATGTTTAGTTCACATTCACTTCACAAACCTACGGCCAGAGCGTACGTTGTTCAATAATCCTGACCAAAAGGCCAAAATATTATTAAAAGGTGAAGCCGTGGAACAATAAGATGTAGAGTGTTAGGTAGGAAAAAGCGTGTCATCCTGAGCGGAGCGACGGCCCTTATGCCCGCAGAACGAGTTGTTGTTACGCTTGTCGTTCTACGGGCATAAGGGCCGTCGCTCCGCTCAGGATGACAGACGGTTTTGTCACCTAAGAGTAAACTTGCCAACCAATACGTTTCTACAAATACGCCTGGGCGGCTTCCCAGTGAGCTACATCGGGTAGGGGCGCCTGGAAGCACATAGCTTCTTTAGTGACGGGATGACTAAATTCCAGTTGCCGTGCGTGTAGGGCAATGCTGACGTCGGGTAGGGGAGCCAGGAAGCCATATTTCACATCACCCACGATGGGAGTACCTAAGCCCGTGCTCAGTTGCGTCCGGATCTGATGCGGCCGGCCGGTGATAGGGTTTACCTGCACCAGCCAGCGCGAACCGGCCTGGCCCAGCACTTGGTAGTCCAACTCCGACTTTTGGCCTTGTGGGTGCAGCTTGGGGTAAGCCTTCGTAACGTTGCGGATAGGGTCTTTCACCAGCCAGTGTGTGAGGTGCCCTTCCAGCGACTCGGGCGCTTTACCTACCAGCGCCCAGTAGGTTTTGTGCACCTTATTATCCCGAAACATCTCATTGAGGCGGCTAAGGGCTTTGCTGGTCTTGGCCAATGCTACTACACCACTCACGGGCCGGTCGAGGCGGTGCGCCACGCCGATGAAGGCAGCGCCCGGCTTTTTGTACTTAAACCGTAGGTATTCCTCCGCTTTGGCCGATAGCGGCTCGTCGCCGGTGGCGTCGCCCTGCACCAGCAAGCCGGCGGGTTTGTTGATAATCAGTAAGTGGTTGTCCTCAAATAGGATTTCACGGCCCTCGGCCCAGATATTCGGACGATTCACGGATAGGGAATTAAAAATTAATAATTAAAAATTAAAAGCTGAGGACATAGTAGATATACTGTACAGCTAATCATTTTTAATTCTTCATTCCTCATTTTTAATTGATTAATACGCTTCTTCTTGGGTAGGGAAGTCGCGGCTTTTTACGTCTTGCACATAGTGACGCACGGCGTCGCTCATGATTTCGTGTAGCTCGGCGTAGCGCCGCAAGAAGCGGGGCTTGAATTCTTTGTTGATGCCCAGCATATCATGTACTACCAACACTTGGCCGTCCACATCAGGACCAGCCCCAATCCCGATTACGGGAATGGTAAGCTGCTCGGCTACTTGCTTAGCCAGCTTCGACGGAATTTTTTCCAGTACTACCGCGAAGCAGCCGATTTCTTGGAGCAACAGGGCATCTTCAATTAGCTTTTGCGCCTCGGCTTCTTCCTTGGCCCGCACTGAGTAGGTGCCAAATTTATAAATACTTTGCGGGGTAAGGCCCAAATGACCCATCACCGGAATGCCCGCCGTAAGAATTCGCGTGATGCTGTCCTTGATTTCAGCGCCGCCTTCCAGCTTGAGTGCGTGCGCACCACTCTCCTTCATCACACGCACAGCCGAGCGTAGCGCCTCCGACGAATTGCCCTGGTAGGAGCCGAACGGCAAGTCTACTACCACAAAGGCCCGCTTTACCGCCCGTATCACCGACTGCGCGTGATAGATCATCTGATCTAAGGTGATGGGTAGGGTCGTCTCGTGGCCAGCCATCACATTGGAGGCCGAGTCGCCCACCAGCAGCACGTCGATGCCAGCGCCGTCCAGAATGGAGGCCATCGAAAAGTCGTACGCCGTCAGCATCGAGATTTTCTCGCCGCGCTGCTTCATGGCCAGCAGCTGGTGGGTGGTCACGAGCTTCACTTCTTTGTGTTGAGACATTTTAGGGTCTTGGGGTCTTAAGGACGTAGGGTCTTGCGGACGTGTGGGTAGGCAACGATGCAAACAATCTGTGGCACCAGAAACTCACGCGGCAGCAGGAACAGGGCCCAAAGCTCCTAAAAAATCAGGATTTAAGTGGTACGAGCCCACTCACCGGTCCTTAGTTGTTCAGGAAGGTCTTGTTGCGGTTTAGCTTCAAGCTCTGCAACAGCGCCGATTTGGCCGCAATGGTCACGTAGTAGCCTTGCGTGTAACCGAAAGGGCGCCAGTTGCCGGTAATCTGCCAGCAGTGCAAGTCGCGCGAAAAATCAAGTGAAGTGAACGTGACGGTGTTGTTCTTGAAATCGTAGCCTGTGTTGTAGCCCAGGCGCAGATTATCGGTGAGCTTCACAGACCCACTCAGGCTGAGCGCTACGGCCGTTAGCGGTGCCGGTCTGGTATAAAATAGGTTGGTAGCGCGGGTACCGGGGTCTATGTAGCTTGCGGTAAAGCTGGTGCTCAACTCCCAAGGTAACGTAAAGTCCACATAATCCTCGTACGGATTCACTGGAATCGGCGTGCCTAGCATGGGGTCGTTGGTAGGCGCCACGGCGCGCGGCACCGTCGATTTCTTATTGCCGGATGTTGGGTTGAACTGGTAGGAAAGCTGCACCGCAGCCGTGGTAAGGCGAGCAAGACGACGCTTGGGCTGATCGAAAAGGTAACGGTTGATCAATGTGCCTGTGGAGTCTCGCTGATACACGACGAAATTACCATTGATCAAAATATTGAGCTTGCGCGCCACCTGCGTACGGAACGTGGCGGTAATCGGCGCAAAGTTCAGCGAGTCGACCGCAAAGTTGTAACCAGTGCTAAAATCGAAGCCATCAATCAGGCTTACTTTTTTGAATGGGGTAGTGCCGGTGGTATCCTGATTATCGCGCACCTTCATTTCCACAGAGTTCTGGAGCGAGAACGTTAGGGCGCTGGTGCGGCTACCGCTGGGTACGCCGTAAGCAAAGCCGTTGTAGCGCGATAAGGCCAGTTGGTTGACAAGCGTACCGGGGGTAAGAGGAGTTAGATTGCCGCTTCGGTCTCTTATTGGTTGCCCATTATCGTCTCTTGCAAATTGGTTATACAGCAAACCCTGCGAGTTCACCAGTGTGCCTGTATTCAGCAGTGTGAAGTAGGCATCATTCGCGGCGAAGTTGGGAGAATATTGATAGTTAAGGCTGGGTGTAATCTTGTGGCGAATGGCCTCAATTTTCTTTCCCTTAATTTGATAGATACCATACAGGTTGGTGCCCATATTCACGCCACCCGAGTAGTTATACACTCGGTTAAAACCCGTGACAGTATCAATGCGCACGGCGCGGGCCTCCTCTACGTAGCTGTAATCGAGACGTTTAAAGTACCAGGTTTCGCCGTAATTGATGGAAGGCTGGACGGTCAGGTATTTTAGGAAGGCTACCCGATCGAGCAAGCCACCAAAGACTTGATCGGCAGTATAGCTGCCCAACGAAATCTGAAACTGATGCTGGATGCCGGTTTGCGCGTTGCGCAGCAGCGTATTGATATTGGACAGTTTGACAGGTAGGATTTGCGAGGTATTGGTGCCACCGATGAGAGGTATAGCTCCACCCTCCAGTACCCGCGACGGAATAGAATTGCTGATTCGGTTTCGAGCCGTGAGAGTATACGCCACTGCAAACTGCTCATAAATTTTACCCTTTGGCTCCAGCCCAAACAGGCTGTACAGATATTGACGGGCCACACCTACTGTCACGTCAGGCAAGGTGAAGTCCATCGTACCCGTGGTGGTATTCTGACTTTGGCTGGCCTGAATGGAGTAGTTGATAGGCAGGTAGCGCAGTTGCTTAGAGTAGGAAATGTTGGAGCTGAACGCCGGCGTGAGGTAGTTGCGAGCGTTGAAGTTGTTTTGGCGGTTGTAGTTGTTGCTACCCGCCTGCACGCTGGCCGAGAAGCGGCCGCCGCCGGGGCGCGCCACCGGCGTGTGCGACCAGCTCAGCCAAAACGTGCGGGGCGTGTACACGCGGCCGGCTGTACTTTCCAGCTGTATACCCCCTGGGTTCAGGATGCGTTGGGCCGGGCGCTGGTCGTAGCTGAAGCTGAACAGGCCGGAGTAGGCGTAGCGCTTGGTATACTGCGCCTCGGCCTGCCCGCGGAAGCCCCCAAAGGTTTCGGCATTGCCAGAGTACACGTCGCCGGTGAAGCGGACGCCAATATTCTGGTTGGGCACCCAGTAGTAGCCCCCATTGCGCAGGAAAAAGCCCCGGTCGGCACTCTGCCCGAAGGTAGGGATGATCAGACCCGAAGCCCGGCCCTTGCGTGGGGTAGGGAAGTAGCCAAACGGTAGGCCCAGAGGGGTAGGAATACCACCAATCACTAGGTTGAACGGCCCGGTAATTACCTTTTGGCCCGGTATCACCTTCATCTTGGCCGTGTTGATGTAGAAGTGCGGATCGGCGAGGTTGCAGGTGGTATAACGGCCATTGCGGCCGTATATCTCATCCAGGTTGTTTTTCTTGACCACCTCGGCGTGCACAAATCCCTCACCCTGCTGCGTCACTACTTCCCCAATTTTGCCTTTGCGGGTTTTGAAGTTGTAGTCAATCTTGCCGGCCTGGTAGGTGGTGGCGCCCTGCTTGAACAGCGGCTGCCCCTGCGTGCGCCCCGTAGAATCGGGTACCCCCACGGCCGACATCAGGTTTTTATTATAGTCAACGGTAATGATGGCCGCTTTCAGCGACATGTCACCATAATCAACAGTTGCCTTGTCGTATAGCTTGGCAATCTTGGCGTCGATGTCGAACTCGATGGAGTCTTTGGCAGCGTACTTAACAGTGGTTTGAATGGGGCCCTTGGGCCGGGCTGCCAATCGTAGCGAGTCGGCTACGCGCACAGAATCCGGCACGGGTTGCAGCGTTACGACGCGGGCGGTATCATTGGCATTGGGCCGAATGATGGGGCCAGGGCGAACGTCGGCGTTGGCCGGCACGGCAGTGGTTTGCGGACGCTTATTGGTTTGGGCTATTACATGCCCTGCCACCCCTACCCATAAGAGTAGCAGTAGGATAGTGGAGGGCAATAGCTGCCGGATAAAGCGTAAAAAGAATAGCGAAGACAAAGGGATGGTCCGGGCCACGTAGTTTTAATTCGTTTATTTTGTGGCTGCTTACAAAGGTAGCGGGTAGCTGCTCCAACTAACGAAAACTGTGCGGAATATTGTCATTGTCTGCACCGCTGTGCTGGTGTTTTTTGCCGGACCGTCGGTGGCCCTTGCGCCGGGTGTGGTGGCGCACACTGCTAAATTACCACCCCAAAAGTACCGGATCAGAACCGTAGTGCTCGATGCCGGGCATGGTGGCAAAGATAGAGGCTGTGCCGGCTCTGCAGCCCGCGAGGCCCAGGTAGCTCTAAAAACCGTGCTGGAACTTGGCCGCCTGATTGAGCAAAATATGCCCGACGTGAAGGTAGTGTATACCCGCAAAACCGATGTATTTGTGGAACTAGCCGACCGCGCTGGGATTGCCAATAAGCACAACGCCGACCTATTTATTTCGGTGCATTGCAACTCGGGGCCATCGGTGGCCTACGGCACGGAGGTCTGGACGATGGGTCCGCACAAAACCGAGGCGAATCTGGCCCTAGCCAAGCGCGAAAACGCCGTAATTCTGCAAGAAGACGATTATAAAGAGCGCTACAACGGTTTCGACCCCCGCTCGCCACAGAGCCATATCCTGTTTTCGCTGTTCCAGAGTGCGTACATGGTAAACAGCATACGCTTTGCGCAACACGTTGATGCAGAGTTTAAAACCCGCGTGCAGCGCCACTCGCGGGGCGTGAAACAGGCGGGCTTTCTGGTGCTCTGGAAAACGGCTATGCCGTCGGTACTTATCGAGTTAGGCTTCCTGACCAACCGCAAGGAAGAACAATACCTCAACGATAAATCGGGGCAGTCGTATATGGCCTCGGGAATATACCGTGCTTTCCGCACGTATCGTAACGAGTTGGAAGGCACCAGCGAAGGATAGTCCATCCAGCTGCTGCATCAGCCCTTTCAGTTTCCCAGTGCTTTATTATCTCATCTTTATTCTGACCGAACGTGTCAAAAGAAATAAAAGTAGCGTTGCTGGGTATCGTAGCCATAGCAATCCTGTTCATTGGGTTCAACTTTCTGAAAGGCTCTAACCTGCTGTCTTCAGACCGCACGTACTACGCAAAATACGATAACGTAGACGGTTTGGCTGTGGGCAATCCAGTGGTACTCAATGGTATCAAGGTAGGGCAGGTGAAACAGATGGAGCTGTTGCCCAGCGAGCACAACCGCGTAAAAGTGGCGTTGGAGCTTGCCAAAGATGTGGTGGTAGGCGACTCTACCACGGCCAGCTTGTCGGGCTCGTTGCTGGGCAGCAAGACCATCACGCTGTTTCTGGGCAAAAACTCCAAAGTGTACGACGGGGGCGAGGAACTACGCTCGTACACAGTAGCCAGCATCACGGATGCGTTTCAGGCCAAAGCCCTACCCGTGCTTGGCACCGTAGACTCTACGCTGATTAAAGTGAACAGCTTCCTGAGCAAGGATGCCCGTCTGAGCTTGCAGCAAACGCTACAGAACGCAGAGGGGTCGTCGGAAGCCTTCAAGAATTTGCTGCTGATGAACCAGCGCAACATCAACCAGATTACGACCAACATGGCCCGCCTCACCCACGACCTGGCCGTGACCAGCCAGAAGTTTGACAAGATTGCGGCCAACTTCAACCAGCTCAGCGACTCATTGAAACAAGCGCCCATTGGCCCTACCATGCGTAAGCTCAATGCGACCATGACTGAAGCGCAAACGGCCATGACTACCCTAAACCAAGGTTTGGCAAATCAGGAAGGCTCGCTCAACAAGCTCATGAATGACGATTCGCTCTACAACAACCTTAACGCGACGGCAGCCAGCACCAACTCCCTGCTCACTGATTTTCAGGCTAATCCCAAGCGCTACGTGCACTTCTCGGTATTTGGCGGTGGCAAAGACAAGGTGAAGAAGGAAGTAACCAAAAAGCCTAACGGCGAGGTAGAAGTTGAGACGAAGCGGGTAGATGGTACGCCCGGCGGCATTGTGCAGCCTGCCACTACCCCCGCCGGCCAATAAGCATTTATCCGGTCAGTTATTTTGATAGATTTGAAATCCGCTCGAAAGGGCGGATTTCTTGCTTTTTACGAATAGTAAAACGGTGAAATTGTGAGCTAAAAAAACGCGTGTCATCCTGAGCTTGCGAAGGATCTTATGCCAGTTGAACGACCATCGTACGAACGACGCATCCTTGCGTGATAAGGTCCTTCGCTCCGCTCAGGATGACAGGCGCTTTTGCTATTCACAAACTCACAATTTCACTACCTCAACACCCACCCTACCCCCACCCACCCATGGATATCGAATTCAACAAAAACGAAGACCACCTCAAGCAACTCACCTACCAGCTCTCGAAGCGTTTGCAGAAAATAGCGCTTGGGGGCGGCGAGAAGCGCATTGCCAAGCATAAGGAGAAGGGCAAGCTGACTGCCCGCGAGCGGATAGCCTACCTGCTCGATAAGGATGCGGAAACGGTAGAGGTAGGCGCGTTTGCCGGCGAAGGCATGTATGCCGACGAAGGCGGCTGCCCCAGCGGCGGGGTAGTGGTGGTACTCGGGTACGTGCAGGGTAGGCAGTGCGTGGTAGTGGCCAACGATGCCACCGTAAAGGCCGGCGCGTGGTTCCCCATCACGGCCAAAAAGAACCTGCGGGCACAGGAAATCAGCATTGAAAACCGCCTACCCATCATCTATCTGGTCGATTCGGCGGGGGTGTACCTGCCGATGCAGGACGAGATTTTTCCGGATAAAGAGCACTTCGGCCGCATCTTCCGCAATAATGCCGTGATGTCGTCAATGGGCCTTGTGCAGATTTCGGCCATTATGGGGCCGTGCGTGGCGGGCGGAGCCTACCTGCCCATCATGTCCGATGAGGCCATGATTGTGGAGGGTACGGGGTCGGTGTTTTTGGCGGGTTCCTACCTCGTGAAATCGGCCATTGGCGAAACCATCGACAACGAAACGCTGGGCGGCGCTACCACGCACTCCGAAATTTCGGGTGTCACGGATTACAAGTTTGCCACGGACGAAGAGTGCCTCGACCACATTCGCAACATCTTTGACAAGCTGGGTGACACGCCCAAAGCCGGATTCAACCGCGCCGCTGCTGCTGAGCCGAAAGCAAATCCGCAGGACATCTACGGCCTCCTACCCGCCGACCGCGCCAAGCCCTACGATATGATGGACATTATCAACCGGCTGGTTGATGATTCGGAGTTTGAGCCTTATAAGGACCTCTACGGCCAGACGCTCATCTGCGGCCTGGCCCGCATTGATGGTTGGGCGGTAGGCATCGTAGCCAACCAGCGCAAAATCGTGAAGTCGAAGAAAACCGGCATGCAGATGGGCGGTGTCATCTACTCCGACTCAGCCGACAAGGCGGCGCGCTTCATCATGAATTGCAACCAGAAGCGCATTCCGCTGGTGTTCCTGCACGATGTGTCGGGCTTTATGGTAGGCAGCCAGAGCGAGCAGGGCGGCATCATTAAGGATGGCGCCAAGATGGTGAATGCCATGGCCAACAGCGTGGTGCCGAAGTTCTCGGTGATTGTGGGCAACAGCTATGGCGCCGGCAACTACGCCATGTGCGGCAAAGCCTACGACCCACGCCTTATTGTAGCTTGGCCGACCGCCCAACTAGCCGTGATGAGCGGAGCCGCTGCTGCCAATACGCTCTTGCAAATTCAGGTAGCCTCGCTGAAAGCCAAAGGCCAGGAAATCACGCCCGAAGCTGAGAAAGAGCTACTCGACACCATCAAGGCCCGTTACGAGGAGCAACTCTCGCCCTACTACGCCGCCGCCCGCCTCTGGGTAGACGCTATTATTGACCCTTTGGAAACGCGTAAGGTCATTTCGCAGGGCATAGCCGCGGCCAATCATGCACCGATTGAGAAGGCGTATAATGTGGGGGTGATTCAGGTGTGAGAGCAGTTCCGATTCTATCTCTGTTCCTACCTTTGCCACTCACCCAGCCCTACCCTTTGTGACCGAACAAAATCCTTCCGCCTTCGAAAAAGCCCGCGCCGGCCTGTGGGTCAGCTTGCAAAAACACTTAGCGGCCGTATACAGCGCGGAGAAATCTTTCTTGGCGGCTACCGCTTTCGTTGAGGCGTTTCCGTTTGCGCTGCATGCAGCCACGGAGGAGCAACAAGCCGATTACCAACAGGCCCGCCGCGCCCTGCGCGACCTATACACCGACGAAACCGCCCAGCTCGGCACACTGGTAAAAGCCATTCGCACCAAGGCCTACACCGAGGACGAGAAGAAGCAACTTTACCTGCTGCTGCTGGGCTACCTAGATATTGCTGCCAGCGTATTTGCGCTGCTGAGCACGCACATGCCTACCAAGCTACCCGAAGACGAAGAGCTAGCCACCACGATAGATACGTTTGAGCGTGTCCGCAAATTTGCCCGCCTGAATGTGAAGGGCCTGACTGGTTTGCTGGGGTAGGGAGTATCAAAATAGACTGCAACTGGCCTGCCCGGCGCAGATAACGTCTGGTTGTATCTTGGGGCGCTTATCTAGTTATATTTCTCATGACTAAGAAATCTGTTCCTGCCTCGCCTCAAATTGTGCACATCCCAGCGGCAGGGGCAACTGGCAGCACCCTTTCCAAAGAACAAAAGGCCTTCAACCGCTTCACCAAGCGTATCAGCAAGCTGGAAAAGGAAGTAGCCGATTTTCGTGAGGCTGCTACCCACCTGCGCCAACGGGTGCAGAACGAATATCGCCCCTTGCAACAGCAGCACAACGACCAGCGCGCCGCCCTAGTGCGCGTGCTCGACCATGCCCACGACGAATACAAGCTCACTAAAACTGAGCGCGACAAAATTGTGGACATCATTGTGTATGGCTGCGTTGACTTGCTGGACTGGGGCTACGACGACCTGGAGCCTATTTTCGATAAGCACGACCCGCCCCTGAGCGCCGAAGAAACGGCCGAGGCGGAAGCGGCCAACGCAGAGGCCGACGCCCAGACCGCTGAGATGATGAAGCAGTTGTTTCGTCAGCAGTTCGGGATTGAGTTTGAGGCTGATGCTGATGTGAATACGCCCGAGAAGTTTCAGGCTTACGTGGCGCAACAAATGGCCGCGCAGGAAGAGGAGTTTGCTGCCGAGGAAGCACAGCGGGCCGAGCGTCGGGCTAAACGCAAAAAAAGCCCCAAGCAGCAGGCGGCCGAAGAGAAAAAGCAAGCCGAGGAAAAGAATAGCACCAAGGCCGTACGCACGCTCTACATGGACCTAGTAAAGCACCTGCACCCCGACCGGGAGCCCGACGAAGCAGAAAAAGCCCGCAAAACCGAGCTGCTGAAACAAGTGACCACGGCCTACGAGGCCAATGAGCTATTAACGCTGCTGCGCCTTCAGCTAGAGCTGAATCGCATCGACCAGGCCCACCTCGAAAACATGGCTGAAGAGCAGTTGCGCTACTACAACAAGCTGCTGCGCGAGCAGGCCCGTGAGCTGGAGGATGCCCTGCAAGCCGAGCGGATGGACCTGTCGGCCTTTTCTGGGCAGCCGTGGTATGCCCTTACCTCGCCTGCCGCCATGGACCTGGACTACCGCCGCCAGAAAAGTCAGCTGCAAGCCAAGATCAAGCAGTTAGCCGCCGAAGTGCTAGCTTTTGGGCACGACCCGGCCGCGGTGAAAGCCTTTCTGAAAACCTACAAGATTCCGAAAGATGGGCCAGGGCCGATGCTGGTGTCGCTGCCGCTGTAGAAAGCTGTACAATGGGATACAATATAATCTGTATAGCGGGTGTGTTTTTTCTGGTGGTTAGCCTGCTTTCCTTGAGAAGCAGAATACATACCATCAAGACCCAGGAAAGTACGACAGCAACAGTTATCAGAATAGATTGTGAAAAGGATAATGAGGGCGATAATACCTATAGGGCAATTTTTAGGTATACCACACGCAACAATCAGGAACTCATCTATACCCAGACTTCCTCTACCAATCCGGCAGCATGGGAGGTAGGCGAACAAGTGCGGATTGTATATGATCCGGAAAATCCCATTGATGCCATCATGCTAAGCTTTTTCGAAGCCTTTGGGATGATAGTTATTCTGTTGATAGTCTCACTCGCAATGCTCGTGGTAGGGGGCGGTCATTACTTTGCAAATAAGCTGTTTGAAAGTATCAGCAACTGATTGTTGATACGGTACTGAAATGTAGATCTGTGTTTCAGTCGTAACAAGGTGTACATGCACTGAAAGGCGTAGACCACTGGGCCTATCCTTGATAGCGTTTTGCGGAAGCTGTTGTTCAGTTACTCTGTGTAGGCATTAACCCAGCTACACGTCCCTACCCCTACACTTCCCGTATAGTCTTCAAAACAAGAATTGAAGACGATGGCGAAGAAGAAAGTATCCGAAATACTGATTGATACGTTGCAGGCCGCTGGTGTGCAGCGCGTGTACGGCGTAGTAGGCGACTCCCTCAATGGCGTGACAGACATTATCCGGCAGCGCGACGGCATTGGCTGGGTGCACGTGCGGCACGAGGAAGCCGGCGCCTTTGCGGCCGGCGCCGAAGCCCACCTCACCCAAGAACTGGCCGTGTGCGCGGGTAGCTGCGGCCCCGGCAACACCCACCTTATCAACGGCCTCTACGACTGCCACCGCAGCCGCGTGCCGGTGCTGGCCATTGCCTCCCAGATTCCGAGTGTAGAAATCGGGACGCAGTATTTCCAGGAAACCCACCCCGAGCGGCTGTTTCAGGAGTGTAGCGACTATTGCGAGTTGATTTCTACCCCCGAACACGCCGTGCGCGTGATTGAAAGCGCCATCCAAACGGCTCTAGTAAAGCGCGGCGTGGCCGTGATTGTGCTACCCGGCGACGTGTCGGAAATGGAAATTGAAGCGCCCGAGCCACGCCTACCCGCTCGGCATCGTTCCGCTACCCTGCGCCCTTCGGACGCCGATATAGCCGATGCCGCTACCATGCTGAATGGGGCGGAGAAAATAACCATTCTGGCTGGGGCCGGTTGCGCCAAAGCGCACGCTGAGCTGATGCAGGTAGCCAGCGCGCTGAAAGCGCCTATTGTGCACGCCCTGCGCGGCAAGGAGTACATTGAGTACGACAACCCCTACGATGTGGGTATGACCGGCCTGCTGGGCTTTGCCTCGGGCTACCACGCCATCATGGACAGTGACGTGCTGCTGATGCTGGGTACCGATTTTCCCTACACTCAATTTCTGCCCCAGGATTCCAAAACCATTCAGGTGGATTGCCGCGCCGAGCACATTGGCCGCCGCACCCGGGTAGACATTGGCTTGGCCGGCGACGTGGGCGAAACCATTCGGCAGCTGCTACCCCACCTGACCGCTAAAACGGAGCGAGCCCACTTGGATAAGGCTCTCAGCGACTACAAAGACTCGCGCGAGAACCTGGACGAGTTGGCCATCGGCAAGCCCGGCGACGACTCCATGCACCCGCAGTACCTGACCAAATTGGTAAACGAACTGGCCGCGGAAGATGCCATTTTTACCTGCGACGTAGGCACGCCTACTGTGTGGGCAGCCCGCTACCTTTCCATGAACGGCCAGCGGCGTTTGCTGGGCTCGTTCTACCACGGCAGCATGGCCAATGCCATGCCCCAGGCCATTGGAGCACAACTGGTCTACCCCAACCGGCAGGTAGTAGCCTTAGCCGGCGATGGCGGCTTTGCCATGTTGCTCGGCGACCTGCTGACGCTGAAGCAGTTAAACTTGCCCGTGAAGCTCGTTATCTACAACAACAGCTCCCTGGGTTTTGTGGAATTGGAAATGAAAGAAGCCGGTCTGCTACCCTACGAAACGACGCTCGACAACCCCGACTTCGCGGCCCTAGCCGAAAGCGTGGGCATTCGGGGAATACGCGTCGCCGACCCCGGCGACCTGCATGCTTCCCTGGCAGAAGCCTTTGCTCACCCCGGCCCGGTGGTGATTGATGCCATCGTAAAACGCGCCGAGTTGTCGATGCCGCCTACTATTGAGCTGGAGCAAGCCAAAGGCTTCAGCCTCTACGCCCTGAAAGCCGTGATGAGTGGCCGCGGCAACGAAATTCTGGACTTGGCAAAGGACAACCTGAACCTACTGGGACTGTAAAGCATCCAGCCTGTCATTCCGAGCTTGATAGTCA
Source organism: Hymenobacter profundi (assembly GCF_019334315.1). Lineage (GTDB taxonomy): Bacteria > Bacteroidota > Bacteroidia > Cytophagales > Hymenobacteraceae > Hymenobacter > Hymenobacter profundi. The sequence continues at coordinate 61,599 of NZ_JAHWGL010000018.1, forward strand.
AAAATGCCGCGTCAATAGCTTTTAAATGAACATTTGCCGTAGTTAGCGGTGTTGACAGTAGCCGGTTTGGTGCGAGGCATCAAACCGGCTACTTTTATTCAGTATCTCCGCTCTGCCAGTTCTGGCTCCCGCCGCCGAAGCCTCGGCTATGTCTATGACCAACAAAGAAATAAAAGCGCTTATCTCGCTGCTCGATGATCCGGAAGTAGCGCCTCAGATTCAGGGCACTATCCAGAATCTGGGAGAAAGTATTATTCCGTTTTTGGAAGAATCGTGGGAAGAAACGCTGGACCCGCAGCAACAGCAACGCCTCGAAGACCTCATTCATAACCTGCAATTCGATGGGCTGAAGCAGCGCCTGCGCGTGTGGCGTGACACAGGGGGCGACAGTCTGCTAGAAGGCATGTGGCTGCTGAACTCCTACCAGTATCCCGATGCCGATTTTCAGGCTCTGAACCGCGCCATTGAGCAGCTGCGCTTCGAGGCTTGGACCCAAATGCGCCCCGGCATGCACCCCGCCGACCAAGTGCAGGTCCTCAACTACGTGTTGTTTCGTACGCACAAGCTGGCGGCCAACACGCAGAATTTCCACTCGCCGGCCAACTCCATGTTGCACTTAGTGTTGGAAACCCGGCGCGGCAACCCGCTCACGCTCTGCGTGATCTACCTACTGGTGGCCCAGCGCCTAATGCTGCCCATCTACGGCGTGAACCTGCCAAACCTATTTGTACTGCTGTTCCGACCCACTAATCCCAATGTAGAGCCGTTCTACATCAACTGCTACAACCGCGGCCTAATCCTGTCCCGCACCGATATTGAACACTACATCGCCCAGCTCAACCTCACGCCCAACGAAGTGTTCTTCGAGCCCTGCTCGCACCTAGACATCGTGCGCCGCGCCCTACGCAACTTGCAGTTGAGCTTCGAGAAAATGCAGGAACCTGCAAAAGCCGGTGAAGTAGCTGAATTGCTGGCTATCCTAACAGATGAAGGCGAACCGCTGACGGATAATGAAGGGGAGGAGTAAGGGTAGTAATTTTGTGAGGGTATGGGGGTAGGAGGATAGGAAGTAAAGGAGTGTGTCATCCTGAGCGCAGCGAAGGACCTTCTCACGCGTGAACGACAAGCGTACCAACGACTCGTTCTACCGTGAGAAGGTCCTTCGCAAGCTCAGGATGACAGAATTATCTATCTACCCATCTAATTACTACCTCTAAAACTTCTTAATCAAACAGCCCGCAACGCGGGTGTCGGCTATGCCGGAGGGGCGTCCAGCTAGCAGGTTGTCGAGCACCTGGGCGAGGTAGCGCTGGCGCACGTCGCTTTCCACTTGGGGGTTGTCGTCGATGGCGCCTTTGTAGCGTACGGTGAAGCCGTTACCGGCGGGTTGGAGCACTACTACCTCTGGGGTTTTGGTGGCGCCGAGCTGGTTACTCACCTTCTGGCCTTCGTCGGTGAGGTAGGTGATGTTGTTGCTGTCGCTTTTCAGCACGAGCTTTTGCGCGTCGCCGGCCGCATCTATGTTGATGGGGGCATCGATATACAGGAACTGTACGCCTTGCCCGCCATACGTGGAGGCCAGCGCATTGAGGCGGCCTTGGTACGACTTGGAAAAGGGGCAGTTCTGGTTGATAAACACCACCACCACGGCCTTGCTACCAGCGTAGCTGCTGAGCGACACCGACGCGTTGGCCGCGTTTTTCAGTGTGAAATCGGTGACAGTGCGCGTGCCTTGGGCGCGTGCTACCCCCAAGCCCACAGTGCAGAAAACCAGGGTAGCAGCAGCGAGAAGCGAAAGTCGGCGGAAAGACATAGCGGGAAGTAAGAAGTGAGAAGCGTCGAGTGCGAAGCGATGAAGCAGATAGCTATTGCTCCAAGTTCATCAATTCAACGCAATACGTGAGCACATAGCCGGGCGCTGGGCGCAAGTAGGTCAGCTGGTGCTGGCTGCGGGAGTTTTCGAGCAGCAGGTGAGCCGTCAACTCGCCTGCCTCCCGCAGCCAAAACGGGTCGAGCAATAATTGCTCTTTGAACACCAGCCCCCGGCGACTATGCAGCTTATAAAGCGTCTCCTTGGCACTCCAATAGAGACTGTATTTGGCTGCATCGTCGCCGGCATCGGCCCGCTCGGCTTCCGATAGAAACCTTGGGGCCAGTTTTTGTGCTTTTCCACGAATTAATTCAACATCTATGCCAACTCTGCCTTGGGCCGCAACTATTCCGGCCACCCACTCGCCGGAGTGCGACAGCGACACGGCGTAATGGGGTAGAGCAGTAAGATAGGGGCGGCCATTGGCGTCGTTGGCCAGGGTAGCGGGGGCGGCCGTCAGTTCTGGTAGCAGCGCGTGCACCAGCAAGCGGCCCGCGGCCCACTGCGCCGCGCGTGTAGGGTCGCGGCCGGCCGGGTACAGGGCCTGGTACACGGTAGGGTAGGGGAGCTGCGGCAGCAGTTCGGCGGTGGTTTCGGTGAGGCGCCACAGGCCGAGGATGGCGCCGTGGGGCAGGGGAGTAATGGAGTGCAGAGGCATAGGGTAGGAGCGCCGCCCACCCGAAGTGGCGCGGCACAAGCAAATCTGGCGTAATTTCGCCTAAATTCTCGTGCGCATGTCCGTTCCCGCTCGTCCTCAGGTCCAGAAACTCGCTACCCTCACTGGGCACCGCGACTGTGTGTATACCCTGAGCGGCGCCCCCAACGAAACCACGTTTTACTCGGCTGGGGCCGATGGGCTGGTGGCTAGTTGGAACGTAGCCGCCCCCGAGGCCGACGGCATGCTGGTGGCGAAGGTAGAGAAGTCGGTGTATGCATTGCGCTACCTGCCGGGGCGGCAACTGCTGGTACTGGGGCACAATTACGAGGGCGTGCAGGTAATTGATCTGCACAACCGCCAACTGGCACACGCCACGGCCTTACCCCCGCTGGCTATCTTCGATCTGGCGTACTCCGAGGAAGCGCAACGCCTGTTTGTGGCCCTGGCCGATGGCACGTTGGCCGTGCTGCGCGCCGCCGATTTCAGCCTGGAAAAACTCCTGCGCGTGACCGATAAAAGCCTGCGCTGCCTGTCCCTGCACCCTACCCGCCCAGAGCTGGCCGTGGGCAGCAGCGATGCCACCGTGCGCGTGCTGGACGTGCACACGCTGGATGCCCTGCACACGCTCCCCGACGCCACCAACTCCGTTTTCACCGTGGCCTACTCCCCTGATGGCCATTACCTGCTGGCCGCTGGCCGCGATGCCCACCTGCGCCGCTACGACGCGGCTGCCAGCTACGCTCTCACCGACACGGTGGTAGCGCACATGTTCACCATCAACCACCTCACGTTCTCCCCCGATGGCCGCTATTTGGCCACGTGCAGCATGGACAAATCCATCAAGCTATGGGAGGCCGATACCCTGCGCCTACTGCGGGTGGTAGACCGGGCGCGCCACGCCGGCCACGGCACCTCTGTGAACAAGTTATTTTGGTCGGGGCAGCAAAATCGGCTAGTTTCGTGTAGCGACGACCGCAGCCTGGCGGTGTGGGAGCTTACGTGGGCTGACAGTTAATGGCTGTTAGCTGTTGGCTTTGTGGTTGATAACCAAGCAGCGTATTGCTATGCTGCAATATATCGTCAGGTTGTGGCGTATTCTCAATAAATGCAAAGGCTGCTGGCTATGAGCTAACAGCTACTAGCCAACCGCTACACATGAAAATATCTGCCCTCGACATTCGGCAAAAGACCTTTGAAAAAGCCTTCCGGGGCCTCGATGCCGACGAAGTAAACGCCTTCCTACTCACGCTTTCGCAGCAGTGGGAGCGGATGGGCGACGAAAACCGCGACCTGCGCAACAAACTCGACTACGCCACGCAGGAAGTGCAGAAGATGCGCGAGATAGAAAGCTCGCTCTACCGCACCCTCAAAACTGCTGAGGACACCGGCCAGAACATCACCGAGCAGGCCCAGCGCAACGCGGAAATCCGGCTGCGCGAGGCCCAACTGCAAGCCGAGGAACTACTGTCGCAGGCCCGGCAAAAAGCGCGTACACTGGTAGAAGATGCCTATAAGCAAGCCGAGCGTAGTGTGACGGAAATGCAGGTGGAGGTGAGCCGCCTCAACCAAGAGCATCAGCGCCTAGAAGGCGCGCTGGATTCCCTGGTGCGCGACTTGCAGCACTTGGCTACCGACACCATGGAGAAGGCCGACAAAGCCCGCAACCGACCTAAAGGCGGCACGGCGGCCATCCTTTCGCAAGCGGCTAGCGTAAAGGTGAGTAAACCCGAACCTTCACCTGAAGCCACTCCTACTATGCGTATTGACACTGCTGCCACTTCCTCGGCCGCTGCCGTAGGCGGCGCGCTGGTTGCCACCCAATTTGGCAGCGACGCCGTTACCACGGGCCGCCCCATCGGTCCGCAGCCCGGTGCTTACAACCCCAAGCCCGGCCAACAACCCGACCCCGGCGCACCCGCGCAGATTCCCGGTCCGGAAATCAGCCCCGACCCTATCCCCAACGAAAACCCCGGCCAGGTGCCGCCCTCGCGCATTGACGAGCCGTCTCCCTCGCGCATCATCGAGCCCGACTCGCCTAACGTA
>NZ_JAHWGL010000190.1 GCF_019334315.1 Hymenobacter profundi
TTATTTTAGCTGTGAGTTAGTAGTTGGTAATTGTCAGTCGCAGAAGACTGTCATCCTGAGCTTGCGAAGGACCTTCTGCCAATTGAACGAGTTGTTGTTACGATGGTCGTTCTCGCGTGAGAAGGTCCTTCGCAAGCTCAGGATGACAGATGTTAACAACTAAACGTCATTTACACAGCTGGCGCAGGCGCACCCGCATCCTCGGTAGGACCGGGTGCTGGCTCCATCAGGCCGATGTGCAGGAGCGCGTCGCCCTGGTTGACCACGGGCATATGGTTGAGCCCTACCACGTAGCCGCTCACCGGCGACTCCAAGCGCACGGCCATTTCGCCGTAGGGGTCGGTGATAATGCCGTAGACTTGTCCCTGCTCGATGTAGTCGCCCTTGCGCACCTGACTACGGAATAGGCCCGCAAAGCGTGCCCGCAGCCAGCGCCCGCGCCAGCATACGATGCTGGGCTGGGTGGCCGGCGTGGCCTCCGCTACCATGCCCAGGTGGTGCAGCACGCGGTAGGTACCGGCCACAGCCAGTTCAATTCCCGCCTCATCGAAGCGTAGCGACTCGCCGGTTTCGTACACGATAATGGATTTGCCCAATCCAAACGCCGCTTCGCGCAGGGAACCCCGGCGCAGCTTGGCATGCAGCGTGAAGGGAGCCGCAAACGTGCGGGCCAGCGTGGCGCTGGGCTCGTGGTCGAGCAGGCAGCGCACTTGCGGGTGGTTGCTGCGAGAGGCGCCACCGGTATGAAAATCAATGCCGTAGTCGACCAGCGGCATAATTTCGCGCATAAAGCGGTGCGCTACCCGGCTGGCCAGCGAGCCGCGCGGGTTGCCGGGAAACGAACGGTTTACGTCCTTGCCATCGGGCACTTCGCGCGAGAAGTTCAGAAACCCATAGATGTTGAGCAGCGGAATGGCAATGATGGTGCCCCGCAACGGCCACAGCAAATCCTGCTGAATCAGGCGACGGACGGTTTCCACGCCGTTCACTTCGTCGCCGTGCATACCAGCCATCAGCAATACCGTCGGCCCCGGCTCCCGCGACCGGAACACGTGCACCGGCACGTCGATGATGGTGCCCGAGGGTAGGCGGGAGATAACCAGGCGAGTCATCACCCGCTCGCCGGGTTGGATAGTGAGGCCGTTTAGCTGCAAGTAATTGAAATGATGCGTGGTACCTAGTTGTTGTATGACTAAAATCAGGCTAGAGCTAAAAAGCTAGTTCCCCTCCTTTTCAAGGAGGGGTGCCCGCAGGGCGGGGTGGTAAAACCGTCAGAACGATACTAGCTTCTGGTTTTCTAGCTCTAGCCGAACCACCCCGCCCTGCGGGCACCCCTCCTTGAAAAGGAGGGGAACTAGCTTTTTAGCTCTAGCCTTCGCTACCCCCTACCCTTCGTCGGTTTCGGTGGCTTTGCGCTTTTTGGTGGTTTCGGCCCTCTTGCGCTTTTTCACCAGGTCTTCGGTGTAGGCAATGATTTTGCCGGCGATGTCGAGGCCGGTGGCTTTTTCGATGCCTTCCAAACCGGGCGAGGAGTTGACTTCCAGCACCAGCGGGCCGCGCTTGCTTTGCAGCATATCCACGCCCGCAATGCCCAGGCCCAGCGCTTTGGCAGCGGCCAGAGCAGCTGCCTTTTCGGCCCGGCTCAGCTTCACCAGCTTGCCGGTGCCGCCGCGGTGCAGGTTCGAGCGGAATTCGCCTTCTTTGCCTTGGCGCTTCATAGCGCCTACTACCTCGCCGTTCACCACAAAGGCGCGCAGGTCGGCGCCCTTGCTCTCAGCAATAAACTCCTGCACAATGATGCGCGCTTTCAGGTTGTGAAACGCCTCAATCACCGACTGCGCCGCCTTGGCCGACTCGGCCAGTACCACGCCCAGCCCCTGCGTGCCTTCCAACAGCTTGATAATGACGGGGGCACCGCCCACGTGCTCAATCATGGTAGGCACGTCGGCGGAAAAGTTGGTGAAGGCCGTTTTGGGCATTCCTACCCCCGCCCGGCTCAGGATTTGCACCGAGCGCAGCTTGTCGCGCGAGCGCACAATGGCCTGGCTGCTCACGGCGGTAGCCACTTTCATCATCTCGAATTGCCGCACTACGGCCGTGCCGTAGAACGTGACAGAAGCTCCGATACGCGGAATAATGGCCTGAATATCATGCAGTCGCTCGCCCTTGTAAATAATACCCGGCGTCCCCTTTTCCAGTACCAGATTGCACTGCAAATGGTCCAGCACCAGCACCTCGTGGCCACGCTGCTGGGCGGCCTCTACCAAACGCTGGGTAGAGTATAGTTTCGGCTCGCGCGATAGAATCGCTAACTTCATTGATGACACAGAGGATGGGGCAGTCGACGGGTGGTTGTAAAAAGCGAATGGGGCGGGTGTGCGAATTCAGCTAATGTATCAGGAGGGGTTTTGCGTTGCAGCCGCTTTGTAGGAAACGTTGCGCCGGCCTACGTCCACTACGAAGCGCCCCTGCCGCAGCAGCGCACGGCCAATGAGAACAGGATACTTCATATCGGAACGGTCGGAAAGCGAAAATTCGGTGGCAAAATCCTCCCCGAACAGGCGGATTACCATGGCTACCACGTAACGCTCCTGCACATCGCCATTCGAGCTTCGGATGTCGCGCCGCGAGAACGTGGTAAATTCCAGCGGCCGGCCGTCAAAGTTAAGGTGCGACGGATCAAGAAGCAGCACGCGCAGCACAATTTGCCCATCGGCGCGGCGCTCCTCGTGGATGTCGGAGCAGTGGATGGCGCCCGTGTAGGCGCCGGTATCTACCTTGGCCTCTATGCCTTGCAGCCCAAACGCCGGAAAATCGACCAGCTCCCGCCGCCCTATAACCCGCTTCGGAATTCGCATCTTTTTCATTGAAGCGAAGGTAAGGGGTGGAAGGGGAAGTTGTGAGATTGTGAAGTAAAAAGGCGTCTGTCATCCTGAGCGGAGCGAAGGACCTTCTCACGGCTAAACGAGTCGTTGGTACGCCCAT
>NZ_JAHWGL010000191.1 GCF_019334315.1 Hymenobacter profundi
CCGCCGCGTAGTGCTCCGCCCTGATTTGCTGGTGCGCGATTCTTCACAAGCGGTATAGGAACGGTGTAGAGACGCATCCTTGCGTCTCGTCGTTGAACGATTTAGGCGGCGGACGTTCAACGACGAGACGCAAGGATGCGTCTCTACACCGTTCGGCCGGCCGCTACGCTCGGCATACACAGCCCATTAGGCAACCTTCGCGGTACTTTCGCTTCTTTTGCGTCACAATTCCCTTTCCATCTATTTTTCTCTGATGAATAAAGCCTTTTTGCTGAGCTTGGGTCTGTTTCTGACCGCCGCTACTGTGCAAGCACAAACCCCGGCTACGGCTACCAATGTTGCCGAGGCTACCCCCTACCGTGCCACTGCTACCAAGCGCAACGATTTGGTACACACCAAGCTCGATGTACGCTTCGACTATAAAAAGCGCTACCTCTACGGCAAAGAGTGGGTGACGCTAAAGCCCCACGCCTACCCCACCGACTCGCTCCAGCTCGATGCCAAGGGCATGGATATTCAAACAGTGGCCCTGGTGAATGGCAATGCCAATCAGCCGCTGAAATTCACGTACGACGAAGAATTTCTGCGCATCAACCTGGGCAAAACCGTGCAGCCGGGCACCGACTACACGGTGTATATTGAGTACACCGCTAAGCCCGACGAGCTGAAAGTGAAAGGCTCGGCGGCCATTACCGATGCCAAGGGTCTTTATTTCATCAACCCTGACAGCTCGGTGGCCGGCAAGCCGGTGCAGATCTGGACGCAGGGCGAGACGGAAGGCTCCTCGGCGTGGTTCCCTACCATCGACCGGCCCAACCAGAAAACCACGTCGGAGATTTCGATGACCGTGCCCAGCAAGTATGTGACGCTGAGCAACGGCAAAATGACCGACAGCAAGCCCGCCGGCGCCGGCCTCCGCACCGATACCTGGAAGATGGAGCTGCCCCACTCGCCCTACCTGTTTATGATGGCCGTGGGCGACTTCAAAATCACGCACGACACGTGGCGCGGCAAGCCCGTCGATTATTACCTGGAGCCCAAATACGCGCCCTACGCCAAGGAAATCTTTGGCAAAACGCCCGAAATGATGGAGTTCTTCTCGAATCGTCTGGGCGTGGAGTATCCTTGGAACAAGTATGCCCAAGTGGTAGCTCGCGACTACGTGAGCGGCGCCATGGAAAACACTACTGCTACCCTACACGGTGAGGCGGTGGCCGGCACGGCCCGCGAAATGCTGGACCGCCCCTACGGCAGCAGCGAATCTATTGTGGCGCACGAGCTGTTTCACCAGTGGTTTGGCGACTATGTGACGGCCGAGAGTTGGAGCAACCTGACTGTAAACGAGTCATTTGCCGACTTCTCGGAGGCTTTATGGGCCGAGCACAAGTATGGCAAAGACGCCGCCGATGCCCACCGCTTCGGCTACATCCGACGTTACCTCAGCGGCCCCGGCAACGAGAACAAAGACCTCGTGCGCTTCCACTATGCCGATAAAGAGGATATGTTTGATGGCGTGACCTACCAGAAGGGCGGCGCCATCCTGGACATGCTGCGCACCTACCTCGGCGACGATGTATTCTTTAAATCGCTCACCAAATACCTCACCGACAACAAGTTCGGCAACGGCGAAGCCCACCAGTTGCGCTTGGCCTTCGAGGCCGTGTCGGGTAAGGATTTGAATTGGTTCTTCAACCAGTGGTACTTTGGGGCCGGCCATCCTGTTGTTACCATCGATTACGGCTGGGATGCGGCTAAAAAGCAGCAAAGCGTGACCATTAAGCAAACGCAGGAAGGACAGAAGTTTATCCTACCTCTTGCCATCGATGTGTATGTGAAGGGTAAGGCCGAGCGCCACCAAGTGTTGATGACGGAAGGCACGCAAACATTCAGCTTTGCCGCCGCCAGCCAGCCCGAGCTGGTGAACGTGGATGCCACCAAAATGACGCTGTGGCAGAAAACCGACAACAAGCCCTTTAGCGCCTACGTGTACCAGTACCAGAACGCGCCCTTGTACCTTGACCGGCGCGAGGCATTGGTAGCAGCCCAGTCGCGGCAGAAGGACGATGCCGCTGCTCGTGCTCTCTTGCTCTCGGCCCTCAACGACAAGTTCTACGGCCTGCGCCTGGCCGCTGCACAGTCGCTGGATTTGAAGAATGCCGATATGCGCAAAAAAGCCGCCGACGCGCTGCGCAAACAGCTGAATCAGGAGAAGGAAACCGCCGTGCAGGCCGCCTTGCTCACAAATCTGGCCGTTCTCAACGACAAGCGCGACCAAAAGCTCTATGAAAAGTACCTCGACAACCAGTCGTACAACGTGCAAGGCGCAGCCCTCAACGGCCTGAGCTTGACCAAACCCACTGAGGCCCTGAGCCGCGCCAAAACACTGGAAGCCGATAGCCACGGTGCCCTCACTGAAGCTATTGTGGAAGTATACGCCAAGCAAGGTGACGCGGCGCAATGGCCCTACATTCAAGCGCAGTTTGATGAGGCAGGCGCCCAACAGCGCATCAATATGCTGGAAGCCTTGGATGAAGTGATGGTGCGCACCACCGACCCGGCCATCTTCAATGCCGCCCTCACCCGCGTGAAAGACCTGGGCATCAAGTACAAGCAGTACGGCATCGACCGGGCGGTGCTGGGCTTGCTGGGTGATGTGCAACAGCGCAAAACCGGTGCTACGGCTACCCAGGCCCAGCAGGAGATTGAAAAAGCTACGCAGGAAATCCAGCAGGCGAAGTAAGACGAGCTTGTGAAGTAGAAAAACCGTCTGTCATCCTGAGCTTGCGAAGGACCTTATGCCCACAGAACGAGTCGTTATGACGTCTGTCGTTCACACGTGAGAAGGTCCTTCGCAAGCTCAGGATGACAGACGGTTTTTTAATATCCATTTTTTTCACCCGTACCTCGCCGACTCATCC
>NZ_JAHWGL010000192.1 GCF_019334315.1 Hymenobacter profundi
TGATGAAGGTTACTATCTTTCATCAGCACACGAGATGCTTCGACAAGCGGATGCCAGATAAAGTATGACGCTCTTTCTTTCTGAAAATTTGGTTAGAGAATGCGCTACTGGCAGCGGTTGCACACACCTGCCAGCAGATAGTCGCGGCTTACGGCGCGGAAGCTGGCTGGCAGCGTCACGGCCGGAATGGCTACCTGGTTGAGGCAGTAAATGTGGGCGCATTCCGTGCATTTGAAATGCACATGGTTATCGAAGTGCGCTTCCTCGGTGCATTCAATAGAGCAGGATGCATAGCGAATGATATCGGAGGCATCGATAACGCGGTGTATCAGGCCCTTTTCTTCGAAAGAGCGCAATGTGCGGTACAGCGTAATACGGTCGGTTTCCTGGCCCAACTGCTGTTCTATCTCGTGGCCCGACAAAGCGTAGGGCGACGTGCCCAGGACCTGTAGCACGCGTAAGCGGGTAGGCGTCTGACGCAGGCCATGACGGCTGAGCGTTTCGGCAATATGGTTGTGAGGCTTTTCCATAACAACTTAGGTAGGGCAGGATACCCGCAAAGGTAACAAGGAAGCAGCGGAGAGAATTTTACAGTGCACGCAGAGCTGCTCTATTTCGTGTTTTTAATTATTATTTGCAACTATGTTGCTTTTATTATGATCTTTGTCACTGTAAAATCAGTATACAAACCCGATAAAGCGAATCAAAGTTGCAGAAAACTACTTTTGCACTGATAATTATGCAATGTGTGGAATACCTGATCAAGCAACCTACACTATACCTAACGAACGGATTGCGTTAGCAGAGCCAACATACACCCGAAACAGAAGAAGATTATAGTATCTGAGGTCTACTTCAAGCTGTCAAGAAAGCAGACAACGCTAGCAATACCCTCCCCACAGCGCCGTTAGCTTCCCTCTAGAATTTTAGCTGAAGCATCCGAATGCTTCTCAATAAGTATAGCAGCCGTTTTGCCACGGCTGCACCAATTCTCCTGGTTTGGTTTTGGAGAACTAGGGAAGGCACCAGCCGTTGGCTGGTGCTTTCTTTTTGGATGAAAACAACTCGCCTGATTAACCACAATGGAGGTAAGTGAAGCGAGTGGCGAAGCGCAACGTGTTGCGTTTCTGCCTCATGCGAAGCGCTTACTTCGGGCTAAGGAACCCCTACCTAATCGCGCTTAGGCGGGCGACGGGTTTTGAGTTTCTTCGATTTCACCGGATCGGGGTTGGGGGAGAGTGAGTTGCCTTTTTCCTCCACGGCCGGGCTGATGGGGTTATTGCTGTAGTCGGTGGTGACTTTTTGCTTGGGGGCGCCCGTCATGTTGGGGGCCACATAGATGCCCTCCACGGTAGTGTCGCGAGCGGCGGCGCGGCTTTTAGCAGGGCGCACCGTTTGGGCCGCAGCCGTGTGGGCACTCACGCTGACCAATAATAAGATAGCTAGTACATATATATTTTTACGCATGGGAAGGGGTCGTTTGCAAGTGTGTTTTCTATATACGCTACTCCAACCTATAAGATTACGAGCTGCCGCTGGTTACTTCCGCTTGCGGGTAGAAGTAGGTGGCGGCGTTGTTTTTTCAGTCGAAAGGCTAGTAGCACCCGCTGCTGCAACGTTGGCAGGCTTCTTCTTCAGCGGCCGGCCCATGTAGTCGGTCGTGGGCGGACTAGGCATGTTGAGGCGCAACCCGGGCGCCAGCTTCAGGTTTTCCTCGTCGCGCCGATTCGAGCGGTCGTAGCGCGAGTAAGCGCCGGAGCGGGCCTTGGCTTTGGTGTTACTCGTCCGGTGGTAGCCGTTGGCCGTAGGCTGCTTGGTTTTGACTTTGGTCTTGGCTTGCTGCGCTACTGCTGGCAGACTGCTAACAGCCCACGCAAAGCAGATACAAAGGAGAGCGTTTTTCATAACGGAGAGCAGGTAAAAGAATCAGAAAAGTCCTAAAATCTACACATACGACGTGGGCTACCTTTTTGGTCGGAAAAAACGAACGGGCCAGCCTTTTTTGTCCAGGCTGGCCCGTATTTGACGCTTGTTTTTGCGTGCTTCTTACTGCTGCGACCGATAGATAGTCGCCACCGGCGCCCCTTGCGGCAGTAACTCTGGCTCGGCCGAGAGCGAGGTGGGGGCCTTGCGTACCGCTGGTTTCAGCGGACGGCCCCAGTAGTCGGTGGTGGGGCGCTGGTGTAGGCTAAGGGCCATGCCCGGCGCGCTAGACCAGCCTGTTTCGTACACGGGAGCATCTACTACCTCTACGCGGGCCGCTTTGCGGGGCCGGGCCTTCAGTGGCCGACCGTTGTAGTCGGTGCTGGGGCGGGCGCTAACCGTGGGGTTAGCCGCCGGTGCTACCTTCCAGCCGGTAGGGTAGGAGTCGGAAGTAGCAGCGGGCGCCGAGTCGAACCACGGATTTGAGTCGGTGGTCGTTGTTTGGGCTTGGGCAGTGGCACTACCTACTAATAAAAGAGAGGCGGCAGCAAATATGAAGCGTTTCATAGGAGTGGAAAGATGAAGTGAGAAACGGAACCCAATACACCCCCTACGGCTAGCAACTCCAAGACGTCTCCCGAATCTATCCAAACCAAAGTGGGTATTCTCCTACTTGCAGCAACCGTACCAAAAAAGGTGAAATGGTGAGGTTGTGAAGTGGTGAATCAGAAAACGGGTGTCATCCTGAGCGCAGCGAAGGACCTTATGTCTG
>NZ_JAHWGL010000193.1 GCF_019334315.1 Hymenobacter profundi
CGTGAGAACGAGTCGTTGATACGTCTATCGTTCTCACGTGAGAAGGTCCTTCGCGCTGCTCAGGATGACAAACGCTTTCTATGCACAGCTCTAAAGAAGCCCTTCCAGCTTGGCGCGGGTAGGGATGTCGTGGTAGTGGAACTTGCCCTTCACTACCCCATTCTGCAACAGCAGAAAACCAGGGTCGGAGCGGATGATGGTTTTGAGCACGGTGGCGTCGGCGTAGTACACGGGCGCAATCAGGTTCACGTCGTGCCGAAAGGCGTCGAAGTCGGCGGGGCTGCTGCTGGTAACCACTAGGGGTACTAGCTTCTTCTGCGACGAATCGGCCGATTGCAGCAGCAGATTGATCTGCTTGAACCGGTCGCGGTCGGCGCGTTCTACGCTCTGCACAATCAGCACCAATTTGTTGCCTTTCAGCAGCTCTTGCGTGTAGTCGCCCTCGTCGTTCCACACCCGGAAATCCGTAATTTTGGGGCCGTCATTCGGATTCAGCGCCACCATTTCCTTGAACTTCCAAGTGGTATCGGTGGGGTAGTCGGTGAATTCCTGGTCCGCACCGTTGCGCGTCATAATGTACTTGTAGCGTAGCGGGGCCGAGGGCTGCATCAGCTTGCCAATGTCGTTGCCTACCTTATAAGGGCGGAAATCGAAGTAGGGCAAGTGCCCCAGCGCGTACACGCCAATGCCCGCCGATACGGCCGTGGCAATCGTGATGTACATCACGCCCAACTGGCCCGGCGCGAAAGAATAGCGCAGGTAGCGCTGCCCGCGGTACACTACCACCCACAGGCCCAGCAGGATCATGTCCTTCGTGAACGAAGCCCAGGGCGTCAGCTTCAGGAAGTCGCCGAAGCAGCCGCAGTCCGTTACTTTATTGAAAGCAGCCGAGTAGAACGTGAGGAAGCCGAAGAACACCAGCAAGGCCAGCAGCACCCACAACGTTTTGCGCAGGTACCAGCGTAGCAGCAACGCCACGCCCAATACCACCTCCAGGGTGCTGAGAATGATGGCCAGCGTGCGGGCTATGTTGCGGAAAATCAGGAAGAATGAGCCGAAATCCTGGGCAAATACCTCAAAATATTCCTCCAGCTTCAGGCCCGTGCCCACTGGGTCGTTGAGCTTAATCAGGCCCGAGAAGATGAATACGATGCCCAGCAGCGCCCAACAAATGCGCGTAATCAGTTTCATAGGTAGGGTCTTGGGGTCTTAGGAGCTTGGTTGTTGTGTGGGAGCCGTTATGCAAGGTACGCCACGCACGCCAATACGGAAATGCTAGGGTAGGGGGCGTATGTCATTTCGACCAGCGGGAGAAATCTCGCTTGATAGTATCCAGCATCAGCACGCGAAATGCTTCGACAAGCAGACGCCAGATGGAGTATGACATTCAACGTTTAGCACGCAGGATTTCCCCCGCTAGTCGAAATGACGTTTTGGTTTATGCGGCTCCCACTTCTCCTAACCCCATCTTAATCAACACAAACACCGCATAGTTCAGCATGTCGCGGTAATTGGCTTCTACACCTTCCGATACTTGGGTTTGGCCGGCCAGGTCCTCAATCTGCTTGGTGCGGTGCAGCTTCATCAGGATAATGTCGGTGATGCTGGGAATGCGCATCTGGCGCCAGGCCTCGCCGTAGTCGTGGTTTTTAGCGAACAGCAGTTGGCGGTTGGCCTCTATTTCCTGGTCGTAGGCAGCGGCTACCTCCTCAGTGGGGAGGTCGAGGGGCGCCTCGGCGGGTAGGTGCAATTGCAGCAAGGCAATCACGCAGTAATTGATGATGGCCACAAATTCTTCCTCCACGCCATCGGCTACCAACTGCGTGCCTTTCTCCTGAATGGAGCGAATGCGCTGGGCCTTAATGTAGAGCTGATCGGTAACGGAGGGTAGGCGCAGGATGCGCCAAGCGGTGCCGTAGTCGTGGGTTTTGGCCAGAAACAGCGCGCGGCAGCGCGCAATTACCTGGTCGTACTCGTGCTGGGTTTGCGTTTGCAAGGTTTTCAACCTATTTTGTTGGGAAACGAAGGCGTCTGTCATCCTGACGAAGGAAGGACCTTATGACAGCAGAAGGAACCGCGGGCACGATACTCGTTACTATCTCCATCAGGTCCTTCCTTCGTCAGGATGACAGACGACCCAACCCGAAACTATGCTCCAGGCTCTGCAAGATACGTGTTTTTCG
>NZ_JAHWGL010000194.1 GCF_019334315.1 Hymenobacter profundi
GTCTCACTCCGCTCGACATGACGTTCTATTTCGTCGTTCACACGTGATAAGGTCCTTCGCAAGCTCAGGATGACAGATGGTTTTTAGTTACAGATAAATCTCACTACCCTTCTCCACGAACTCCCGCGACTTTTCCACCATGCCTTTCGTCAAAGCCTCAGCGGCGGTGAGGTCTTGCTTGGCGGCGAAGTCGCGGACTTCCTGCGTGATTTTCATGGAGCAGAAATGCGGGCCGCACATGGAGCAGAAGTGCGCCACTTTGGCGCCGTCGGCGGGTAGGGTTTCGTCGTGGTACTCGCGGGCGGTGTCGGGGTCCAGGCTTAGGTTGAACTGGTCTTCCCAGCGGAATTCGAAGCGAGCTTTACTCAGGGCGTTGTCGCGGTACTGGGCTCCCGGGTGGCCTTTGGCGAGGTCGGCGGCGTGGGCGGCAATCTTGTAGGCAATCACGCCGTCCTTCACGTCCTGCTTGTTGGGTAGGCCGAGGTGTTCCTTAGGCGTCACGTAGCAAAGCATGGCCGTGCCGAACCAGCCAATCATGGCCGCGCCAATGGCCGAGGTGATGTGGTCGTAACCGGGGGCAATGTCGGTGGTCAGCGGGCCGAGGGTGTAGAAAGGCGCCTCGTGGCACTCCTTCAACTGCTTGTCCATGTTCTCCTTAATCAGATGCATGGGCACGTGGCCGGGGCCTTCAATCATTACCTGCACATCGTGCGCCCAGGCAATTTTGGTTAGCTCACCCAAGGTTTCCAGCTCCGCGAACTGCGCTGCGTCGTTGGCATCAGCAATAGAACCGGGACGCAGGCCGTCGCCCAGCGAGAAGGCCACGTCGTAAGCCTTCATAATTTCGCAGATTTCCTCGAAGTGCGTGTAGAGGAAGCTCTCTTCGTGGTGGGCCAGGCACCACTTCGCCATAATCGAACCGCCGCGCGACACGATGCCGGTCACGCGCTTGGCGGTCATCGGAATGTAGGGTAGGCGCACCCCGGCGTGGATGGTGAAGTAGTCCACGCCCTGCTCGGCCTGCTCGATGAGCGTATCGCGGAACAACTCCCAGGTCAGGTCCTCGGCCTTGCCGTTCACCTTCTCCAAGGCCTGATAAATGGGCACCGTACCCACCGGCACCGGACAGTTGCGGATAATCCACTCGCGGGTTTCGTGGATGTTCTTGCCGGTGCTCAGGTCCATCAGCGTATCGCCGCCCCAGCGGCAGCTCCACACGGCCTTATCTACCTCTTCCTCAATGCTCGACGTCACGGCCGAGTTGCCGATGTTGGTGTTGATTTTCACCAGGAAGTTGCGCCCAATAATCATCGGCTCGCTTTCGGGGTGGTTGATGTTGCAGGGAATCACGGCCCTACCCGCCGCTACCTCCTGGCGCACAAACTCCGGCGTAATGTGCCCCTTTGGTGTATTAGCGCCAAAGCTATGGCCGGGGTGCTGCACCCGTAGCGCATCATCGGCGGCTAGCTGATCGATGCGCTGGTTTTCCCGAATGGCGATGTACTCCATTTCGGGCGTGATGATGCCCTGCCTAGCATAGTGCATCTGCGACACGTTGCGGCCCGCCTTGGCGCGTAACGGCGGCCGGATGTGCTCGAAGCGCAGGTGGTCTAGCGTGGTATCGGCGGCGCGCTGCTGCCCGTAGTCCGACGAGGTGCCGGGTAACGTTTCCACATCTTCCCTACCCAAAATCCACTCTTCGCGCAGGCGTGGCAGGCCTTTTTTCAGGTCGATTTCCACGTTGGGGTCAGTGTAGGGGCCGCTGGTGTCGTACACCGTCACGGGCGGGTTCTGCTCCGTGGGATTCATGAAATCGAACTGGCGCTTGGTGTCGCTCAGCATGATTTCGCGCATCGCCACCCGAATGTGGGGGTAGAGCTGGCCGGGAACGTAGAGTTTGCGCGAGCCGGTGAGCGGCTGGCGCTCCACCAGCGTTTGCTGGGGTGCCTGGTCTTTTTTCATAAAATCTGGGATGGTTGACGGTTACCTGTCTGTTTGTCATCCTGAGCGCAGCGAAGGACCTTCTCACGGGAGATAGTGACTATCTCACGCAAGGTCGTTCTCCCGTGAGAAGGTCTTTCGCTGCGCTCAGGATGACAGACGCGCCCCTACCCGCCCTGCGTGGCGCGGATAACAGTGATGCGGTCTTGGGCAC
>NZ_JAHWGL010000195.1 GCF_019334315.1 Hymenobacter profundi
AAGGTCCTTCGCAAGCTCAGGATGACAGGTGGGCAAACAAGTGGGTAAGCTACTTACCCGCCTACCAGCTCTAGCTCGGCATACGCAGGAACGGCGCTGATTTTACCTTCTACGGCTGCAATGGCCGCTACCAGCGGCGAGGCCAGCAGCGTGCGGGCGCCGGGACCCTGGCGGCCTTCGAAGTTGCGGTTGGAGGTAGACACGCAATAGGCGCCAGCCGGAATCTTGTCTTCGTTCATGGCCAAGCAGGCGCTGCACCCTGGCTCACGCAACTCGAAACCGGCTGCGGCCAGAATTTTATCTAAGCCTTCCTCTTTCGCCTGCTTTTCTACCTGCTTGGAGCCGGGCACGATGATGGCCTCCACGTGGGGCGCTTTGTGCTTGCCCTGCACGTAGGCTGCCACGGTGCGCAGGTCCTCGATGCGGGAGTTGGTGCAGCTGCCAATAAACACGTAGTCAATGGGTTTACCCAGCAACGACTCGCCCGGCGCCAGGCCCATGTACTGCAACGATTTGCTGAAGCCAGCGGCTTCGCTCGGCACCACATTCAGCGGAATGGTGCCGCCTAGCGGAATGCCCATGCCGGGATTGGTGCCGTAGGTAATCATGGGTGTAATGTTGGCGGCGTCGAAGTGGTGCTCGGCCTCAAACTCGGCGCCGTCTTCGGAGTAGAGCGTCTGCCAGTAGGCCACGGCCTGCTCCCACTGCTCGCCCTGAGGCGCGTAGGGGCGGCCTTGCAGGTAGTCGAAGGTGGTCTGGTCGGGGGCAATCATGCCGCCGCGGGCACCCATTTCGATGCTCATGTTGCAGACCGTCATGCGGCCTTCCATGCTCAGACTGCGCACGGCGCTGCCCGCGTACTCCACAAAGTAGCCCGTGCCGCCGCCGGTGCCCAGCTGCGAAATCACGTAGAGAATTAGGTCTTTGGCGCCTACCCCCAGGCGCAGGTCGCCGTCTACGGAGATGCGCATGCGCTTGGGCCGGTCGATGAGCAGGCACTGCGAGGCCATCACCTGCGCCACCTGGCTGGTGCCAATTCCGAAGGCAATAGCGCCAAACGCGCCGTGGGTAGACGTGTGGCTGTCGCCGCACACGATGGTCATGCCCGGCTGGGTGAGGCCCAGTTCCGGCCCGATGACGTGCACAATGCCTTGGCGCTCGTGGCCTAGGCCGTACAGCTCTACGCCGTACTTGGCGCAGTTCTCCGTCAGCTTATCTACCTGCGAGCGGCTGAGCGGCTCCTGAATGGGTAGGTGCTGATTGAGGGTAGGCACGTTGTGGTCGGCGGTGGCTACAATCTGCTGCTGCCGGAAAAGCGGCAGCCCGCGCGCCTCGATTTCGTCGAAAGCCTGCGGGCTGGTTACTTCGTGAATCAGGTGGCGGTCGATGTAAAACACCGACAAATCGCCCACGGTTTTGACTACGTGGGCCTCCCAGATTTTATCAAATAAGGACTTGGGCATGGGGTGGGGTGGTCTATTTCATCAGCCCGTCATGCTGAGCGAAGC
>NZ_JAHWGL010000196.1 GCF_019334315.1 Hymenobacter profundi
AAGCCCTATAACATCTGACAATTCACCGTGGCTGTTGCAGAACTACCTACTTGATAGGCTAATCGTAGAAAGGATATGCAGGGCCACAAGCACTTCTCCGATTAGGCCATCACGCAGTTTCGCCTCTCCGAGCACGTGACACGCCACAATCTCTATCGCCGCCTCCGCGAGCTGCTGGATTGGGACTTTCTCTACCAGCAGACCCGCGCGGTGTACAGCCACACCGGTCAGCCCTCGCTTGACCCGGTGGTCTTCTTGAAGTTGGTGCTGGTGGGTCGGTTGGAGAACCTGGTTAGCGACCGGCGCCTGATTGAGCACTGTGCCCTGCGCCTGGATATCCTCTACTTTCTGGGCTACGAAGTGGACGAGGACCTGCCCTGGCACTCGACCATCAGCCGCACCCGGCAGCTGTACCCCGCGGCGGTGTTTGAGCACCTGTTCGACTAGGTCTTTGCCCAGTGCGTAGCCGCCGGGCTCGTCGCGGGCGATACGCAGGCCGTCGATTCGGCGCCCGTAAAGCCAATGCCTCGCTCGATCGCCTGTGCGAAAAGCCGGTCGGCCCGCTGCCCACCCCGACCCTGCTGGTGGTGGGGCAGCCCCGGGCGAACACGCCTGTCGCGGCCCCCCCTACGCTCGGCTCCCGCCCATCAGCTCCGCTACGAGGCCGCCCGGCAAGCCAAGCGGCGCGCCTCCCCTGGGGGCCTGGGCGCCCACCACGCCAAAGCCCGCCTGCTGAGCAACAAAACGCACTACAGTCCGGCCGACCCCGAAGCGCGCATCTCCGTTAAGCCCGGCAAAGCGCGTGCGCTCAATTACCTCTGTAGCCTAGCCGTGGACACCGCTCAAGGTGTCATCACGCACGTGCAAGCGGATTTCGCCGACTCCCGCGATAGCCTGCACCTGCCCGGCTTAGTCGAGCACTTACAGGCGCGCCTGCGCCACAACGAGTTGCAACTGCGCGAGCTAGTCGCGGATACGGGCTACTCGAACGGCTTCAACTATGCCTTCCTGGAGCACCGCGGCATCACGCCCTGGATCCCCGTGTTTGGCGCCTACAAACCCGTGATCGAAGGGTTTACCTATCAACTCGACCGTGACGAGTACCGCTGCCGGGCCGATAAGCCGCTGCCCTTTCACAAGTATCGGCCCACCGCCGACGGGGTCTGGATGAAGCGCTACCGCGCTTCCTACGCTGACTGCCAGGCCTGCCCGCTCAAAGCTACTTGCGTACCGAAGGTCGACTCCAAGCAACTCGTGCGCTCGGCCTTCAATGGGGCCTATCGACGGGCCTGGCACCGACAGCGCAGCCGGCAAGGCCAGCACATGCGCCGCGTGTGGCAGAGCCCGTGTTCGGCAACCTGCTCCAGCAGTATGGTTTGCGGCGGGTCGGCACGAAAGGACGAGCGGCAGCGCACAAAACCATGTTGCTTAGCGCCATTGCCTACAACCTCAAAAAGCTGCTCAAGCACTTGCCCAAACGAGTGGTGAGCCTGGCCCT
>NZ_JAHWGL010000197.1 GCF_019334315.1 Hymenobacter profundi
GTTAGTTATGAAGGTTGGAGTTTTAACTTCTAAAACATCTGTTTTAGAAGTTAAAACTCTCACCAAAAAAATAATTGTATTTTTTTTATAAATCCATCTACTGAGTTCACTAAAAAAAGCCTACAAGTAAAACTTATAGTTTTACTTGTAGGCGGTTAAAATAAAACTATAAGTTTTAAGAAGATACAACCAAAAGTTTTACTTTTGCCCTCATCAGGTAAAACTTTACGTTTTACTTAACGCTCAAAATTCATGCTTTTATGGCTTCTCCTGATTGGTACAAGAAACTCACAGACTACCCTTCGAATAAGCAAAATCCGTTCTTGGAACAGACCATAGCAGAGATGAAGGTTAGTGTAAAGCGTCAGACCATACGCCCTAGAAAGGGCAGTGGAGGGGACGCCAGCTTAATGGTCGTAGATAGCCTAGGAGAGCAACATGCTAGTGCTACTTTCATTCGGGAGATTGAAGTAGACCAGGGGCAATTCACCAAGATTTACCATGATGGTTTAGCTATGCGCAGTGGCCTAAGCGCAAGAGGCAAAAAGGTCTTCGAATATGTTTGTCATCAACTAGAACCGGGCAAAGGCACCATTCACTTTATGCTATCTCAATGCATGGAGTTTACAGGATATAAGTCCAAAGCAAACGTAATCAGTGGGTTAGGCGAGTTGTTAGAAGCTGATATTATTGCTCGTAGCACCGAATCCAGCCTGTATTTCATCAACCCCATTGTCATGTTTAATGGCAATCGACTTACCTTCGCTAAGAGCTACATTAAGAAGAAGTTAGTGGAAAAAGGGAAGCAGCAGCTTGAATTTGGTTTTACTCCTTTCGACACGCTACGCGAATTAGACCGCTCTGAATAAGCGACAATGAAAAAGACCGAAATAAGCTCACGTGATGCCTTTCGCATGAGAATGGCAGGCCAACTAGCCGAGAACATCTCTCAGCAACTAGGACAACCAGTCCCACAAAGGCTTCAAACACTAATTGCTCATTTTCAGACTAATAGACTATCTGCTGACCAGTTCAAAATGCTATTAGAGGACTGGGCCAACGAACAAGACAGTGAAGGAGATTAATGCTTCCTTTGTGGCATGGTAAAAGAATACAAATCAGCCTTGGGTAAAGTCTATCTTACAATTGAGACGGACACGGAAAACCGCTGGATTTTCACCGACTGGCAAGGGTATTTGACAGCTGAGAACATCAAAGTTGGGGCAAAGGCCTACGTTGACGCCTTGGCAAAAGCGGGTTTTTCTTGCGTACTTAACGATACGCGTTCCGTACGGGGGCCCTGGGACCACTCGATGGAGTGGGTGCTAAATGAATGGGCGCCCAGTGCGGCCCGGGCTGGACTACGCTACTTCGCCATGATTACCACCCCGGAAACCCTGGCGGATAGCTCAAATGCGACGTTCTACGCGCAGCTCACCGCCTTTGAGGCCCAACTGTTTGATAACATGGCGGATGCGCGGG
>NZ_JAHWGL010000198.1 GCF_019334315.1 Hymenobacter profundi
GTGTCTCGTCCTAAAATAGGTTGACCATCAATTTCAGTCAGATGGAACACTTGTTTTTGTTTCGCAAGCAGGCGCATGAGCTGAAAATGCGTCAGATGGTCGAGGAGATTAACTGCGGCCGCCACACGATTGAGTCGGCGATGAGCAAGTACCAGGTGCTCACCCGCTCGACCGTGACCAAGTGGCTGGAACGTGTCCGCCAGGAAGAGCAGGCTCGTACCCACGCCATGGAAGACAATCGAAAAAAGCCGCCCACCACGCTGGTCGAGCACGTGGTGCAGCATGCCGATGCGCTCACCGGACAGGTCAAGCAGTTGCAACAACAGCTCGAGCAAGCCGAGTTGCAGGTGCTCTACTACAAAAACGTGATCCGGGTGGCCGAGCAGGAGCTGGGCCTGAGCATCGAAAAAAAGTCCGCTACCAAGTAGTCCAGCTCTTGCGAGTAAGCTGTCCGCACTTTTGCCTGCGGCGGATCAGTGGCGTACTTGGGTTTAGTCGGCAGGCCTATTATCAGCACGAAATGCGGCAGTGGAGCAGCCAGGAGCGCGAGCAGTATGTGCTCGAGCAGGTGGCGAAGGTGCGCCAAGAGCATCCCCGCATTGGGGGGCGCAAGCTCTACAGCCTGTTGGAACAGGGCTTGCGCGAGCAAGGCATCAAGATGGGCCGGGATGCCCTATTCTCGCTGCTAGCGGCGCATAACTTACTGATTCGCAAGCGCCGCCGGAAAGCCTTGACGACCTTTTCCCGCCATCGCTTCCGCAAATACCCGAACCTGATCCGGGAGCTGACTCCGCTGCGACCGAACCAGGTTTGGGTGGCCGATATCACGTACTGGTTCACCCAGGCGGGCTGTCTGTACATCTCGCTGCTGACCGACGCCTACTCGCGGCGTATCATGGGCTTCGCCGTGGCCGAGACGCTAGCCACGGTGCACGCGCGCCGCGCTTTGGAGATGGCCCTGCAGCAAATCAGTAAACGGGCGGGGCGGGACTTAATTCACCACAGCGACCGCGGCATTCAGTATTGTAGTCAAGAATACTTAGAGGTCCTGGCTCCCTATCACATCCAGGTGAGCATGACGGAGAACTCTGATCCGCTGGAAAATGCCATCGCCGAGCGCGTCAACGGTATTCTCAAGCAAGAGTATCTGAGCCAGCAACCGGTTCATTCACTGGGAGAAGCGGCGCAACATCTCGAGCAAGCCGTCTTTCTCTACAACTATAAACGGCCGCATCTGAGCTGCGACATGCAGAGCCCCAACGAGGCCCACGGCAGTTGGGGGCCGTTGGAAAGACGATGGAAAAACTACTACAAACCACCCGTGCCAGTAAGCGCAAAATGAGCTATCTTAGGATTACCCAAAAAGCGGTCAACGCAGTGGCGGACTAACTTCAAACGGTCAACTTATTTCAGGACGACACA
>NZ_JAHWGL010000199.1 GCF_019334315.1 Hymenobacter profundi
GCCAGAACGGCTAGCGTAGCAACGACTCGTTCTGGCTTGAGAAGGTCCTTCACTGCGTTCAGGATGACAATCAGAAACAACCAGTACCCTTTTTCGGGAAAAGACGTTAAGAGCAACACTTAACGTCTTTTCTTTTGTAGGACACGCTCATTTTCGCGTACATGACGCTACTCTATTCTCTGAAATTACCGGCTAAGGCGACGCTGTTGAGCGTGGGGCTAAGCCTGGGATTTCATTTCGCCGTTGCGCAGGAAGTGCCGCCGCGCACGCCTGTATACCCCGTTCCTGCCCCCGCCCCCTCCGATAGTGTTGGGATAAGCGAGGTAGGACAGGAGGCTGAAGCCCGCGAGTTTGCTGTGCCATCGGTTATTGGGATGGGACCCAGCAAAGGGATTGTGGCCCACATCGAACGTCTGAGCGACTTCCAGATCACGACCAAGACCAAAAGCAACACGGAGGGGGTAGCCGACGTGAACACGAAGACTACCGTCACTAAAAACAGTCGAGCCTTCATCAAAGCCTACGCGCCGCTGTGGAACCACCCACACCTGAAGGTGATTTTGGGCGTGAACTACGACCGCGAGGAGTTTCAGTTCAAGAACCCCGATGCCTCACCCTTCTACCGCAACCTGGAAGATAAGGGCCTGAAAACCCTGGGCGCTCAGCTGGCCGCCATTCGCCCCATTGATGAGGTGCATTGGTACTTGGCCCGCGTGAAGGGCGAGCTGAACGGCGACTACACCTCCGAGAGCAGCGACCTGAGCTTCAACGACTACCTGAAAATGTCGGGTGAGTTTATCTACGGCTGGAAGCGCAGTGCGCGGTTTGCCTGGGGCATTGGGGCGCAGCTGAGCTACACCTTCGGGCGACAGAGCATCTACCCGGTTATTCTCTACAACCGCACCTGGAACGAGCATTGGGGCGTGGAGTCGCTGTTTCCGGCCCGCGTCACGTTTCGGTACAACGTGAACGAGAAAACCCTGCTGCTGGGCGGCTACTCCGTGGATGGCCTCAACTACAATATCAAACTGCGCGAGCCCCTACCCAACAACAACCTCACGACCCTCATCATTCGCGAAACCG
This sequence comes from Hymenobacter profundi, assembly GCF_019334315.1. Lineage (GTDB taxonomy): Bacteria > Bacteroidota > Bacteroidia > Cytophagales > Hymenobacteraceae > Hymenobacter > Hymenobacter profundi. The sequence goes on from NZ_JAHWGL010000199.1 coordinate 1,084, forward strand.
AGTTTAGGCCCCGTCTGCGCCTGGAGCGTGAAATCTACGATTTCCTGTGGTTTGGCATTGAAGGTGGCTACCGCTACAACGCCTCCTTCAACGGCTTCGATTACGATGGCAACCGCGGTTTCAGCCTGTTTCGGGCCGGTACCCGCCCCCGTATCATCGACAACACGCTGGGCGGCGCTCCCTACGCCAGCCTGGAAATCTTCATCGTACCTCCCCGTAAGCTGCTGAAGAAAACGATGGGGAAGTAAGGGTAGGAGGGTAGGAGGGTTGTCATCCTGAGCTTGCGAAGGACCTTATCACGTGAGAACAGTGGTCAT